>CAMZNU010000049.1 GCA_947313885.1 uncultured Clostridia bacterium | reverse complement strand
CTATTTCATCATATTCTAATTTCCACTCAAATGTTGACTTTGTCATTTCCATCATCCCCGCACCTATTCGCGGACTTTCTGATAATGAAAATAAATCTGTTACATATACTTCATCATTTGGGTTTCCTGTATCAAATCTTTCTCTCTCTATTTTATTTGCTTTTATTACTCCCACTCCACTTGGATCCATATATTTTATTTTTTCTTCTTTACCTTCTAATTCTTTTAATATTACTTTTTTTATTAACGCTTCTAATTCATTATTATCAATATTCATTTTTTATCCTTTCTTCTTCTCACCCATATTATATATTATTATCGCTACTACTACTGCTGATGCACCACCTACTAATTTACCTACTACCATCGGGAATATCATTTCCTTATTTACTCCTGCTGTAAACCCTAAGTGATCACCAAATACAAATGCTGCACTTACTGCAAATGCTACATTTATTATTTTACCTTTTTTATCCATATCTTTCATTAGTCCAAACATAGGAATACTATTTGCTAATGTTGCTACCATTCCTGTTGCTGATGTTTCATTCATTCCTAATAATTTACCAAATTTCATTAATGGTTTATTAAATACTTTTGTTATAAAATGCACCAATGGAAACGCCCCTGCTAATGTTATCGCAACTGCTCCTATAACTTCTATACCTTCTGATATTGGTGCCATCCCTTTTATAACTACTATTCCTGTTAATGTTTCTGTTACTATTGCTGCTAATCCTATAGTTATTATTATTACTACTCCTTGCCCAAATATCGTAAAACCTTTTATCATCTTATTTGGAACTAACCATAATCCTAATGCTATAACACCTGCAAATAATATTATTGGTACTAAATTAGATAATATAAATCCTACTTCATATCCTGCAACTAATCCACCTACTAAAGCTCCTAGCGGTATAGTTATCATCCCTGCTAATACTCCCTTTGCTAAAAATTCTCTATCTTCTGGTTCAATTATTCCTAATGCTACAGGTATCGTAAACACTATAGTTGGCCCCATCATTGCACCTAAAATTAATCCTGCAAATATTCCGGCCTGTTCTGTATTTGCTAATTCCATTGCTAACGGATATCCGCCCATATCGTTTGCTAACAATGTTGTTGCAAACATTGCTGGATCTGCTCCTAACATTTCATATATTGGTGATACTATCGGTCTTAATACATTCGCAATTACTGGTGCTAGTGATATAACCCCAACCATCGCAAGGGCTAACGCTCCCATTGCCATAAACCCTTCTTCAAATTTTTCACCATATCCAAATTTATTACCTAAACATTTATCTACAGCTCCTACTATCATAAAAATAACCATTATATAAATAATTATATCATTAATTCCCATTTTAAATTATCTCCTCTACTTTACTAATTATTTTATCTATTGTTTTAGTATCTACTATTTTATATTCTTTTTTTAAAATTGTTTTTATTCTCTCTTTTAAACATCCTGTCTTTACCTCTTTATATTCACTTTTTTCATAACTTATTTTAATTTTATTATTTTTTAAATAATCTTTTATTGATGGCGGTATTATCATATTTGGCATTATTATTATTTTATTATCTTTTATGTAATCATTTATATTTTCCATTGATATTAATATTTTTTTCATAAACACTCCTTCTTTTTTCTTTTATTTGTCGATTATACCAATAATTAATGCATCTATAGGTATCGAATCTCCTGTTTCCTGCCTTGCTGAACTACCTTGGGTAATTAATACTTTATCACCCTCACCAGCACCTATATTATCACATGCAACTATTTCGCCCCTATCCGTTTCTACTACTAAAAATTTAAGTCCTACTAATGCTTCTATTTTTCTAGTAGACCATACATTACCTATAACTGTACCTATTATCATATTTTCACCTTCTTTTTATTTTAATACTTTGTTGCCTTATGTATTCCTTAGCAAGTTCTGTTACATATACTTTTTTTTCTATTTCTATTTCCTTTATCTCTAGGTCTTGATTTTTTATAAATTTTAAATCTATAACACCATCTCTAATACATAATGTTTTGCCTAATAATTTATTTTTTATATCTACTCGTTTACATATTTCAATTCCATATAATTTTAATTTTTCTTCATATTTAATATATTGTTTTTCTAAAGCTATATTTATATTTTTATACTTTTTCCAACTGATACCTTCTTCTATAACATATATATTTTTATTATTTAGTAAATAATTTAATATAATTTCACTATTCTCATTTATATATATTCCTCTACTTATTCCTTCTAACTCATTTATGCTTAATTCCATTACTATTAAGTCGTCGCTATTTTTGTTTATAGTAAATTCTTTTTTTAAGTCATTTTCTAATAACTTATCATCACCTAATGTTTCTATACTTTTTTCTTTTATATCATTTTTTATTACATATTTTTCAACTTCTTGACGTATTAGTTTTATTAAGTCTTCTTCTTTCATATTATTTCTCCATATGTCCCTTTATCTAATTTACAACAATTGCCTTCATCGTAGTCTATATGCATACTTAATACAAAATTTTTATTCACTCTAACTAATACATCTTCAAAAATTACTGGTCTTTCTGTTCTTACCCTTACATTTACTAACTCTTTATCTCTAACTCCTAACCTTACACTATCTTCTTCGTTCATATGTATATGGTTTTTTGCAACTATTACGCCTTCTTCCAACTTAACTATTTTATCACCATTACTTATTATTACAGATGGGGTGTTTTTAATATCCCCCGAATTCCTCATAATTGGTTTTACTCCTAATACTCTACTATCCGTTATTGAAATTTCTAGTTGGCTACTTTCTCTACTTGGACCTAACACAATTACATTTTCTATAATACCCTTTTTCCCTATTACTCTTACTCTCTCCTTACATGCATATTGTCCTGTTTGTGATAAATCTTTGATTTTTTCTAATTCATACCCTTCTCCAAACAATTGTTCTATATGCTCTTTACTTAAATGGATATGTCTTCCCGATGCCTCTATAGGTACTTTTCTTTTTATTTTATTTTTTTCTAACTCTATTTTTACTAACTCTACTATTTTATTTATTTCCATAATGTCCACTCTCTTCCCTCAACATCATTATATAAATTGCACTACTTAATTTATTTAATCCCGCTAGTATATCTTCTTTTTCTACACCGCTTTCACTTACATATGCCTCCACTCCTAAAATTTCCGTTTCTCTAATTATTGTTCTTAATACATTTAGGCGTAGTGTATTTATTTTATTCTCCTTGGAAATTCTAAATAAATGTTCCATTTTATAATATTTTTTTGGGTTATGTGATACTTCGCGTAATTTCTTAAAGTCCATTCCCAATATTTTACTGTCTTTTTCTATCTTTTTACCTAGTACTTCACTTCTTACCATCTCATCTACAAACGCTCTTATGCTTTCCATGTCTTCTTTAAATTTATTATTCGTACTATTTATTAATTTTTCTGTTAATACTAACTCACTTAAAAAATAATCTAACTTACTTCTAAATTTTATTATTTTATTACTTTTTAATACTAATACATTTCCATGTATTAGCGTCATATGCTCTGGCTTTTCTATATAACTTTCACCATTAATTCCTACGTATTTTATTTTATTCTCTTTACTATCTTTTTTTTCGTTTTCCTCTTCTTTTATATTTTCATTATTATCTATTACTATTTCTATTTTATTTTTATTTATAAACTCTCTAGCCGATGGCGTTATTATATCTTCACTACTTATATTTAATATTTTAAATTTATTTTTATTATACTTATCTCTTAAATTTATTTCATTTATTAACATTACTACACCTACCCTTAGCTATTATTTATTTAATAACTCCTTAACTACCTTACTTATTATCGCTTCTAATTCTACCGTACCATCTTCTTCTATTGTTTTTGTTTCGTTATCTCTTATTTCTTCCAACTCTTTATTTCCCCATGCCACTCTTCTTATATTAATTAAATTTAATGGCGTTATATTATCTGATGTTGAACTTCCTCCTACTGCACCACATCCTAATGTAAACGCTGGTGCTAACATTGTAGTAGCGCCTACTCCTCCTAATGCACCTGGAGTGTTTACTAATATTCTTGATGCTGGTTTTCTTAACGCAAATTCTTTTATTATATCTCTATTTTCTGAATGTATGCACATAGTATGTCCTACACCCTCATTATTTAAAATTTCTATTACTCTATTACATGCATCTTCCCAATTATTCTCTACATAAAATGCTAATATTGGTGCTAATTTTTCTCGCGAATATGGGTTGTCTTTACCTACTGTTTCCTCTCTAGATATTATTACTCGCGCACCCTCTGGCACTGTTATATTCGCTAATTTACTTATTTGTTTTACACTTTTACCAACTATTAAAGGGTTCATCGTTCCATTACTTCGCATAATAAATTGCTTTAATTTATCTGATTGCTCCCTATTTAAAAAATATGCCCTTTGTTTTTCTAATTCTTTTACTACTTCTTTTTCTGACTCTTTTTCAACTATTATCGATTGCTCTGATGCACAAATTACACCATTATCAAAAGTTTTACTATCTAGTATTCTTTTTACTGCCATCTTTATATCTGCTGATTTTTCTATGAACGCTGGACCATTACCTGGACCAACTCCAATAGCTGGATTCCCTGATGTATACGCCGCTTTAACCATAGCTTCCCCACCTGTTGCTAATATTACCGCTATGTCTTTATGTTTCATTAACTCCTGTGTACTCGCTAATGTTGGTATATCTATTACTCCTATTAAGCCTTCTGGTACTCCTAATTTATTCAATTGTTTATTTATTATTTTCACTGTGTCTAATATACAGTTTTTTGCATTTGGATGCGGACTTATTACTATCCCATTCCCTGATTTTAATGCCAATATTGATTTATATATTGTTGTTGATGTCGGGTTTGTTGACGGTATTATTCCCGCTATAACTCCCATCGGTACACCTATTTCCATTAAATCTTTTTCTGCATTTATTACTCCTACTGTTTTCATATTTTTTATATACTCATATAAACCTTTTGATGCAAAATCATTTTTTATTATTTTATCTTCCCATAAACCAAATCCCGTTTCATCTACCGCTTTTTTTGCTAAATCACTACTATATTTTGATACTTCCTCAACTATACTTAACACTATTTTATCTATAGATACTTGGTTATATTTACTATATTCTTTTTGTGCCTCTTTAGATTTTTTTACTACATCTCTTACTTGCTGTATTGACAATAAATCTTTATCCATCTTTTATCTCCTATCTTCATTTATAAATTAAAAAGTAGGTATTCTAATATTAATTATCTCTATTTATTATTTAAGATAATATCCTTATTATTTATATACCTACTTTATATATACTGTTCTATTCCCTTTATCGGGTTATTTATGATATCTATATTTTTCACTTTATAGTTTTTCTCAACTATTGTTACACTTTCTTTAACTTCATCTACACTTCCCGTTACAACATAATAACATTTACCTGCTGTCCCATATCCTAATACTATTTTTAATACTTTAATTCCTACTTCTTTCACTATTTTATCTAGCGATCTTATTCCTTCACCGATTCCGTAAATCTCTACTATTCCTAGTGCATCTTCTACTTTTTTATTTCGATGCCCTTTTATAGCTTTTAATACATCTACATTTACTCCACTAATCAATTCTTTTTTATCACTATCTACTTTTTTTAATCCATCTTCTAAACTTCCTATTTCCCCTACTAATACATAATAATATTTTCCTGGACAAGTTACTCCCGCTCTATATATATCCACTATTACATTTTTTGAAAACACATCTAAACTTTTTATACCTTTGGCTATGCTTGTAAATTCTACTACACAAACATTATTCATTTTTTCTCCCATTTTAAAACAAAAGCTGTATTACATACAGCTTTTATCCTCATATATAAATTATTTATTTGAACCTGATGGTAATAATATTTCCACTTCTGAATGTGGTCTTGGTATTACGTGTACTGATACTAATTCTCCAACTCTATCTGCCGCTGACGCTCCTGCATCTGTAGCCGCTTTCACTGCCCCTACATCTCCTCTTACTAATACTGTAACTAATCCTCCACCTATCATTTCTTTTCCTACTAATGTTACATTTGCTGCTTTTACCATTGCATCTGCCGCTTCTATTGCTCCTACTAATCCTTTTGTTTCTATCATCCCTAATGCGTTTAAAGTTGCCATAATTTAAATCCTCCTATTTTTTAAGTAATATTTTATATTTTTTTTCATTGTACCTATTTTTTATTAGTGTCTTTTCTAACTTTAACACTTTTCACTTTTTTCACTTCTTTCACTTTTTTCACTTCTTTCACTTCTTTCACTTCTTTTTTTTCTTCAATTATATTACTTTTCTTTTGTAACAGTTTTTCCACTATTTCCTCTGATGGACGTGCTATAACATTACTTCCTATGTATACACCCATTCTTTTCGTAGCCTCTACAGCTGACTCAATAGCTACTTTCACTGCTCCTATGTCACCAACTATTTCTATTGATACTAATCCTCCACCTATTAAGTGTTTATTTAGTATTTCAACATTAGCTGTTTTCACTGCACAGTCTCCTGCTTCTATTGCTCCTACTAATCCTCTAGTTTCTATCATTCCTAATGACTTCATAGCTTTTCCTCCTAGTAATTAGTTGGGTTTGCGGCAACATATTTTATAGCATCTGCAAAAGCTTCACATGCTGCTTGACATGCCGATTGACTACCTGTTAGCAATCCTCCACCAAAGTTTGTTTCTGATGGCGGTTCATAAAATGATACTAACTCTACTCCCGCCGCTTTCATTGCTACATCTAATCCGTATATAGCTTCTAATGGTGGTGCTATTAAATATGCTAACGCCTCACCTTCTTTTATTCCTGATTCTTTTGATAAAAATGTTCCCGTTCTTGATACGCAATGTGCAAAGTACGGTATACTATCGTCTTCATTAGCACTATAAAACGCCGCATCATTTTCTATAAAATCTACTATAGCATCTAAACCACTTTTTACTTCCGCTGGCGTAGCTCCTGCTATTATTCCTATAACTTCACCGGCTAATTTCGTACTTGCATTACCTGCTCCACCATAAAACGATTTTGCATATACTACTTCTACTTCTGCTTTTTTTGTAGCTTCATCTAGTGCTACATAAGTAACGTCATCACAATCTGATGTTACTATACCAATACTTTTATAACCTTGTGGTAAATTTAATTCTTTACTCATTTTACTATCTACATTTGATATTACTTTCACACCTAATACACTTGCTTTTAATCTATCGTTTATCATTTTTTTCACCCCTTATAATTTTAAATCTTGACCTGTAGCTTTTTCATCTAATGCTTTTTTTATTATATCTGCTATATGCGCACCTGCTTCTGATGATGGTGTTCCATTTTTTTTTTTTTTTTTT
>CAMZNU010000048.1 GCA_947313885.1 uncultured Clostridia bacterium | reverse complement strand
GTTTTATACCCTGTCTATTTTAGGGTGTCGTAAAACTCTAAGTTTTTATTTATTGTTTCACATGTATATATTATATATTATTTTTTTATTTTATTCAATTTTTTACAAGTCTAGTTATATATTTCTTTAACAATTTATTATGTACATCGTTTTATTATATCGCCATTCATTTTTAATATTTTTATGCGAATAATTTACAGCCGTCATTTTTAAATTCTTCTATCTTATCTAATAATTCTTCTTCTGTAACTTCTAAGTATTCTGATAAGCATTCTAGGCATTGTATCGCCTCTATTTTTCTTCCTAATATTTTTTTATTTAATGCTACTGTATTTTTTTTTATATCTTTTTTTCCACATGTATGGCATTGTCTCATTTTAATTTACTCCATTCCTTTTACTTTTAAATCTGGTACGTCTTTTCCTAAAAATTCACTATCTATTATTGCTAACTGTGTTTTTATAATTTGTCTCATCTTTATCGCTGGATCTAAGCAATATTTTTCAAACTCTTCTAAATCTACATCACTTTCTGTTCTTACATTTGGAAATAACAGTTTTAAATATGCTGTTGTCATTCTTTTGATCGCTTCTGTATCTCTCGTATCTGATTTACTTGGTACTTCTATTAATGAATCTACTATTATTCTATAATCTAGCTCATCTCTTAATAAATGTAGTATCGTACAAAAATATTCTGAATTTACTGCCCAACCTTTTACTTTTAAATCATCATTCATTCTAGGTATTTTCCAACCTTCTATAAAGCCATGAAATCTATCTAGTAACGCACTTTCTCTAAATTCCTCTGGTAATTCTTTAAACATATCTTTATTTATATCCATCTTACTTTTATCTATGTTTCCTAATAATATTACTCCCGCCCATGATGCTCCCGTATATGTTGGTAATGAATATTGTCCATCTTCTAAGTATCCTTTTAACATTGATCTCATTTCTGATATGTCTGAAAACGTAATTGTTTGTACTTCATCTAACGCTACAAAATCATTATTATGTATTATTCCTTCTTTTTTCTTTTGAATGTCATAAAACATTTTTGCACGTGACATTTTACCACCTGTCGATAACCAACCATGTCTACTTATTTTCCCAAATAAATATGATTTACCTGTACCTTTTGGCGCTAGCTCTATCATGTTTACTCTTTTCTCTACAAATGGTAATAATCTTTTCATTACTGATAACTTTTCTTCTTCACTATTATACCCATTTGCATTGTAATCAATCGCTCCTAGTATTACATCTATCCATTCATCTGTTGTAAACTCTTCTCTTATTTCTTTATAATATTCTAAATCTACTTCATAAGGTTCGAATTTTTTAAAACTTTCTAATGTTATTCTACCTTTTCTTTTCGGTTTCTCTTCTGGTTCCTTATATCCTAACTCTAATATACCCCATATCTCATCACCTTTACACATATCTTTTCCACATTCGTTCCACACTAATTCTTCTATTAATGTCTCTTTGTTTTTTAAATCAAAACTTGGTAACTCAAATGTAACTTCTTTTGTATGTACATCTATATCCACTATTATTTTTGCTAAAATTTTTACACTTTCATAACCATGTATTATAGTATTTTTTATTTCTTGCCATTCTTCTTTTTTGGGTAAATATGTTTTTATAAATCCCTTTACCTCTTCTATATCTAACTGACCTTCATCATCGCTATACCTTTGTATTATAAAGTCTCTTAAAAAAGATGGCATGTTTATTGACTTGAAAAAATTATTCTCATTTAAATTTTTATATACTACTAACCCATCCATATGTCTTCTTAACTTATTTTCCATACTACCCTCCTACTTAAAAATCATCTCTCACTTTCATTCCTGCACTTTCTAACATGAATTCCATCTTCCCAATTACATGGTTACCTTCTTTTATTATTAATTTATATTTATGGTTTTGCTCTTTCTTCTTTATGTCATTTATTTTTATCTCATATGTATTGTTTTTATACTCATCTATATTTTCAAAATATTTATCGTCTATTTTTATTTCCAAATTTTTTATTTCTCTAGTTACTTTTATTTTTAATATTACATCTTTTGTTTTACTATATACTATTTTATCATTTACTAATTTTATTTTTATTTCTTCTTTATTTTCTCGTAATCTAAATTCTAGTATCGGCACTATTAATTCTTCTAGTGTTCCTCCTCCGTGAAGTTCATTCCCCTCTTCTCGTCCACCTCTGAATTTATTATAGTTTGTTATTACATAATTTCCTTTGTCTTCCACTACATCCTCTGGTATATGCTCTTCTATACCGTCTACACATTCGCAGTATCTTCCGCCACTTAACCCTCTTCCTTCTAACTCATATTTTTCCTTCTCTTCTTTTAATATTACTCCCCTACTACTCCCATGATCTGACACCCATACAACTTTTTCATATTGTTTTAGTTTGTTTTTCGTTTCTTTTATTATTTTCTTTATTATTTCTAACTCCTCTGTTAAATATATTGGGTACTTTTTATTATTACTATTTTCATAGGGGTTTTTTGTCCTATGTTTTATTTTATCTAATTCCTCTTTTTTTTCATAACTTATATTGTTTATTTCACAAGTCTCTATAAATTCTTTATTTAACCTCGTTATAGTTGGTAACTCACTTTTTACTACCGATACTTCTACATCTATTTTCATTTCACTTGCAATATTTAACACATACTCTAAATATTCTACTCCTAAACAATCTACCCAATATACATAGTCGCTACTTTTTACTACTTTTTCAAACTTACTTACTCTCGTCTCTATACTATAGATTTCTTTTCTATCTTCTGCATATTTTTCCACTAACTCATTATGCTTATCACTTATTTTTCCTTCTAATTTAACTTTTTTGTACTCTTTAAAATACTCGTTTAAAAATCTTGTCTCTTTTTTAAAATTATAATCTTTCATATATTTATACAAGTCTTCATAACTGTTTTTTATTATTTCTATTGCATCATTTTTATATTTCTCTTCTACTTCTCCTAAACATACTATCATCTCTTTTTTCTCTACATCTGTTAAACCCGTTAAATAGTACATCTTTCTTATATCATTTGTTTTATATTTTGTTATTATACAATAATCCTCTATATACTTTTCTGAATCCATATTTATATATTTTATAACTTCTTTTCTCTGCTCTGACTCTTTTTTAAATTGTTCGCCCTTTAATTTTTCTATATCATCATTTTCTTTATACTTATCTTCTAAATAACTATATAACCCATCTACAAACCCTTCCATACCAATCGTTGCTTTTGCTACTTCCATCACATAGTTATTTTTAATTCCTATTGCTTTAATACCTATTACGTACAACCATTTTTTCTCTTCCGTATATGTATCCCACTCTCTATATCCCTTTTCAAAATCTTCAAACTCTCTTTCTATTACACGTTCTATACATTTACATTCTTCTAACTTGTTTTTTAAATATGTCCAATTTTTATCCGTACCATCTTCTAGCTCTACGCCTTCTTTTATATACTCTTTTACTTTATCAAAATCACTATTATATATTTTTATATGGGATAGGTTGCTATTTATAAAAATTTTATCTACTGTCGTATATACTTCATATTCATCTTTATTCTTATTCTCTAAATCTATTAAAAAATTTTTAAACCCGCTTTTTCTAGTTAATTCATTTCCCTCTTTCTCATAATAGTATTTTATGTTTGTTTCTTTTTTTAACTCGCTCTCTACTAGTATTATTCTCTCCTCTAACCTCTTATCCGTTAGCAAGTTTAATAATTTTTTCTTCTCTTTATACAGTATTACTATCCTTACACCTTTCACTTCCATGTTTGCTATCTTACTTATATAGTTATCTTCTTTTTGTCCTCTTCTTATATTTCTATATTCTGATACTCCTATTACTACTTTATCTCCTGCCTCGTCTCCTAAACTTTCCAAAAATATATCCATATCTGGTAAGCCATCTCCTGCTATTTTATCTTCTCTACAGTATGATGACATTCGCATACTTCTTAACATTCTTAGCTCTACGGCACTTAATATTTTTTTATAATCTTCCTTATTATTCACATTTATTAATATCGCTTTTCCTTCTTCTCTACTTCTATTTATATACTTATCTATATTCTCTACAACTTCTTCTAATTTAATAGCGTACACCCCCCTACCTAATATTTATTTTTACTTTTATTTAATATCGTTATTCCTATTTCCATATTACTTTTTATTAACTCTTTTAAATACTCTCTTATATCCTTCTCTTCTATGTTATCTATTTCTTCTATCGCTTTTTCTACCTCATTACTATTATATTTTATTGTTACGTATTTTTTTATCTCGTCTGCTATTTTTTGACTTCCATACCAATTATGTGGTTCTATTTGACTCTCTTTTAATAACACTCTTTTTATTTCCTCTACCCCTACTACTATTTCATACTCTTTTATCATCTTATCCTTAAATCTTTTTTCTTGCTCTTCCTCATCATTTATATACGTTAATAATTTTTCTGTTCTTAAAAACTCTATCGCTTTCTCTATATCTTTTCCACTTCCTTGATTTGTTGAATCTATTGTTACAAATACTTCTCTTGCTTCTATTTCTAATTCTTGATCTACCATAGCTAATATTGGCATATTATATTTTTTTGACCACTCTTTTGTATTGTTTGTACCTGTACCCTCTAACCACATATTTTTTAATTGGCTTTTTTTAGAGTTCTCTTTCATTTCATTTACTTTTATATTTAATTTTTCCTCGTATACTCGTCTTTTTACTTCGAAACTATTCATTTCTATTTTATCAAATATTGTTTTTTTCTCTTCTTCTGTTAACTCTTCCATTTTTTCTTTAAATATTTCATTAAAAGCCGTTAACTGATCATTAAAAAATTTATTCAATTCTACTTTCTCAATTTTAAAATCTTTTAAAAACTCTTTTTTATTTTCTTCATCTTTTTCATGTTTTACCATTTTATTCAAACTACTTAAAACATTTTTTATACTTATTTTCTCATCTTTTAATATTTCATTACTTATTTTTATACTGCTTACTATCGTTCTCCATTCTGCTATACATTCCTCTATATTTCTCTTTTTAATGCCTATATCATAACTCTCTAATATTATTTCATAATCTAATATTATATTGTCTAACTCTTTTTCTATTGCTATTTCATCCCATGCCCATATGTGTTTATCGCTTATACTTCTTTTTAAAATTTCTACATAGGCTTTATTATCTCCTATTTGTTCTCCTACTCTTTCTAATATCCCATCTCTATACTCTTTTATGAAGTTCTCTAATCCATCTAATATATTTTCTTTATTTATTATACCTGTAGCTTTTTCTAATATTTCTTCTTCCCCTACTTCTACTATGTATTTTGCTAAACTTGCACAATAATTTATTTCTGTATTTCCTTTTGTCGTGTCTTTAGAATTTAGTATTAAACTACATATTCTTACTAGCTCTTCTAACATTTCATCATTTTTTATTTCTTCTATATATTTTAATGTCCACAACGGAAATTGTAATTCATTTGTTTTTCTTCTTAACGCATCTCTACCTCTTTCATATGAACTACATGATTCCTCATCTATATTGGCAATTTTTGATAACACTCTCCCAAATGTTTTTTCATCATCTGTTAACTCGCATATATATTTTTCAATATATTTACTATTATCTTTTATTTTATGTTCCATGACATCTTTTATCATTTCTGCTAATTTATCTTCTGTCATAGGTTCTGTATTTTCACCATCACTATATTTATACGTATCACTTGAATATTCTTTTAATAAAAAACCTACTATAAAAGCATTTTTTTTGTTCACTAAAAAACCATATGGTTCTTTTGATAACATGTCATATATATCTACTATAGATACTCGACTATCTCTTTTTATTTTTTTTCTAATTAATCCATCTACCTCTTTTTTTATTTTCGCTATTTTTGACGTACTCATAACTTCCCAATAGTTTGGTAATTTTAATGCACCTTCTAATGCATTTTCTAATTTCTTACTTTTTACTGGTGTATTTAATGCCCCTTTTATTACTTCTTCAATTCCTGCTTTTGCCGATGTTTGTAATCCTGATAGATTATATAAATCTGTTTTTACTTCATATTCATCTAATGATAAGTTATAAAACTTTTGACTTATCATTTTTAATTCTTCTTCTAATCCTGCTACACCTTTTACTGTTTTAAATATTATTCCTCTTTCTGACTCGCATTTAATTTCTTTTTCAGTATATTTTTTTTCTTCTCTATTTCTTGAAATATATATGTCATTATTATTTATTTCCTCTAACCATGTGTTTATTATGTTTTTTTCTTCTCGTTCATAATGCGCTTTTTCATCACCGTTTTTACTTCTATAATATTGTTTATATGCTATCGCTTTTGCATAATCTTTAATTCTTTTTTCTCCAAATGGTGTATCTGTCGTATCTATATATATGTAGTTACTATTTTCTTTTAACAGATCTTTTATTTTACTTTCTATTTTATATTTTTCTTCTTCATTTTTTCCAAATAACGCTATTGCCGTTATTATTTCTTCTTTATCTCTTAATCTTATTTTTTTAATTTCATTAGTTACGTTATCGATCGTTAAAAAATGAAATTTCATTCTAGCATTTAGCCCATCGCTTAATTTAAATATTTCTGATTCTTCACGTGCTTCTAAAAAATCTTTTGTTTTTTTACTTTCTATATATTTTTTTACATTATCATCTATTTCTTTTGTATCTGACATTGCACCTACTATTGAATATACTTTTTCTCCTCTTTTATTACCTGTTGTGTATATTATTTCATCTTCTACTAATTTATCTGCTATTTGTACACCTTGGTTTGCCCCAAACTGTGTACCTTCAAAAGCTAAGTTTATATTATTTTCATTTGGTAAAAATATTTCTGTTTTATTTCCTGATACTTCTGATATCGATTGTAGTAGCACTATAGTTTTTACTACTCTTCTCTCGTCATCTGATAATTTTTTTTCTTTATTTTTGTAGTAACTTATTTTTTCTTTCATCTTTCCTTCATCTTTATTTTCAAAAAAACTCCATAGCATATCTATCGTTAATACGTTCCAATCTGATTGTTGGCTATGGTTTTCTATAAACCATGGAAAACTTTTTATATTTTTATTTTCTTTATTTTTTATAAAGTCAAATATACTTCTTTGATTTGAACTAAATGTTACTGCTAGCTCTTTTAATAAAACTACACTATATGGATGTAGGGGTAGAACTCCTTCTATTTCTTCCTCATTTGCTTTTGTATATTGTTTGATTTTTTTATTACTTCTTTCTAATCCTAAATATATATCTTTTCTATCTTCTAGCCATTGTTTTCTTAAATGTGGGTTTTCTGTTTCTTGCATTATTCCACCAATTAATTTAAATGCCATTTCCTGTGGAAGTTCTATTTTACACCTTGGTGTTACAAATCTATCCATTACTTTTTTTGCATCACCACCACTATCAAATAACGCACTTGATAAATGGGTAACTATTATTAAGTTAAATGGTACTGATGTAGCAAGCTCTACTATTTGCTGAAATCCTGTTAATGACCTCATATTATTTTTAAAGTATTCTGTAAATTCATCCCAAAAAAATAACATTGATTTTATATTGTTAGTTTCTATAACTGTTTCTATCCACTTTAATAGTTTTGGTATGTCCATAGTAAACACTTCCATACCTCTTTCTTTTCCTACTTGGATTATTTTACTTACTGTATTTTCTAATATTTCACCTTCTGATGTTTCTAGTTTATTTATTATGCTATCTACTGTTTCATTATCAAATAATAATTTATATTCACCACTTATTAACTCATTAAAGAAATTTTTATTTGCACTATCATTTAACCATTCTATTATACTTTCTTTTAATCCTGTAACTTTCATTCCTCTTTTTTGTAGTTCCTTTGTTATAGCTTGTTGTATTTTTATTACTAACTCATTATCTGACGTTATACTTGATGAACCGTATGTATGTACAGTAACTATTTTACCTTGTTGTTTTAACCCTTGGATTTTATTGTATAAGTCTGTTTTTCTTAATATTTTATATTTATCAAAATAATCTTTTGTTACATACTCATCTGAATCTATTATTTTTTTTGCTGTTAATATAGCATGTGACTTACCTGTTCCGTATTCTCCTTCTACCCATACCGATTGTTTTTTTCTTCTAGATATTACGTCTTCTAAATTTTTTAATAACGTTATAAACGTATCATGTGGGTAGAACCCTTGCCATAGTGTGTCACCTTGTTCCTCTATTAACTTTTCATTTACTGCTGGGTAATAATTTTCATCTATAGTAAAATAGTCACTGTACTTTTTTTCCATCATTTTTATTTTCTCCTTATTAATATAGTTTTTTTGTTTTATGCTCTTTTATTTCTATGCTCTTCTATTATTAAATCTAAAATGTCTTCTGGCTCTTTATTATTTTGTAACGTTATATTGTTTACGCCATTATGTACATTTATATATTTAGGGTAATTGTGTGATAAATATATTAATGTTTCTTTCATTGTTTGTTTATCAATGTTAAAAATTTCTGCTGGGCTTACAGCTTCTTCTTTTTCATTTTTTAAAAGTTCATTTAATGTAAATCCATAGCAATTATTATTGTTTACTGCAAATTTATATATACCGTATAATA
>CAMZNU010000047.1 GCA_947313885.1 uncultured Clostridia bacterium | reverse complement strand
CGTACTCCATATGTTCTTGCCGGTGTTGATTATGCTAAGTCATTAGGTGCTACTACTATTAGTCTTAGTTGTAACGCAAATAGCCCTCTTGCAACTTCTGTTCATATTCCTATATCACCTGTCGTAGGACCAGAAGTAGTTACAGGGTCATCAAGACTTAAAGCAGGATCTGCTCAAAAACTTGTTCTTAACATGCTTACTACAGCTTCTATGATTAAAATTGGTAAAGTATACGGAAACCTTATGGTTGATGTAGAAGCTACTAACGCAAAACTTATAGAACGTCAAAAGAAAATTGTCATGGAAGCTTGTGACTGCTCTTTAGACACAGCAACAAAAGCTTTAAATGAAGTTAAACATTGTAAAACAGCCATTACTATGATTTTATGTGATATTTCTGGTGATGATGCTACTAAACTTCTAAATTCTAAAAAAGGATTTATTAGAGACGCTTTAAAAGAACATAACAAAAACAACTAATTTTATATTATGAATGGAGAACAAATATGGACTATAATGAAACAATTTCAAAAATTATGCCTCTAATCGGCGGTAAAACTAACATTTCTTCACATACTACTTGTATTACTAGATTACGCATATCTTTAAAAGATACTGCTGTCGTAAACACTGATGAACTTAAATCATTAGACGGAATTCTTGGTGTTAATTTCAACAACGAAGAACTACAATTAATTTTTGGTCCTGGTAAAGTTAAAAAAGCTCACACGGCTTTAATTTCTTTTCTTGATTCTGATAAAACTTCAGATGATCAACCACAAACTAATTCTAATGATAGTTTTGATGACGTTATACAATCTCAAAAAAAGAATGTGAAGTCTAAACGTACTTCTACTTTTCAAGGGTTTATGTCTAACTTCTCTAACATCTTCGTTCCTCTTATTCCTGGATTTATCGCAGCTGGTATTTTAGCTGGAATTTCTGGACTTTGTAAAGAACTTGGTATAGAAGGTGATTTCTTAAACTACTTAAACGTTTTTAATAAATCTCTTATGCAATTTATGTACGTAATGATTGGTTTTAACGCAACTAAAGCATTTGGCGGTACTCCTGTAATTGGTGGTATGCTTGCCGGTTTATTCCTTATGTCATACGGTGATGGCGGTAACAGTGGTATGGTTGATTTCTTAGGCTTCGCTATTGACCCTCGCGGTGGTATGATAGGTATTTTATTTACTAGTATACTTTCTGCTAAAGTTGAAACTTTAATTAGAAAATATTTTTCTTGGGATGCTATAGACATCAT
>CAMZNU010000046.1 GCA_947313885.1 uncultured Clostridia bacterium | reverse complement strand
CCATTACAAAGTAATAAACGTTCTATCTGCTTTGATAAATTTTTACACCTTACCTCTTCAAAATCATTAGTATGTGTTGTTTTATCCATTACTAAAGCATTTTCTAATGTATATTCTGATTGATTGAATTTTTTTATGAAGTAATTTTCTAAATAATCAATACTAGTTTTATCAAATGTATTGTTATCTGTTACGAACATTAAACAATGTGTCCAAAAATTTTTATTCCTTGTATGGTCTTCTATTCTTTTTATGCCATTTTCTGACTGTCCTATATATACACTTTTTTCTGTTCCAATTAAAAAATATACACAATAATTACCACTATGTTTTTCTTGTTTTATCATACCTATTTCTGATTTTGTAAAATAATACCCTCTTATTTGACTTGTTAAATCTTGAAAAATTTTAATTTCATCTGCCTTCTCCATATTTGGAAATCTAAAAGTAACACACGCTTCTTCATGTTCCATATTTTTATCCTCCATTTTTAATATACTTATTTATATAATACCTTTTTAAAAATTATTTTACTATCTTTTTTGTTGCAATAAAAAAGATAGATGTGTGATTATTTAAAATCACTCTTCTATCTTCTGGTAAAAAATTATAACTCTTCTTTTGTTATCGCTATGTCTGTAATAATATTAATTCCTAAATTTTTTAATTTTTTCATTTCTTCTTTATCATTTACAGTATATACACTTACTTTTTTACCTTGCTTTTTCATACTCATAAAGTCATTTTTACATAAATTAAAATATTCTATACTTGGGTTTATAACTTCTATATTATATCCATCTATGTACTTGCATATGTCAAATTGTGTATCATATAAAAGAACTCCTGATTCTATCTCTGTTGTTAACTTTCTAAATTTATCAAATGATTGATGGTTAAAACTTGTTATGTACACATATTTTTCTAAATTATATTTTTTAATACTTTCTATAACTTTCTCTTCTATACCGTCATATGCAAATTGTCCCGTTTTAAGTTCTATATTAATAACTTTTTCTTTACCTTTAAATAATTCAAATACCTCATCTAACGTTGGAATCTTTTCACCTTTATACTCACTACTTTTAAAACTTCCTGCATCTAACTTTTTTAGTTCTTCTAATGTTTTATCTTTTACATATCCTTTACCGTCTGTTGTTCTATCTAATGTTTCATCATGAATAACTACAAGTTCCTTATCTTTTGAAAATTGTACATCTAATTCTATACCATCCATACCATATTCTAACGCTTTTCTAAATGATAACATCGTATTTTCTGGATATACTGCCGATACTCCCCTATGACTTAATATTAAAAAATTATTTAACATTTTTATTCCTCCTATATACTTTTTATTTTTTTATGCTTCTTTTACAATTTCTCTTGCTGTTCTTCTAATAGCTAAAAATGCAAAAATTGCTCCCGAGCCTGCTACTACTGCACCTATTAAAAATATTTGTTCATATGCCTTAACTGGATCATCTGGAAACTTATCTATTATTTTTCCATTTAACACATATGCCCATAATACAGATGCATATGCAAAAAATGAACCTACTCCCATCGCTGAACCACTATACTCTTTTTCTATCTTAAGCTCTGCAACTGGTGCTAATATAATCCCTTTTGCTAAAAATATAGAAAACGAAAACATAAATAACAGTATCATATTTGGTATTAACATAGATATAGTTTTTGGCATTAATAATATTGTAAATAGTATTACCGACGTCATCCCTAATGAGAAACACATCATTTTTGTCGATGATTTAAATACTTTATCTGATATAACTCCTGATATAATTCCTGCAAATACTCCCATCGCCGCCGTATTTATTATCCCAAAAAATGCCGCTTGTGATGATGTAATATTAAATACAGCTTGTAAGTACGGCACTGTATACATTAAATTTATATAACACCAATACACTGTAAGTGATGCTAATGATGCTGACCATATCGCTGGGTTTGATATTACTTTTAATAAACCCTTAAGTGCTAACTTATTTTGACTTTCATCTTCACTTTTAGCCAATTCATTAGCTGGAACATATTTATATACTGCTATAAACATAGGTATTATTATTATTGTGTATGCTATCATACCCTTTTTAAATACTTCTTGTTGAGCTAATAATACTGATCCACCTATTGCCGTCATCAGTCCTGCTAACGCTAAGTTCATTCCCATCTCCGTAGCTCTTCGTATTGATTCTAATAATCCAAATGCCACACCTTTATTTTTTTCACTAGCTAATAGAGATACACCATTTAATACTGCTGGCCAAAATATAGCTTCTTTTATCCCCCATATAATTGCAATGTTTCTAAGCACTATAAACTCTGGTGTCATTATTAACACATACATCATAGTTACAAATCTAACTGCCAAACTTACTAATATTATACTCCTTGCACTAAACCTATTATTTACCCATCCTCCCGGTATGAAAAAAAACATTGATATACCTATCATTGAAAATAACGTACCCATTTCCGCATTTGTTATTCCCATTACTTCTGTCATCATTAATAAAAATGATCCTTTAAATGCCTCAAATGAAGAATAAATAATTTGTCCTGATAATACTACAGATAAAAAAGCATACCATGTTTTTTTATCTTCAAATCCAAGTTTTTTCCCTAATCTCATATTTTCTCCTTTTATTTAAATTTATTTGGTTCTCCTTCATAATATTATTATATATATATATTTGCAATGTTTTTTATATTTTTTTATTTATTTAGTGTTTTAATCTCTTTTTTTTGTGTTTATATATTTTTTTGTGACATTTTTTATATGTACGTTGTACTTTTAGTTTTGCATTGTTTATATCGTCTATTTATTTTATTCTTGTCTTGGAAATGTTAGTAGTAAGTTTCTATAATACTCATACTGCCTTTTACGTTGTTCTATTTCTTTTGGTAACCCTGATTGTATTGACGTTGTTATTGTGTCGAATTTGTCTAAAATATTTACTATCTCCTCTTGTACATGTAATGGGGGGATTGGGATTTGGAGTTTTTCTATATTATTTTTTGATACCCTTCTTACTTTTGTACCTGTTATATATTTTGTTTTTTGTTTTTGAAAAGTCGTAGTTCTAAAATAATATGCCATATACTTAACATTTTGGTTATGCCTATATATCATCATATCCCCTGAAACCGCTGTTTCTGATCCAACCCAAGCAACTGTTTTAAGTAGATCTTGATCATTTTCTGAGGTTGTCGCGATTAACAAATCATTTTTCTTTGCAATTTTTAATTTTTCATACAATGATTTCGAAACATATGTAAAGGTTTTATCCGCACACATACTATATTTAGTATATATTTGACCATAATGTATTGCTGGGTACCCATCTTCAACAAAATCTTTCTTCTGCATTCCGCTACACCTTATAACTTCCCCCAAATCCCCTAGCGCCTTCCATTCAACTTCCCCATCAGCAAAGGTCAATAGTTGTTCTCTATAATATGTATATTGCTTTTTACGTGCTGTAAGCTCTGCTGTAAGCTCTGCTGTAAGCTCTGTGAATGTGTCTAAAATACGCACTATCTCTTCTTGTACATGTAATGGGGGAATTGGGATTTGGAGTTTTGCAAATGCTTTTTTCTGTAAATTTTTTATTCCTGAACCTTGAAACATATTTTCATTTATATGATTTTGCATATTTAATAGAATATAATAAATATATTTTACCAATATGTACATTTTATATTTCTCATTACTAGTAAATGCAAATATATGATCTGTGTAATAAGATTTTCCTATATTATATTTAAAGTCTGCTACTCCGCCATCATTCACAAAGATATATTCACCATCTATTAAAAAATCATCAACGTAATATGTTTTCTTCCCTGATGTAAAGCATTGTATATTACCTTCACCTAATGTTTCGATTTTTTTTACTCCTATTTTAGATTTAGGGGCTTTGTCAATCAATTCCCCTAGTGCCTTCCACTCTACTTCCTCCCCGTCCAATAACTTCTCTATAAAATTATTATTTTCCATCTTCTATCTCCTCTACTTTTTTCAATGCTAGCACGTAATTCATTTATATCTTTTATCTATATCATTTCAATATTTTTTTATATATTTTTATTTTCTTTGTATTTTAACTTCTATTTTTTGTGTTTATACTTTTATGTCGTTTTGCATTGGCGTGTTTACTCTTTTAGCTTCTTACCCTTTGTACATCGTCTACTTATTTTTTACTTGCTTTGGAAATGTTAGTAGTAAATTCCTATAATACTCATACTGCTTTTTACGTTGTTCTATTTCTTTTGGTAATCCTGATTGTATTGACGTTGTTATTGTGTCGAATTTGTCTAAAATATTTACTACCTCTTCTTGTACGTGTAATGGGGGGATTGGGATTTTTAAAACGGCTAAATCTTTAAAATAAACGTGAGGTACTCCTGAGCCTTTTTTAAGACTATAAATCCAATTTTGTTTATCCAACAGGAAATAATACAAATACTTTGTATCTAATATATTTAAATGCGGTTTGATAGAAAAAGCATCTGAAACAAATATTTTTTCATCCCAATACATGATGTGTCCCGCATAAGCACCGCTACCTGCTACAGTTATCGTTTTATTCTCTCGGTTGTATTTTGCATTGTAATATGCTGGTTTTCTGCCACCACTAATTACTGGTATATCACCGTTAATTTTTGTTTTTGCTGTAATTGTTTTTCCACGTTTGAAATCTACTACATCACCTAGTACCTTCCATTCTACTTCCCCATCAGCAAAAGTCAGTAGTTGTTCACGGTAATATATATATTGCTTTTTACGTGCCGTAAGCTCTGCTTTAAGCTCTGCTTTAAGCTCTGTGAATGTGTCTAATATACGCACTATCTCTTTTTGCACATGCATTGGTGGAATTGGTATTTCATATTTTGATAACCAGCTTGTACTCATATTCTTTTGTCCGCCACCTGTTGCATTTCTCATTGCTTCATTTTCAAAAAAGTTTTGGTCGAAGAAATGAAAAAGATAACGTGTTAATACAATTTTATTGTTAACTCTCATACATGCAACACGCTGATTTAATCCCGCCGGTAAGTCGCTTTTAGATAACATTGCTACTCTACCAACGTTTCCTGTAAGAGACATAACTAAATCATTTTCTTTTAATAAATAATTATTAAGAGTTTTTTTCATTTCGATTGGATAAAACTTAAGAGTGGCATTTGATATTCTACCTTTTTGAACATCGGAAATACGTATTACTCTAATTCCATTATTTACATACTCTCTACTCTTAAACGCATAGCCATTTAAAATAGTTGCTACATTCCCTAGCGTCTTCCATTCCACTTTCGCCCCGTCTAGTAACTTCTCTATAAAATTATTATTTACCACCTTTTATCTCCTCTGCTATCTCTTCATTTAATTCTTTTATGTTTGCACTTTCTTACATGCTTTCAGAATTTTTTGTAATCATTTACTTTTTTACATATTTATAAGTCTATTTTTTTATTTGATTTAACCATTTATCCTATTTTCGATACTTATTAAATATTTATTTTTTTATATAAAAATAGTTAGTATACAACATACTAACATTTTTTTTAAATTATGTAATTATTTTTCTATTTTTGTTGAAATCCTATAGTCATATATAGTTTTCGAAAATAACGACTCTTTTAGTTGTCGCCTGTCCCCTTCCATATTTATGCGGTTTTTTGCTTCGCAAAATTCCCGCTTATAGTTTTTCCCTGTCCTTAGCTTGCGGTTTTTTGCTTCGCAAAATTCCCGCTTATAGTTTTTCCCTGTCCTTAGCTT
>CAMZNU010000045.1 GCA_947313885.1 uncultured Clostridia bacterium | reverse complement strand
CTATACTCTTTTCTAATATCCCATTACAATATGCTATTACTACACCATAGTTTGTTATTTGTTTCTCACTTTCATTTGCTACTCTTATTCTATTTTTCATCTCTGTCGGCGTTATCATACATCCACCACAATGGATTATTAGTTATCTACTCACCACTGACTTTGTTCTTATCTTTTATATTTAGACTCTAATTATATCGACTTCGGCACGTATTACACTGACTTTGATCCCTTCTACCTCCTGAATTTCTACCGCTATAACCAAATCTAGTCTCTGAAAGTTTTTCACCGCATTTAGGGCATAATTTTATAAATTCATCACCATTATATCCAACTAAATTTGTTACACGATATGTTCGTGCATCATAACCATTTATCTTTTCTTTAAATTCACATTTCTGTAACCCTTTATTACTTGGAAATATATTTGCTTCCTCGACTGTTCCATCGATGTATATAATCGTTATTTGTTTATCAAATTTTACTGGTAACTTTATTATCATATTATACTCCTCTATCTCCCTAAATTAAGTATCCAATTAATCCAACTTGACACTGTAGAAGCTCTTCTACTATATGTACTTTCTGACTTAACCTTATATATATCTGATTTTTTCATTATCTCTATTATTTCGTGTTTTTCAAGCGCTCTTTTCTTTTCGGTATAACTCTTAAATGTAGCGTAAAACACTTTATGAATTAATATTGTTTCTACAAAAAGTAAGTTTTTATGTTTATATTTTTTCTCAAGTATTTTTTTCCCTTTCTTCGTTAAATAATACGTTATATTTCCATCTACTTTTTCTCTATTTATTAAATCTAGATATCGTCCTGCATCAGTATAGTAATTAGTCTGCCTAACGTCAAAATCATATTCACACGTTATCTGTTCCCTAGTTAAGCTGTTTTTTTTATATAATATTTCACATAAATTAATCACTCTATCAAATTTATCAGCTTGTGGAAATGGTATTTCAGGTTCTTTAATGTTTTTTTCAATATTATCAAATATTTCAAAAATATTATCTAATGATATTTTTAGATCCTCCAATGAATAATTCTTATGTTTTTTTAACACTAATGAATTATAGTCATGTAAATCATCAAAACCATACTCATAAAAACTGAATATACTATTTGAATAAATCAAAAAAATATTTCTAATATTTTTACTTACTCTATTTGACCACAATCTAAACGGATAATACAATTGCCTAATTAAAAAATCTTCCGAAATAGAATTTTTAACTTCTATCAATGTTAAAAAATTTTCACTTTCATATCCACCATCTATTTCTATTTGTGAATTCTTAACCAAAATTTCTTGCCTTGTTTTTGATTTGCCATTATTAATATAAAATTTAAATTCCTCCGAACTCATTCGTCCATTAACAGTTGGTAATAACTTTTCTCCTATAAAATCTTCTAACATTCCTGTAATATATGCAATGTTTACTGTTGTTGATTCGCTAGTAATTGACTCAAAATTTATACTTTCTATATTCATTGGAGTTTCAACTTTTTCAACAATATTATTTAATTTTTCAAATATATGATATGCTTCAAACGACGAAATAATATAATCACCTCTAGTTATTGGTAAAATTGATAGCGAATACTCAATAAATAATTTAGGTAAATTTTTTTTATAATCAAATTTAGTCATCAATCTCGCTTCTCTAAATTCATTTATCTGCGATGATTTTATTTTATAAAATTTATTCCTTTTTATTTCATCTACTATATTATATTTATCAAATATCTTACTCCATGCTTTATCATTCTTAGTCTCATAAGTCATAATTTCTCACCAACACTTCATTAACTTCGCCTCTTTTTTTGCCATTTGAGTTAATTGAACGT
>CAMZNU010000044.1 GCA_947313885.1 uncultured Clostridia bacterium | reverse complement strand
TCAAAGTAGGATTATTTTTAGAACTAAAAACATCCGAGGTATTATTTTTTGATTCGTCAAGATGAATCAAAGTAGGACTATTTTTAGAACTAAAAACATCCGAGGTATTATTTTTAGATTCATCAAGATGAATCAAAGTAGGATTATTTTTAGAACTAAAAACATCCGAGGTATTATTTTTTGATTCGTCAAGATGAATCAAAGTAGGATTATTTTTAGAACTAAAAACATCCGAGGTATTATTTTTTGATTCGTCAAGATGAATCAAAGTAGGACTATTTTTAGAACTAAAAACATCCGAGGTAATATTTTTTGATTCGTCAAGATGAATCAAAGTAGGACTATGTTTAGAAATACTAATATCTACACTATTATTCTCCGTTTTTTTTTTATTCAAAACAGAATCACCTAAACTTTCTGAAATAGAAGGTATCGGAGTAAACTCTTTATAATGAATACGTTCATTAATGATAACGAGAGCATTGAGGAGTAAATCAAACCCCTTTTGTGTATCACATACAGAAGTCATAGCAAGAAAATAATTGATAGAACTAAATTCTATTTGTAAATTAAATTCATTACGTAAAATGAGTTCGATGTCTTTACCGTGTAAATTACAATTTAAAATAAAAGTAAGTTTAGATTTATCATAGCTATGGATATTTAAATTATTTTTATTATTAAAGTCTAATAAAGTAATTTTTTTATGAACCCCTACTAGTTGGTTAAATTTTTTTCTAAAGTTAGAAAGTTTTAAAATGTAGCTATCGAAAAAATTACAGTTATTATTTATGTTATCTACTAAGGTGTCAATAGCATATAAAAATAAATAAGATGGGCTACTAGTTTGTAACATGTACATATATTTTTTTAAAGAATTTAAATCAACTCTATTAGAATTAACGTGAATAATAGAAGTTTGAGTTAAAGTAGGTAAAGTTTTATGAAGACTTTGAATAACGATATCTGCATTGTTACAGTTTGCAGAGTTCGGAAAATATTTGTGTAAGTTTAAATGAGAGCCGTGGGCTTCATCAACGATTAAAATTTTATTATGTTTATGAACTACAGATGCGATAGTATCAACATCACTAACTATACCCTCGTAAGTTGGGCTAGTTATAAAAACGCACTTAGCTGTAGGATTGTTAGTAAGTAACTTATCGATATGTAAAGGACATACACCAGTTACAATACCGTTAGGTAAAACTTTAGGGTATGTATAAACTGTATTACAGCCATTAATGTGAATAGCGGAAAAAAAACTTTTGTGACTATTTCTACTAGCAATAATAGTATCACCATTAGAGCAAATAGAACTTATAGCAGAAATAATACCAGAAGTAGAGCCATTTACTAAAACAAAACTTTTAGAACTAGAAAGTAGAGTAGCAAGTTTTAAGTTAAGTTGTAAAATAGCTTCTTTTGGGTCGTTAAGATTATCAAGATAACCAAATTCTGTTAAGTCGTATTTTAAAATATCTTTTTCAAAAAACCTATAATTTTGTTTATGCCCTGGCATATGAAAAGGATATATATTATTGTTTATATGATCGTCAATAATTTGCTTAAGAGAGTGCATGTTAAACTCCTTTTTTATAATATGAAATATTATAAAAATTATTATACATAAAAATATATTGATATGATATAATAAATAAAAAAAGAGGTGATAAAATGCCAGGGATGATAACACATTTTATTTTTGGGCATTCGGTAAAAAATAACTTATGCCCTAGATATAAAAGGATAATAAATGAGCATCACGGAATATTTAATATAGGGGCACAAGGGCCGGATTTATTTTTTTATTATTTGCCAGGGTTTTTTAAGAGCAATACGAAAGAAATAGGATTAATATTGCATAAAAAAAATGTAGGGGAATTTATAAAACATTTAATAAATGAAGTAAAGCATTATGAAAATGAAGAACGTGAAATATGTATAGCATATTTGTTAGGATATTTAACCCATTATGTATTGGATTACAAAACCCATCCATATATATATTACAGAACGGGATTTAGAAATAAAAATAAACCAATAACGTCAACAAAATATAGTGTAATACATAAAAAATTTGAGGAAAGTATAGACTTAACGTTAATGAAAGTACTTTCTGAAAAAAGCGATGATATTAGACCTATATGGAAAGTAGTAGATACAGGTGAGTTAGAAAAAGAAGTAGTAAGTGAAATTTTAATAGATGGAATAAAAAAGGTATATAATAGAGACATTTCAAAAAAAGAAATGATAAATGTAATAACGTATTTACAGAGAGTTACGAAATATTTAGACAATGGCAAAAAGAAACGTAGGTTTAATAGTAAAAAATTAAAAGAAGATTTAAAGATAACGGAAGAAGTTATAAAAAAAATACAAGGGATAGAAGATAAAAAAGATAAAGATTACTTTAATTTAAATAGAAATAAGTGGCATAGTCCCCATGATAAAAATGAAGAACATACAAAAAGTTTTATGGATATGTATGAAGATGCTCATAGTGAAGTTATAGATCTTATAAATCAAGTTGAGCTTTATTGTGTGGATAAAATAGAAGAAGAAAAAATCATAAAAAGAGTTGGGAATTATTCGTTAGCAAGTGGGTTAGATTGTAATGAAGATAAAGAATTTAAATATTTTAATTTAAAAAAATTATAAGTAAGAAAGTTTAAACTAATCGATCAGATTAGTTTTTTTAATGCGGAAGAAATATAAGGTAGTAATAAAAGTTTTTAAATGATTAAAAGAAGAGATTATAGTAAAGTTTAAAATTATTGTTTAAAACGGTATTAAATGTTAATATAAAATAAATTTATAAAAAAAGAGTGGGAGAAAATAGATGTTTAAAAACAGGACAGTATTAAAAACTATAATATTTATAATAACGTTATACTTAATAACAAGATTTTTAGGATTTTATAGAGATGCGTTAATAGGACAAGTATTAGGTGCAAATATAAAAACAGATAGTTACTTTATAGCATTAAATTTAACGACAAGATTATTTTTGCCGTTAGGTTCTGGTATAGCAATAACGTTAATACCGATATTAGTTAAGGAAACAGACATAGATGAGAAAAATAGATTAATAAATAACATATTAAATTTTGCAATAATGATATCGGTAATAATAATGTCAGGATATATTTTTTTAGTAGAGGAAATAGTATCGGTAAACAATGAATATTTAATAGATTTAGTAAAAATATTATCACCGACGGTAATATTTATAAGTTTAGCATATGTATTTACGGGTATATTACAATCGAATGAAAAATTTGTATTACCGACGTTAATAAGTGTGCCGTATAATACAATAATAATAATATATATATTTACGGGAGCTAAATATGGAGTAAAGGGGCTAACAGTAGTAACTTTTATAGGCTGGTTTTTGCAAATGGCAATACAAATACCAATGGTATTAAAGCTACATAAATTTAAATATAAATTTAAGATAAACTTTAAAGATGACAATGTGAAATTATTTTTAAAGGGATTAATATTGATAGTGTTTATAATGAGTACAAATCAGATAACTACGATAACGGATAATGTGTATGTAAATAAATTTAGTTCGGGGATGATAACGACATTTGATTTTGCAAAAGAAATATTTTTTGCAGTAACGACAGTTATAGTATATGGGATAACAAATGTCATGTATCCAAAATTCAATAAAAAATATGTAGAGGACAAGGAATTATTTTATGATTCAATAACGAAGGTGTTAGGGAGTTTAATAATATTATTAATACCGGCTAGTATAGGGTTAATAGTAGTAAGTGATGAGGTAATAAGGTTAATATTTTTAAGTGATAATTTTAATGAAGATAATGTGAAGGCTACGGCGGACTTTTTAAAAATTTATGGGATGTATATGTTAGGGTTTGGGGTATTTGATGTTTTAAATAAAGCACATTACACGATAAATAATAAAATAAATCCTATAATAGTAAGTGTAGTAATAATAAGTTTAAATTTAGGATTTAATTATTTGTTTATAGATGTATTAAATTTAGGGGTTAATTTTATAGTAGTTGGAACAGGACTTGCATTTTATTTAGGGATTATGCTTAGTTTAATATTATTTAGATTAAGGGGAGGGAGAATAAAATATAAAATATTAAAAACTACGTTAAAAAAAGTTATATTAAGTACGTCATTTATGTATGTAATAATAATTATTTTAGAAAAAGGTGCATATAAAGTATTTCTAATGGAAACAACTATAGAAAGGTTAATATTTTTTTCTTCAATAAGTGTAGGAGGAGTTTTATCATATGTAATGAGCTTATTGATATTAAAAGAGGATACGTTAACATCAATAATAAGAAGGAAGTAGGTGGATAAAAAATGAAGAGGATACCAAAACATGTTGCGATAATACCGGATGGAAATAGACGTTGGGCGGTAAATAAATCATTAAAAAAAGGTGATGGTTATGAGTATGGTATATTACCAGGAGTTGAAGCATTAAAAAAACTAATAGAGTATGGAGTAGAAGAGGTAACGTTTTATGGTTTTACAAAAGACAATGTTAAAAGACCAAAGGAGCAAAGGGATAAGTATATAGAAGCGTGTGTAAAATCTGTAGAGGAAACGACAAAGTTAGATACTAGTATATTAGTAGTTGGGGATAGTAAAAGTAAGGTATTTCCAGAACAGTTAAAAAAGTATGTAGGGAAGAGGGTGTTATGTAACAGAGGAGGTATAAAAGTAAATTTTTTAATTAATTATGGTTGGGATTGGGACATAAAAAACTATCCTAGGATGGAATCGGAAGGAATATCAAGAATAGATTTAATTATGAGATGGGGAGGACGACAACGTTTAAGTGGTTTGTTACCAATACAATCGGTATATTCCGATTTTTATGTAATAAATAATTTTTGGCCAGCCTATGAAGATGGGGACATAAAAAAAGGGTTAGAATATTATGAAGAATGTGATGTAACGTTGGGAGGATAAAAAGTCGTTAATACGACTTTTTTTATTTGAGAAATAAGAACATATTAGAAAGAGATAAATAAAATAAAAGAAAGGGAAATTAATGTTATACACAAAGTTATACACATATCCACAATGTGATTAATAAGTTATAAAGTGTAAAAAAGTCGAATTATAGGTAAAAATAAAGTTAAAAAAAATAAATGTTTATAACTTAGAAGATTTCTGTGTATAAGTTGTATTTAGTGGGCATAAGTTTTTCAAAGTGTAAAAACTTATAATACCTATTAATGTACCAGAGATAATGCCAGAAAAAATAAGGATTGGTAAATAATATAAAAGCTTTAAATTACTTACAACATATGTAGCGACAATAATTTGAGCAATGTTGTGTGTAACACCGCCGATAACGCTAACGCCGATGATAGAAAATCCTTTAAAACGTTTAAAAAGAATCATAAAAGAGAAACTAAGCAATCCACCAGAAAGGCTATAAATAAAACTAGAGAGACCACCAAATAAAATAGCTACTAATAATGTACGCGCTATAGATAGAAAAAATGCCTGTTTAGAATTAATTAAATATAAAGTAATAATAACGATGATATTAGCAAGTCCAAGTTTAATACCAGGAACAGGTACGAAAGTAGGGACAATACGTTCAAAATAGCTAATTATAAGAGCGAGTGCTGTAAGTATACCGAGGTACGAAATATTTTTAGATGACATAAAAAACTCCTATTGAGATATAGAATCAATACCACTTTCAAAAGAGGAATCAATTTCAATGACTAATTTATTAGGTAAACAAACTATTGTTTGATAATTTTTGTTAATGGGACTGTGGTTAACACAGTATTGATCGTTGCAACTTGCGTTAATCATTTTCACATTACCATTAATTATTTTTATAGTGTTAAAAGAATTATTATTTTCAATTGTATAAATATTATTTGTATAAAGATCGTAAGTTGCATAATGTGTTTTACCGATAAATATATTTACAACGTTATCAGTTGATGATGTTGCAAAAAAAGGTAAATATAGATAAAAAATCAACATGATAATAATAGCGAGTATTGTTAAGAAAGTTATTAAGCACTTGTCGTAAAATGTAAACATAAAATATCTCCTATAAGTATAAAGTAAAAAAACATTGAAAAAAATGTAAAAAATATATATAATTGTATAATATAATATGAGGAGGATCAAATAATGAGGAAGATGGTAATAATAATAATTGCACTATTGTCATTAACGGGATGTGTAAAAGAAGAGATTAAAAGTACAAAAATAAAAAAATATGATAAAACCACATTTGGAATGGATACTATAATAAATATTGCAGTGTATGACGAGGATGAGACTTTAGCACAAAACACATTAGACAGTGCATTAGAACTATCTGTAGAATGGGAGAAAAATATAAGTAGAACGGAAAAAGATAGTTTTGTTAATATATTAAATAACGAGAGAAGGTTACTAATATCAGATGATTTAAAAAGTAAAGGAGCATTAGAATTAATATTATTATCCCAAAAATATAGTGAGCTTACAGATGGGTATTTTGACATAACGATAGAACCGTTAATAAAACTTTGGGGATTTGGTGAAGAAAGTCAAAAAGTTCCTGAAAAGCTAGAAATAATAAATGAAAAAAAGTTAGTAAATTATAAAAACATAGAAATTAAAGATAATGAAATAATATTACTAGAAGGTAGTAAAATTAATTTAGGAGGAATAGCAAAAGGATATATTGCTGATAGAATAAAAAAAATGATGTTAGAAAAAGGAGTAACAAGCGGTTTAATAAATTTAGGAGGAAACGTTTTAGCGGTGGGAAGTAAAGAAGAGGGAAAACCTTTTATAGTAGGAATACGAGAACCTATAAAAGAAGAAGGTAAAATAATAGGAACGATAGAAGTAGTTGACAAATCAGTAGTTACAAGTGGTGTGTATGAAAGAAATTTTGAAGAAGATGGAGTAATGTATCATCACATAATCGACCCTAAAACAGGATACCCGTCTAGAAATCCAATTGTATCAGTAACTATAATTTCGTCTAAATCTGCAGATGGAGATGCATTATCAACATCAGTATTTTTATTAGGAGAAGAAGATGGGATGAAGTTAATAGAAAGCTTAGAAAATATAGATGGGATAATAATTAATAAAGATAATGAAATAATAACATCTAAAGGGTTAATTGGTAAATATAATTTTAAAATAGATCAAAAATTAGCACATGAAAAAAGTTATAAATTATTAGGAAAAAAATAAATATTATGTTGTTAAGTTTCCAACAAAAATAAAAAACTATTGACAATAAATAAGTAGTAATATATAATAATGATTGTTGTGAAGGAAACTTAATAATGCAAGCCCAGATAGCTCAGTCGGTAGAGCAGAGGACTGAAAATCCTCGTGTCGGCGGTTCGATTCCGTCTCTGGGCATATTTTGCGGGTCACTAGCTCAGTTGGTAGAGCACTGGACTTTTAATCCAGTTGTCCCGGGTTCGAACCCCGGGTGACTCATAAAAAAAACGTATAACATCTTATGAAGATGTTATACGTTTTTTTTATGTAAAGTGAAAAAATGTTGAAAAGAAGTTGTGTTTTTGGTTAAAACATATAAAATGTTATAAAAAATAAAATTATAGCTTTTAAAAACAAATGTAACTTTGTTACATATAACAATATTTATTAAAAAAAATAACACACTATAAAAAAAATATGAAAGGAGAAAGAGTATGAAAAAGAAAATCATAGTACTAGTTCTAGTTACCACTTTAGTAATAGGAGTAAATGAAGCTGTATATAGTAGTATTAAAGATAATATAAATAGAAATATTACTATTAACAGTGAAGAAGTAGTGGTTGTAGAAACAACGGAAGTTGAAGAAACAGAAACAACAGAAGTTGAAGAAACAGAAACAACGGAAGTGGAAGAAGTAGAAACAACGGAAGTGGTAGAAACGGAAAAAACAGAAGTGGAAGAAATGGAAACAGCAGAGGTTGAAGAAGCAGAAGAAGAAATAGAAATAGAAAAAACAGAAACAACAGAAACAACAGAAGTTGAAGAATCAGAAGAAGAAACAGAAACGGAAGAAACAGAAACAATAGGAGTTGAAGAAACGGAAGAAATATCAAACCCGTATGAAATAAATTGGGAAGAGATAACAGAAGAAGAAAAAGAGTTATTAATAAAAATAGGATTTGAAGAAGGAGCAATATTAAATTTAGATTTAATAGATTGGGCTAAACTAACGACGGAAGAAATAGAGTTGTTAAAAGGCTTAGGAATTGAAATAGAAGAATTAGAAATAATAAAACAACAAAATACAGAAGTAGATGTAGTAATAAATACTACAGGACAAATAACAATAAACACATCAGAGGATGTAAACAGTGATGGAGTATTAGTAGTAAGAGTAAATGGAAACATATCACAAATAGGGAAGATAACTTTTACAGGCAATGCAATGCCAATAGATTTCTATTTTACTGGAAATTTACAAATACCTAATGGTATACATAATGGAACAGGAGGTAAATTAACAATAAGTAGCGATTGGGATTTAAATAATCCAAACTCAAACATGTTATCGACAAGTACAATACTTTCAACAGGAGAAGTAGTTGTAAAAAATATCAAATTAGACATGAGACAGAGTACAAGTGGGGGTCAAGCCAGAGAATTCCGATATGGAATAAAAGGTGAAAAAATAGAAATAGACAATAGTGATATATACATCAATATATTAAGAGCAGGTACAGCAAGTGGAACAGTAGGAATATGGGGAAAAAGGGTAGTAGAAGTAAGAGATAGTAAAATAGTAACAAATATCAAGAGTAGTATTAATTATGTAAAAGATACGGTGGTGGATCAAACAGCAGGGATTGAAGGGAATGAAATAAGGTTAATAAATGGTGAGTTAAGTACAACAGCTTATCGCCATTCACAACATATAGGAGAACAAGTATTTGGCGTTAAGGCAAAAGATGAAGTAGTTATAGAAAATACACAGATAACTACAGATGTTACTCGTGGTGGAGCTATAATAAAAGGGATAACTAGTGAAAATGGAAATATAACTATTAGAGAGAGTAACATTAAAAGTACTATAGTTGCACCATGGAATATGTTACCGGCAAATAAGCTTTCAGGAATAACAACGGCAGGGAAAGTAGAAATAGAAAATAGCGACATCGAAGTGTTAGATATAACTCATGAAGGAATTAAAGGTAATTTAGGAGTAAAATTAAAAGGAGATACAGGAAATAGGATTGTAGTTAAGCGAACAAGTATAGGGAACAGACAAACTCCACAAACTATATCATCAAATGTTGAGATAAATATAGAAGGTAGATATGTTTATATTGAAAGTGATACGATAAGAGGAATAGAAACACCAGTAATAAACTTACGTAAATCAAACATAACAGATAAAGATCCAATAATGGTAATAGTTACGAACACAGGAACAAGAATAATGGCAACAAATGAAAATAGTGACAATAATACAGATAAATTTAGTTCAGTGAAAGAGTATGGAGTAAATGTAGTAAGATTTAGAGGAAGTAATATTAATAACTTACCGAAG
>CAMZNU010000043.1 GCA_947313885.1 uncultured Clostridia bacterium | reverse complement strand
AAGTCTACGTGAAGACTATTTTTATAGTGTTAAAAAAGAAAAGGAGTTAAAAAAGTCTACTTGCAGACTCTTTTTATAGTGTTAAAAAAGAAAAGGAGTTAAAAAAGTCTACTTGCAGACTCTTTTTTTGTATTTTTGAATAAATAAACAACAACATAAAAATATGATATAATAAAAAAAATAAGCATTAAGAGGAGGGCACATGGTTGAAGTAAATATATTGAGTAATGGTATTAAAATAGTATCTGAAAAAAATGAACATGTAAGAGGTATATCAACAGGGATTTGGGTTTCTAATGGTGCATCTAATGAGGGAGAAAATGAAAGTGGTATATCGCATTTCATAGAACATATGTTATTTAAAGGTACCCAAAAGAGAACAGCAAAAGATATAGCAGAGGAGATGGATTTAATAGGCGGACAATTAAATGCATTTACAGGACGTGAATATACATGTTATCACACCAAAACATTAGATAGCCACTTTGAAAAAAGTATAGAAATATTAGCAGATATGTTTTTCAATTCAACATTTAGCGAAGAAGAAATAGAAAAAGAAAAAACAGTAGTAATAGAAGAAATAAGCATGTATGAAGATTATTTAGATGAGTTATGTTACGATACGATGCAAAAGAATGTATATAAAAATAGTTCATATGGTAGAAATATATTAGGTACAAAAGAAACAGTAACATTAATAAATCGTGAAATGTGCAAAAAATATATGAAAAAACGGTATACGAAAGACAATATAGTTATTTCGGTTGTAGGAAGAATCAATGAAGACACAATCAATATATTAGAAAAATATTTTGGATATAAGAAGTATAAAGAAAGTAAACAAAGTAAAGAAAATATAAAAAAACCAATATTTAATAGTGCGGAAACAAACGTAGAAAAAGATACGGAACAGTTACATCTACTTTTAACTTACGATGGAATAAAAATAGATAGCACGTATAGTTACGAAATGGCTATATTCAACAATATGTTTGGTGGTGGATTAAGTTCACTATTATTTCAAAGTATAAGAGAACAATATGGGTATGCGTATTCTGTGTATTCGCAACATACCCAGTATAAAGAAAGTGGATTATTTAATGTTTATATGGCATTAAGCCCAGAAAACGAAGAAAAAGCAATAAAAGTAATGGAAGAAAAATTGAAAATATTTATAGATAAAAAATGTGATGAAACTATGTTCTTAAAGGCAAAAGAGAATATAAAAGCTAACTACTTATTAAGTCTTGATAGTACTACAAATAAGATGAATAGCATAGGTAGAAGCATGTTAGTGCGTGGAAAAGTAAGAACAGAAGATGAAATTTTAGATAAAATTAACGAAGTAACGTTAAAAAAAATATATGAGATGGTAGATCTGCTTTTTAAAAATAAAAAATATGCTATAACAAGAGTAGGGAAATTAATATAGAGGGGAGAGTATGGAGAAAATAATAAATATATCAGAAAATTCAAATAATTTTAGTAATAATTTATCGATATCAAAAGTTATAATATTTTTTGAAAGAAATGGAATAGAGGTAAATAAAACAACTATACAAAATTATGTGAGAGTCGGAATTTTACCGCCATTAGATAAAAAAAGATATTACAATTTCAAACATATAATATTATTGTATTTAACAAACTATTTAAAAGAAAGCTACTCATTAACAGAAATAAAAGAGTTTACGGAATATATAAGAAACATGGACTATGAAAAAGTTCTAGAGTATAACAAACATTTAATAGAGGACTTCAATGAAATAATTAATAATGATAAAATTGAGATAGATAAGAATATTAGAGAAAATAAGATACTTTTTATTTTAGTAATCACATATTTAAAAAAAGTATCAAAGCTAGAAAATGTATAAAGTTACATAAATCACGTATAATAAAAGTAAAAAAGCTTCTAAGGAGAAAACATGAACTTTGTAAATGCTTTTATAGTAGGTGGGACAATATGTGCAATAGGTCAAATAATTTATGACAAAACAAGTTTCGGCACAGCTAAATTATTAGTAACTTTTGTTGTAGTCGGGTGCATATTAAGTGCATTAGGCATATATGATAAAATAGTAGAATTTGGAGGTGCAGGTGCTACAGTACCGATAACAGGGTTTGGACATTTATTGTTTCAAGGTGTAAAAAAAGAAATAGAAAACGGATGGGTAGGGATATTTACAGGTGGGTTAAAATCCGCAAGTGCAGGTATATCCGCCGTAGTTTTTTTTAGTTTTGTAAATGCATTAATATTTAGCTCAAGACCTAAATAAATAAAAAAATGTATCACATAGAATAGCAATTTAAAAAACTATATAAAAAAATAAACAGTAACCTATATAATGGACACTAAAAAGTCTGTGATATAGGTTTTTTTATACAATATTACATTAGTGAAAAACATGGTAAAGACGTGGAAATTGCTAGGATGATGCACCTTAAGAGTTATTTTTCGGACAATGAAAGATAAAATTGATTACAAAGTATGAGGACCATTTGAAGAACTAGAGTATTTAATAAATGGATATATGAATTATTATAATAACTTTAGATATCAATGGAATTTAAAGAAGCTGACTTCTATAAAATGTAGAAACAAACTTCTCGCTTCATAATTTTTTTATTGGATTGACTTGGGGGAAGTTTATATTGCTTAGAAGTCATCTTCTAATTTTATTTAGATATGGCATAATATATTAAATATAAGAATAAAAAAAGCTTTACATAAATGTATCTTAGTGCTAACATAATAATGATAATGATTATCAAAACAGGAGGAATTATGATATTAGGGCAGTGTGAATTTAATAAAAAATATTTTGTAGAAAAAATAGAATGCAATGAAAAAGAAGCAAGATATTTATTAACGCTAGGTTGTTATGCGGGAAGTGAAATACTTATAATTTCAAAAGTAAGCAATAACTATATAGTGAAAATATTAGATAGTAAATATGGGATAAATGAAAAGATAGTAAATAAAATAAAAGTGAAAGGGTAAAAATTATGAAAATAATATTAGTAGGAAATCCCAATTGTGGCAAAACTACATTGTACAATAAATTAACAGGAGAGAAGGGTAGTGTAGGAAACTATTCAGGAATAACAGTATCAAAAAGAGAAAGTAAGCTAAAAGAAGAATATGGTAAAAGTAATATTACATTAGTAGACTTACCCGGATCATATTCACTAACACCGTATACATCAGAGGAAAATATAACAAAAGACTATATATTAAATGAGTCACCAGATTTAATAATTAATGTTGTAGATGGTGCTAATATAGAGAGAAGTTTATTTTTCACAACACAGTTATTAGAGTTAAACGTTCCGATGATAGTATGTATAAATAAGTTAGATATTATAAAAAAAAGAGACGAAATAATAGATCTAACAAAGATGGAGAAAGAATTAGGATGTAGTATAATTTTAACAAATGGGCAAAATGGAGAAGGGCTTCATTTATTAATAGAAGAAACAGAAAAAAAGAGGGTAGTAAAACAATTTAAAAAATTAGACAAGGACAACAGACAACAATATATTAGGGAAGTAATAAATAAATCTACAAATAAAAAAGCTGTATCAAAGTATGAAAATACAAAATCGGACAAGATAGATAAAGTAGTCACAAATAAATATTTAGGTGTACCTATATTTTTCGGAATAATGACAATCGTATTTTGGTTATCACAACGTGGTGTGGGAGGATATTTTTCGGATTATTTAAATGAAATATTTTTCGCCGAAACTCTCCCAAATTATTTAAATAATTTATTTAGTAATTTAGAAGTAAGTAAAATGCTACAAGGTTTAATAGTAGAAGGGGTAGTTGGTGGGATAGGTGCAGTACTTGGTTTTTTACCGTTAATTATTGTTTTATTTTTTCTACTAGCACTGTTAGAAGATTCGGGGTACTTAGCTAGAGTTGCATTAATTATGGATGTTTATTTAAGAAAAGTAGGATTATCAGGAAAATCTATAATACCTATGATCGTAGGAACGGGGTGTTCTGTTCCAGGCGTTATGGCAACACGTACAATAGAAAATGACAATGAACGTAAAATGACAATTATGTTAACGCCATTTGTACCTTGCAGTGCAAAAATGCCAATAATAGCATTATTTTCTGTTGTGTTTTTTCCAACATTACCATTTATAGGACCGTTAATGTACATATTATCAATAGTTGTTATAGTTTTAGCAGGATTAATATTAAAAAAAATATTTAAATATAGTAATGATAGTTTATTTATATTAGAGTTGCCAGACTATAAAATGCCAAGTTTAAAATATGCAATAGTAAATAGTTTAGACAAAGCAAAAGGATTTATATATAAAGCTACAACAATTATATTAGTTATGAATACTGTAATTTGGTTAATGCAAGCATATACACCAAAATTAGAAGTAGCATTAAATCAAGAAAATAGTATATTAGCAATAGTAGGGACATTTATAGCACCATTATTAATTCCGTTAGGATTTGCTGGGTGGCAACTAGCAGCAGCAACTATTACAGGGTTCGTAGCAAAGGAAGAAGTAGTTGCGACATTAGCAGTAGTATTAGGAGTTACAGGTGAGACATTATTATTTTCTACAACTGGACCATTAGCACAATTATTTAACCCAGTTACAGGGTTTGCATTTTTAATTTTCAATTTATTTACACCACCGTGCTTTGCAGCTATAGGTGCAATGAACACAGAATTCAAATCTAAAAAATGGTTAATGCGAGGGATCGGATTTCAAGTAGCGGTAGGATATATATTAGCTATGTTAGTTACGCAAATAGGTACTATCTTGGTATATAAAAAATTAGCAGATGGTTTTATACCATCAATAATAATTTTAATATTATCTGTAGGATACGTAACATTTTTAATGATGAAAAGTGAGGAAAATAATGAGTAGTGTAGTTGTATCGGTTATTTTTGTCTTAATATTTATGAAAAGTTTAAGTCACGTTATAGATGATAGCAAGAATAATAAATGTAGTGGATGTTCTAACTGTTCAATTAAAAACAAATATAGTTCTAAAAAAACAAATAAAAAAACACTAGATAAATTTTAAATTTATCTAGTGTTTTTTTATTTGTTTTTAGTTATAAGTAAAAGTTGTATTAACAAACCCGCGAATTTCTATATTTTTTGGAAGAACGTTAACGTCGCTTATACCCATACCATCCGACATAGCCTTACTTTCCATTGCAAATGTATCAGGGTAGTAATTGTTATTACTTTCATTAATATTAGTTAATCGTACATTTTGTAAATTTAAAAGTTTGGTTAATGTATTTGCTTTAGATACGGCATTAGCGATTGCTAACTCTAATGCCTTGTTGTAAGCCTCTTCTTTATTTTTAAGACTGTAGTTAACATTATTTAAATTTTCGGCACCTGAGTCAACAAGAATATTAATAACATCATTTAAGTTTTCGATATTATCAACACTTACAGACATTTGATGAGATACTACGTATCCTATAATAGTAGCTTGTTTATTGTAGTCTCTTTCTTGACGTGAATACTCAGGATATGTATTAAACCAAGAAGTTGTAATATTATCTAACGAAATATTAAGGTTAGATTTTACAAGAGTTGATTTAATAGTTTCGATAGTAGCATTTGTTTCATTAATAGCAGTTGCCATATTAGCATTTCTGTTAGATACAGAAAAAGAAACGCTAGCCACATCAGGAGCTACAGAAATAACTGAAGAACCTGTAAGGTTTAAAGTTCCGACATCTGATGTATTAACCGTAGCTAATGATTTAGTACTAGCATAAACAGTAGAATTAGTAGCGATCATAAGAGATGCAACTAAGAGTAATGTAGCTTTTTTAATTAAATTTTTCACAAATAATCTCCTTTTATAATAAACAGTATGTTTAAAACAAGTGTAAATAGTAATATTATTAAACACTTATTAAATTAGATTATATAAAATTATACCTATAAGGTCAATGATAAATGAAATGGTATATTGTGCATTGTGGAAATGAAAAAAATTGCATTTTTTTAACTAATAACATAGAATATAAAAAAGGTGGTGTAAATATGATGGAATACATAAATGAAAAAATGGTAAATTATATGTATGAGAAGATTTTCAATAATAAAAACGACAAATCGATGTTGGAAATGTTTTTAATGGATGTAGGGGGAATAAAACTAGATAGCATAAGTAAAATAGAAGGAGTAAAAAATGAAAACACATCATTTATTGTAGTTGTAGAACTTATAGATCGATCTAGAATAACGTTAATGCTAGAACTTGAAAAATATGACGACTATGTAGATGCTGTAGCTAAGGATTTTTATACTGTTGTAATGGATGATGTTTTAAAAGGAAAAGATGTAAAATATATTATAGACATAAATATATTGGGGTTTAGTGGATTAGAAAAAGGAAATGAAAAATATTTTAATGAATTACAGTTTGGTAAAAAAGAGGAAATTAAAGATGGTCGCAAAATGTTATTTATGATATTGCCAGAAGCTACAAATAGAGAAATTGATATTAATAGTGATAAAAAATTAATATGGTGTAAGTTTTTTATGTGTAAAAATAATGATGAGATTGAGATGCTTGGTAAAGTAGATGAAAGGTTTAGAGACATAAAACCTTTTAATTGAGAATAAATGTATATTTGCAAAGTAATAATTTTTAAAGCATAAATATGAGCTTTGAAATCAAAACAAAAAATATATAGCTAAACACAAACAAAAAGAGGTTAGTGTAAAATATTTATTATAGAGATAAAACTCTATAGTAAATATTTTTTTTTATGAAGGAGGCAAGGGTGAAATTAAAAGATATAGAAAATAAAATGTATAAGCAGATGTGCAATAATGCAAAAGAAGAAATAAAAAAATTATTAGAAAATCTAGATAGGGATTTATCAGGCAATGTGAACAAA
>CAMZNU010000042.1 GCA_947313885.1 uncultured Clostridia bacterium | reverse complement strand
GTAATAGTTACGAACACAGGAACAAGAATAATGGCAACAAATGAAAATAGTGACAATAATACAGATAAATTTAGTTCAGTGAAAGAGTATGGAGTAAATGTAGTAAGATTTAGAGGAAGTAATATTAATAACTTACCGAAGGTAGTAGTAACAAAAGATGAATATGGAAATAATTTATATGAAACAAAAGATGTAGAAATAGGAGATGAGCAACTATATGTAACATATGGAGAAGGAATAAAAGTATCAGGAATAGACTTCCCGATAAGTGGAACGATTTCAAATAAAGCAATGAAAGTAGCAATTACAGGAGAAGGGGTTCTATATAAAAAAGTACAAATAAAAGTAGAAAATGGAACGATGAAATATACAACAACAAAAGGTGGAGTAACAAGTGAAGAGGTAACAGGAGAAGTTGAAGAGGAACTATTGGAAGGAATGACAATAGTAGCGACAACAGAAGGGGACGAAGCTACAAAATTTGTAGGATGGTTCGAAAACATATCAGGAACAGAAATACAGTTGTTAGAAAAAAATAACGATGGAAATACAGAAATAGACGGCGAAAAAATAACAGTAATAATGGAAAGTGAAAGTAGATATATAAAAGCAAAATATGAGAAAGTAAAAGAAGTAGAAATAAAAGTATCTGTAGAAAGCGGATCAATAGGAAAAGGAACAATAGCACCAGCAATAAACGGGAAATACAAAGAAGGAGAAAAAATAGAAGTAGTGCCAACACCAAACGGAGTAAACGAGTTTGAAGGATGGTATGAAAATGGAAACAAAGTAACAGGAAGTGAAGTTAATGAAGATACAAATGCATTAACGATAGAAATAGATAAAAATAGTACAGATAGAGATATAAAAGCAAGATTCAAAGAAATAAAAGGTCCTGACGATGGAAGTGGCGGAAGCGACGGAGATGGAAGTGGCAGAAGTGGCGGAGAGGTCAGTGGCGGAAGCGACGGAGAGGTCAGTGGCGGAAGCGACGGAGATGGAATAAATCCAGAACCAGAAATAAAAGTAGAGGAAGATGGAACAATAAACTTAGAAGATATAGTAGATGAAAATAGTGACGTAAAAGTTGAAGAAGTAATAAAAGAAGACGGGTCATTACATTATGAAATAAAAATAGAAGATAAAAATAAAAACCTAATTACTTATAAAGTAACAGAAGAAGAATATAATGAATTAAAAAATCTAGAATTTGGCGGACAAGTCGACTTATTAAGCGGTAGAGTGCCAATTGGTTTAGAATA
>CAMZNU010000041.1 GCA_947313885.1 uncultured Clostridia bacterium | reverse complement strand
TACTAATGGATTTGGATCTAACCAACGATTTCTAGTTATCGATACTAATGTTTTCCCTCTTTTTTCTATTTTTTCTAATCCTACTTTACTTCCTAAGTCTGTTTCTGAAATACGTCTTATTCCTGTTATAGAACCACTTATTTTGCTATCACCATACTTTTCATTAGTATCTTCCATATGGTATATTACCATCTCTTTTAATTTATCTGCTGTATATGTTTCATATGGTTTTATATTTTTTATATACCAATTTAACGGCTGTTTATGGGCTAAATTTATCGCCATAATTCCGTTGCTTATGTCTGTTTTTCGCCCTATTTCTTTTATATACTTAGCTGTTTTTGTAAAGTCATTTTTTCTATCATTACTTAAAAGTTCTGAAGTTTTTAAAAATACCCTAAATCCAGATACCATGTTTGAACCTAGATTATGATTTTCATGGAAGTTCTTTTCTAATTCAAAATATTGTTTTAACCATTCTTCTTTTGGTCCATGTGAAGCATATCTATTTAATTTATTATTTTTCATTTGTGTTTTCCCTCCTATAGGAACTTTAGTTGAATTATATACGTAACATCCATTTGGTATGTCGTGACAGTCTGAACAATGGGTACATTTATTTGATATGTTTAATTCGTTATTTTTAAATGTTAATACTCCTTTTTTGCATTGTACTTCACATGCTGTACAGCTTTCACAGTGAGCTGTTTTTTTGAAAGTTTGTTTAAATAACTTGCCAAATACTCTATTTTTATTTATGTACACTTCTTTTAGTTTTACAAGTAATCCGTCTTCTGTTTCCTCTACTACAAAGGGATAAATTTCGCCTTTATGTTTAATTTTATAAGGGTTTTCATCGTTTTGTAATTCCCCTATAGTTTCTATCCATTTTTTCCAATTTGTTGTAGGTGTTATTAACTGTATTTCTAACGTTCCATTTTCTACTTTTTCTATATATTTTATTTTTCGTTTTGCTAACTCCCTTCCGTTACTTCGTGCTTTCCACCCACCTAGTTCCATATATTCTTTTAATTGTTCTTTTGTTTCAAAATCTTTTCCGTTATTTTTTTCTATTAAATTTAAAAATTTATTTACGTCATCTTTATAAGATACACTTTTCATATATTCACTTTTTGGTGATGACATTGGACATACTAGACATCCTGCACGGATATTTCCTTTTAAATATGCTTTATTTAATGTTAACCCTTTGGTGTAAATGTATAAAAATAATTCTGCTGTGTTCCAGTGAAATATAGGGTTGCAATTGTATTGTCCTTTATGTTTTTTACCGTTAGTTACATATTCATATTCACTTCTTGATGCACTTTCATCACCTCTAACTCCTATGAACGCCATACCTGTAAAGTTGGGTTTATTTAATACTTTTCTTAGTAATTTAATTTGTGGTGACGTTTTATGAACACTACAGCACCATTTTATTCTTTGTGCTGGAGCGCCAAATTTTTCCCAACTATCTACAACTTCTAAATTTGATTTTGCTATATGAAATGGAACGCCTTTTTCTTCACACTCTTTTTTTACTTTTTCCACTACGTCGTATGTATCTGTAAATTCCATTTGGGTATCTCCAAATACTACTCTTAAATCTTTATTTGGTATTGTTGTCATTACTATGTCTAATAGTGCTATGCTATCTTTTCCTCCGCTAAATGCTATATAAAATAAATCTACTTTATTTTTATAAGTTGTATATGTGTTGTATAAATCTTTAACGCTTTTATTTACTACAGTATCTAACATTTCTTTATTTCTACTTACCATTTCTTTTATGTCTACAAATTTTAACTTTTCACCGTTTTCTTCTGGTTCTTCTAAAATTTCGATTTTAGGTTTGTTATATACGTTTCCGCCTATTGTTTTTGCTACCTTTTTTCCTCTATATATATATGTGCTAGATTCTGCCCACATTATTGGGTACGTATCGTCTTTGTCATAGTTCCAATATTTATCAAATCCTAATATATCTAATTCTTTATAATATACAGGTCGTGGCTCTTTACTAAATTTTAATTGCTTGTTTATTAATAAGTATCCACCTGTTTCTTCGTCCCAATCATATGCGTACATCTTTTGTTCCCTCTCTATTCTTTATATAGTCCCAAATTTTCAATTCTCATATCTGTTTTTTTACTTACCAAAAATTTTATTATTTCTTCATCATCAATTTTTTTTTGCTGTTTAGTTTGAATTATACCTTCTTCTTTATTTCTTAATTGTTGTTCTGCTCTTTTTTCATCTATTATTTCTCGTACTACATCGCCATGGCTACAATTTTTTTCCCTTTTTACTATTATTCCATATGACTCTTGCATTGCCACACTTATTGTTGTGAATTCATAAGTTGCACTAAAAAATTTACAGTATGATATTAAAACGTCTATGTTCCATCTGTGTCCGATACTTGGAAACTCCCCATATGTCGTAATATCTGTTATGTATATAACTCCATTATCATTTACATAGTTATTTAATATTTCATCTATTTTTATTATTTGATCATCTGTAATATTTATATTTTCAAAGCTATGCAATGTATCTTTATCTGTTTTGAAATACTTCCATTTAAATTTATCTATAATTGGTGCTTTGTAATAATTTTTTCCAAATTCTTTTTCTATATCCCGTTTTAATTGTTCTATACTTATTATTTCTTCATCTTTGTACATATCTAACATTATATCTATACTTGATACTTTGATTCCTTTTTTTGAAACTGCTTCTCTAGTAAATTCAAAGTGTGGTTTTAGTAAGTTACCTAATATTTCAAATATATCTTTTTCTTCTGTTATGTCATCATTGTTTTGTTGTACTTTAATTTGGTTTTGTTTCATTGTTGTAAATATATTTCTCCTTGAAATAAAATCATTATGTTCTAATTCATTTTCTATACAGTTT
>CAMZNU010000040.1 GCA_947313885.1 uncultured Clostridia bacterium | reverse complement strand
GTATTTAATTTAAACCATTGTCTTGTTTCTTTATTCTTTCTTGTTTATTGTTTTAAAATTATCACAAATTTATTGCCCCCAATACTTTTTATCTAAATTACGATATTGTAATGCCTCGCCTATATGTAAAACCGTTATATTTTCTGATTGTTCTATATCGGCTATAGTTCTAGCTAATTTAACTATTTTGTCGTATGCCCTTGCACTTAATGATAGTTTTTCAAAAGCCATTTTAAGCATTTTAGTTTCTAACGTTCCAAGCTTACAATACTTTTTTATAAGTTTTGGAGTTAATTCTGAATTATAAAATATATCTTCATTAACATACCTATCTGATTGTATTTTTATTGTATTAACAACTATATCCTTAAGCTCTTTTGATGACGTACTTTTAGTTTTTATATCTTCGTTTAATTCCTCAAATTTAACCGCTGTTGCTTCTACTTGAATATCTATTCTATCTAGTAGTGGACCTGAAATTTTATTCAAATATCTACTTATCTCATTAGGTGTGCATGTACATGTTTTATTAGAACCATAATTACCACAAGGACATGGGTTCATTGATGCAATTAACATAAAGTTGGCTGGATATTTCACAGTACCGCTAACTCTTGAAATAGTAACGCTATTATCCTCCATGGGTTGTCTTAGTATTTCTAAAGCTTTTTTTTGAAATTCTGGTAGTTCGTCTAAAAATAATATTCCATTATGGGCTAAGCTTATTTCCCCCGGAGTAGGTGTACGTCCGCCACCTGTTAATGCATTTGCTGATAATGTATGATGTGGGGATCTAAATGGTCTTTCTTCTATTAGCCCATTTTGAGATGATAGTTTTCCAACTACACTATAGACTTTACTAACGCTAATGCTTTCATCAAATGTTAATGGAGGCATAATAGATGATAACCTTTTTGCTATCATAGTTTTACCAGAGCCAGGAGGTCCTATCATAAGTGCGTTATGTTTCCCAGAGGCGGCTACTAATAATGCACGTTTAACATGTTCTTGCCCTTTTACATCTTCAAAATCCAGCATAGAAATGCGGACATCTTTTTTTGTCATAGGTTTAGACGGGGTAATTTTACCTGTGATTGACTGAAAATGTTCAACAAGCTCTACTAAGTTGTTGACACCATAAACAGTAAGACCTTTAATGACAGACGCTTCGTTAACATTCTCCATTGGCAATATACACGTTGTATATCCCTCCCTTAATGCGGAATGGCATAATGATAACGTTCCCTTTATACCTCTAATAGAGCCATCTAAAGAAAGTTCACCTGCAAAAAAAACTCCTTCGATTTTATTTTTTGGTATAACGTCTATACACGATAAAATTCCTACGGCCATCGGCAAATCAAAAGAAGAACCCACTTTTTTTGTATGTGCAGGAGCTAAGTTAATAATTATTCTTTTAATAGGAAAAGAATAAGAAGAATTTTTTATAGCTGTTCGAACTCTTTCCTTGGATTCTTTTATTGCAGAGTCAGGAAGTCCAACAATATCAAAAACAGGAAGTCCTTGACTTATATCTACTTCTGTATAAACTATATACCCATCTATTCCATTAATTGCACCTGTGATAACTTTTGATAACATTTGTGTCGCCTCCTATACTTTATTTTCACACATATTGGTTAAAAATGCAATATTTTATAAACATAAATAAATTAATATTTTATATTTATAAAATATATGGTAGTATAATAATATTATTTATAAAAGTTGGTGAAATTATTTTGGAAAAAGAAGAATATTATCTGTGGTTATCATTAAACAAAACTCTATCTTTATCAAAAATAGAGAATATACTAAATAGTTTTAATAATCATCTAGATTTTTTTGATGCAACAATATATGAAATGTCAAAATTAAAATTTCTTTCGAAAAAAAACATTGATGAAATTATATCAAATAAGAAAAATAATATTCTTAAAAAAACTATTTCTGAATTAAAAAAAAAAAAAATTAAGTACTACTCAAAGTTTTCAAGTGAGTATCCTGATAACCTTAAGAACATACATTCACCACCCTTAATTATTTATGTAAAAGGTATTTTACCAAATAAAGAAACTAAATATGTGACAATAGTAGGTAGTAGACGTTGCTCACAATATGGAAAAGATGTTGCTTTTGAACTAGGAAAACAATTGTCGAAATATAAAGTGTGTGTAGTAAGTGGTATGGCTTACGGTATAGATACTTTTGCACATAAAGGAGTTATAAGTAGTAATGGCATGACAATTGCAGTTCTTGGATGTGGCGTAGATGTTGTATATCCAAAAGAGAATGCTAAACTAAAAAATGAGATTGAAGAGAAGGGATGCACTATATCAGAGTTTCACCTAAACGACAAAGCGATGCCACATAATTTCCCAAAACGTAATAGAATAATGGCGGGACTAAGCGATGCATTGATAGTTGTAGAAGCTACAATGAATAGTGGAACAAGTATTACTGTTAATTATGCACTAGAAGAGGGACGAGAAGTATTAGCTGTTCCTGGCAATATATACAGTAAATATAGTCAAGGTACAAATGAATTAATAAAACTAGGAGCAACGCCTTTAACAAGTTATAAAGATATTGTTAGTCTTCTTGGATTAGAAAAAGCCAATAATAAAGTTGATATAATAAAAAAACTAGTTTTAGATGAAAATGAACGATATATATATAATTTAATTGAAGAAAAGGGAACTTACTTAGATAAAATTTTAAGTTTAAGTAAACTTTCAGTGAATGAAACACAATATATACTAACCATGTTAGAAATCAAAGAGGCTATAAAAAACGTGGGCGGACAAAAATTTATAAAATGAAGAGGGGATTAAAATGGCTAAAAATTTAGTAATAGTAGAATCACCAGCAAAAAGCAAAACTCTAAAAAAATTTTTAGGTAGTAACTATAAGATTGTGGCGTCAATGGGGCATGTCCGCGATTTACCCAAAAGTGATATGGGAATAAATATAGAAGAAGACTTTGAGCCACGTTATATAACTATTCGAGGCAAAGGGGAATTACTAAAAAAAATAAGAGTAGATGTTAAAAAAGCAGATAAAATTTATCTTGCAACCGATCCTGACCGTGAAGGAGAAGCGATAGCATGGCATTTAAGCCATTCATTAAAATTGGAAGAAAAAAATAAAAAATTTTACAGAATAAGTTTTAATGAAATTACTAAGACAGCAGTTAGAGCGTCTATAAAAGAGGCAAGAGAAATAGATATGAATCTTGTAAATGCACAACAAGCAAGAAGAATGTTAGATAGGCTAGTAGGATATAATATAAGTCCAATCTTATGGAAGAAAGTGAAAAAAGGACTTAGTGCTGGTCGAGTACAATCTGTAACGTTAAAAATTATATGTGATCGTGAAGAAGAAATATCAAATTTTGTACCCCAAGAATATTGGACTATTGATTTTGATTTTAAAAAAGGTAAACATAAATTTTTAGGAAAGTATTACGGTAGAGGAAGTAAAAAAGTTGTATTAGGTAACGCGAAAGAAGTTGATGATATACTAGAAAGTATAAAAAACAAAAAATATAACATTGTAAATGTTAAAAAAAGTCAACGTAAGCGAAAACCAAGCCCACCTTTTAAAACTAGCACATTACAACAGGAAGCATCTAAGCAACTAGGGTTTTCGACTAACAAAACAATGCAAGTAGCACAACAGTTATATGAAGGAGTAAATATTAAAGGTAAGGGTACAGTTGGGTTAATATCATATATACGTACTGACTCAGTTAGAATTTCTGATGACATGTACAATGAAACAAAGTTATATATTGAAAATGAATATGGTGTTGAATATTTGCCACCCAAAAGAAATGTATATAAATCAAAAAACAAATCTCAAGATGCACATGAAGCTATACGACCAACTTCAATAGAGATTTGCGAAAATGATATAAAGGAGTCATTAACAAAAGAACAATATAAATTATATAAATTAATTAGGTCAAGACTTTTAGCGAGTCAAATGTCAGATGCCCAATTTGATACACAAACTGTTAAAATTAAAGTTGGTAAACATTTCATAACATCTACAGGCTCAATATTAACTTTCAAAGGCTATAAAGCTGTTTTAGGCAAAAAAGCAGAAGTGGATGAAGAAATAAAAATACCTCCGCTAGAAGTTGGTGATAAAATAGAATGTAAAAATATAAATGATGTGCAACATTTTACGCAAGCACCGCCTAGATACACCGAAGCAACCATTGTTAAAACATTAGAAGAATTAGGAGTAGGTAGACCTAGTACGTACGCACCAACAATATCAACTATTACTTATAGAGGATACGTAACTAAAGAACAAAAAAATTTATATCCTACGGAACTTGGTGAAGTAGTAAATGAAATATTAGAAAATAATTTTAGTGACGTAATAAATGTTAACTTCACAGCAGAAATGGAATCTATTTTAGATAAAGTTAGTGAAGGTGAGCATGATTGGAAAGATATTTTAAGGAAATTCTATCCTGATTTTGCAAAAAACGTTGAAACAGTAGAGGCTGTTTTAGAAAAAATTGAAATCAAGGATGAGGTAACAGATGTTATTTGTGAAAAATGTGGTAAAAACATGGTTATTAAATTTGGAAGATATGGTAAGTTTTTAGCATGCCCAGGTTTTCCAGAATGTATGAATTCAAAACCATTATTAGAAGATGCAAATACACCATGCCCTACTTGCAATGGTAAAGTATATATTAAAAAAAGTAAAAAGGGACGTAAGTATTTTGGTTGTGAGCATTACCCAGAGTGTGATTTTATTAGTTGGAACAAACCTATTAAAGATAATTGTCCAAAATGTAAATCTTACTTAGTGGAAAAGGGAAACAAAACAATTAAAATAGCTTGTAGCAATGACCAATGTGACTTTGTACGTATAGAGGTGAATAATGAATAAAGTAATATTTAAACACATACCAAACAAAAAAATAGCATATGTATTAGACATTTTGTTTACTACTGTTGTTGCAATTATTATAGCTTTTGGCGTTAGAACTTTTATAGGATCGCCCGCTGTAGCTAGTGGTGCATCTATGCTACCTACTATAGAAAATGGGGAGCGTGTTTATATTAATAAATTATCTTACTTGTTTAAAGAACCGCAAAAAGATGACATAATAGTTTTTAATTTTTCTAAAAATGAGAAATATATTAAGCGTATAATTGGTCTATCTGGCGATAGAATAGATACAAGAGGTAATCACATTTATGTTAATGGCGAAAAATTAGAAGATGATTTCCAAAATAAGTTCTCTTATTTTGGAGATAGAAAATATCCTTTTATTGTAGAAGAAGGTAGTTTTTTTGTATTAGGCGATAACAGGGATGTAAGTAAAGATAGTAGATATATAAGTGTTGGAAATGTATCTAAAGATCAAATAATTGGCAGGGTAGATTTTAAATTTTACCCATTAAATAAATTTGAAAAATTCAAATAGAAGAGGTAAATATGAGTATACAGTGGTATCCTGGTCATATGACTAAAACAAAAAGAATGATGCAAGAAAACATTAAGTTAATAGATATTGTAATTGAATTATTAGATGCAAGGCTTCCGTATAGTAGTCAAAACCCTGACATCGGTAGTCTTGCAGTAAATAAATTTAGAATTATCGTGTTAAATAAAGCTGATTTAGCTAGCGAAAAAGCAAATCAACAATGGAAAGAATATTTTGAAAGTAAAGGTCATAAAGTTATTTTAGCAAATTCCACTAGTGGAAAAGGGATGAATGATATAACAGTAGTAGCACGTTCATTAATGGCTGAAAAAATAGAAGCCCAACGTAAACGCGGTAGAATATTTGTTCCTATTAGATCTATGATAGCCGGTATACCTAACGTTGGTAAATCTACGCTTATTAATAAGTATATTGGTAAGTCGATTACTAAGACAGGTGATAAAGCGGGTGTTACTAGAAGTAAACAATGGATTAGAATAAAAAAAGATTTTGAACTTCTAGATACTCCTGGAATATTATGGCCAAAATTTGAAGACGATAGAGTAGGGTCATTGCTTGGTATTACGGGAGCTATTAACGATAATATACTTGATAAAGAAGAGTTAGCAATAATTTTAATTAATATTCTAAGAAAGACACATGAAGATTTATTGAAGGCACGTTATAAAATAGAAATTAATGAAAATGATGAAGATTATGAAGTTTTAGAAAAAATAGGAATAGCTAGAGGTTTTAAATCTAAAGGGAACAGTGTTGATTTATTAAGAACTAGCATTATTTTGATCGATGAATTTAGAGGTTGTAAACTTGGTAGAATAACTTTAGAATTACCACCTGAATAAAATAAAATAAAAACCCCAAAATTAATAAAGATTAATTTTGGGGTTTTTATTTTATTTTTAGCTTATTTTTTTAATTTTTTCAATTAAACCTTCTATAGGTGTTACATTAATCGTATTATTTGTTTTATAAATAACCATTCCAGGCTTAGAGCCATTTGGTTTTTTTAAATTTTTTATTAATGTGTAATCTACGGGTATTCCTGTAGATTCTTTAGCTTTACTATAGTATCCAGCAAGCAAGCTTGCCTCTAATAAAGTTTCTTCATCTAGTTCTAAACCATTTGTCACAACTACTACGTGTGATCCAGGGATTCCTTTTGTGTGAAACCACATATCTGTTTTTTGTGCAAACTTCAATGAGAGGTTGTCATTTTGTAAGTTATTTTTTCCTACATATATTTTAAACCCTGTAGACGATTCATATAAATGTGGTTTAGATGGTTTTAATTTAATTTTCTTTTTATTGGTTCTCTTTTTAACAATTCCTAGTGATGCTAACTCCTCGCGAATATCATTAACATCAGCTTCACTAATGCAAGTAGTTAAAGAAGTTTTTACACTTTCTAAATGTTCTAGTTCTAAAATACTTTCTTTTAGTTGCATAGTTATTGCTGTAAATGTACGTTTACATTTATTATATTTTTTAAAATAATATTGAGAATTTTCGTTTGGTGTAAGATTTTCTTTAAGTTTTATAGTTATAGTAGGTGAATGTTCCTCATAGTAATTTTGTGCTACTAACTTTTTATCACCTTGCTTAATATTATATAAATTAGCTAAAATCAACTCACCATACAATCTATACTTATCTCTGTCCTCCACATCTTTTAATGTGCTTTCCTGTTTTTTTATTTTTTTACTACAACGCGATATATTGGTTACAATAATTTTTCTAAGTTCTACAGTTTTTTGCGAAGTTCGAACTTGCATATCTTTTTTAATATAATAATATTGTAATAATTCGCTAATATCATCAAAATGTATTATTTTGTCCGACTTAAAACTTTCCATGTTAATAGCTGAAAAATCTTTCAATTTATCATCTATCACATACACATTAAATGAATAGTCTTTTTTTATAATCAATTTCATAATCTCAATAAATTGATTATAAATTTTTCCAACGATATCGTTAGCAATAACATCACTACAAATAACAGATGTACTTATTTGGGACAAAAAGCAAATTTCTTTATTAATTGCGTAGCTAATGCCATTAAAGTTTTTTGAAATAAATGAACCTATATTTTCTTCCTTATTTTTTTGCAAAAGCTTTTTAAACTCCTCTTCATCTATTGTAAGAGGATTTACTTTATTGTTTGGTGGATAGGAATAATCTATTTTCGGTAAAACTTGCCTAACAAAACTTTTATCTAATCCTATGCGTTTAATACTATCTAATATTATATTATTATCATCTAGTAATATAATATTACTATGTTTACTCATTAGTTCAATTATTAAAGTTTTTTCTGACAAGTCGCCAAAATCATTATAAGAAGAAATAGTAATAGATATTATTCTATCAAACCCAACTTGTTCTACTTTTAAAACTATTCCACCACTTATATACTTTCTAAGTATCATACAAAACATCGGTGCCGTCATCGGGTTTTCTTTATTGTCTTTAACTAAGCATATTCTATTATTTGTAGCATTTGCACTTATGAATAACTTATTTTTAACTCCTTTTTTTCTGATCGTAAGTATAACCTCATCTTTTTCTGGTTGATATATTTTATCAATTTTACAACCGATTATTTCTTTATTTAATTGTTCTACTATTGATGATACGACTATTCCATCTAAAGCCATTTCAACACCGCCTTTTCATATTTTAATATATTCTAACATATAAATATATTCACTGCATCTACCTATAAAAAAAATAAAATGGTATATAAATTACATTGTTTAAATATAAAATTTTTAGTATACTTAATTTATTGAAAAGGTGGTGTACAATGAGTGATAAAAAAAATGAAGACTTCATTAAAAAAAATAATAGTCCAATGAATGATAATAAAAACTTTAAAGGTGGTAGTGGTAACAATAATAATCCAAATAAAAATAAAAATAAAAATAATAAATTATATCGATTTATACTTATATCATTATGCGTAACTTTAGTTCTAAACTATATGTTGCAGTCACAACAACGTGCTACATCTAAAATTATACACTATAGTGAGTTTTTGAACATGGTTAAAAATAATAAAGTTGAAAGCGTGGAGTTTAAAGGCGAGTTTTTAGTTGTAACAGAAGTTGCCCAAATGGTAGTAGACAATGATAAAGAGGCAAATAGTGAAAATTTAGATGAAAATAATAATTTAATAACTAATCCATTTTTAGAAAAAGATACAGGCATTATAAATGAAGAAAAAAATGTGGTTACCTATAACGTTGTTTCTTTACCGTACAATGAATTAATAAATATTTTAGAAGAATATAATGTTGAATATTGGGGTATGTCTGTAAGCCCTCTTGCAAAATTTATAACTAATTGGGTATTACCATTTCTTCTGTTTTACGGAATGATAATATTACTAACTACCGTTATGTCTAAAAAAATGGGCGGTATGGGAGGTGTTGGTAAAAGTAAAGCTAAATTTTATAAAGAAGATAGAACAGGGGTATTATTTAAAGATGTAGCTGGTCAAAAAGAAGCTAAAGAATCGTTAGATGAAATTGTTGATTATTTACATCATCCCGATAAATATAAAAAGATAGGAGCGAATCAACCAAAAGGTGCATTGTTAGTTGGTCCTCCTGGAACAGGTAAAACTCTTTTAGCTAAAGCTGTAGCTGGTGAAGCTAATGTTAGTTTTTTATCATTGGTAGGTTCAGATTTCGTTGAAATGTATGTTGGAGTAGGGGCTAGTCGTGTACGAGATTTATTCAAGACGGCTAAAGAGAATGCTCCGTGTATAATATTCATTGATGAAATCGATGCTATTGGTAAAAAAAGAGATACCCAGTTTGGTAGCAATGATGAACGTGAACAAACTTTAAATCAATTATTATCAGAAATGGATGGATTTGATTCTGAAAAAGCTATAGTTGTATTAGCAGCTACTAATAGACCAGAAGTTTTAGATAACGCGTTATTACGTCCGGGACGTTTTGATAGACGCGTCATAGTGGAAAAACCAGACTTAAAAGATAGAATAGCAATATTAGAAGTACATTCAAAAAAAGTTCAAATATGCGATACTGTTGATTTTCATAAAGTAGCACTTTCAACAGTTGGAACAGCAGGGGCAGATCTTGCAAATATAGTAAATGAAGCTGCGTTACATGCTGTGAGATGTAAACGCGATAAAGTAATACAAGAAGATTTTATGGAAGCAGTAGAAACTATAATAGCTGGTAAAGAAAAGAAAGATAGAATAATGGGACCTAAAGAAAAGAAAATTGTAGCATATCATGAAATTGGTCATGCATTAACAGCTGTCTTACAAGAAGATACAGACCCTATTCAAAAAATTACAATCATACCAAGAACTAAAGGTTCATTAGGATATACTATGCAAGTGCCAAAAGAAGAAAAATTTTTACAGTCCGATAAAGATATTATGCAAGAAGTTATTACATTATTAGGTGGTAGATGTGCCGAGAACTTAATTTTTAAACAATCTACGACAGGTGCACACAATGACATAGAAAGAAGTACGGCATTAATTAGAAGTATGATAACAGAATATGGAATGTCTAAAAAATTTGGAATGGTTCAATTAGAAAGTCGAACAGGTAGTTACTTAGGTGGTGGTAAAAATATGAACTGTTCTGAAGAAACTAAAACACTTGTCGATATTGAAGTTAGAGATATCATTAATGATTGCTATAATGTTAGCTTTAAATTATTAGAAGATAATATTGAATTACTAAATGAGTTGACAAATTTTTTAATTGAAAAAGAAAATATTTCTGGTGATGAATTTATGGAAATTTTCAGACGATATTACCCAAAAAATACAGATTCTAAAAATGACGACGGAGAAAATATAAATAATAATAATTCAGAACATATAAAAGAATAAATTAAATCATAAAAAAATAAACCCTAAGAATAAGTTAACTTTTATTCGGAGGGTTTATTTTTTATGACAATTCACTAATATTAAAAGTGCAGGTGATTATGGACGATAACTTTGAAAAATAAATATATTGTTGCTTTTATAAAATAGAACATAAGTTTATTCTCATATATAATTTAGTTAGGAAGAAAGGTTAGGGGATATGAATAATTAAATACTTCAACTTAAGTACTATTTTTTATTTGTTATAATATGTATTTATATATTTTCCAAATCAAAAAATTATAAAATATATATACTCTAAAATAAATTATAATTCACAAAAATATAGAATCGAATAAAACAAGCAACTATTCGCTAAACAAAACTTTAGCGAATAGTTGCTTGTTTTATTAATATATTATTATTTTTATAAACTATCTCATAATTTTTTTCTTCTGCGTACTTTATTAATGCCATCATCTGCTTATCATCGTTAATGTCTATTTTTTTTTCATACTTAAATATTGTCTTATTATTGATTGTACTTTTAAAATTGTTTTTAAAATACGAACTTTTTATAGCTGTTTTATAACTATTTAAAATTTCTTCATTTTCTAATGAAACATCATGTACTATTACTTCTGTATCAGGTATAAATAGATTATTCATATATACTACTGCTTTTACTGCTGGATAATTTTTTTCTACACTTTCATAAAATTCTTTTATAGACTTACTGGCTCCTGGAATATCATACGTGTAATCACCTGTATTATAATAACTTGCATTAAATTTAACTATTATAGGTTTCTTATTTTGAAAATTATAATATACTGTGTCTAAATAATTATATACATAGTTCATATGTTCATGGTTATATGCCGTTATGTTTAAACTAACTACATCTACGTATTTATCATTTGGATAATACTCTATAGCCGAGTAATAATCTTCATCACCAAAGGGGAAAATTATTATACTGTTGCGAATATTTTCTTTAATCAAATTATAAATCTTTTCATAATCTTTTTTGTAACTACTAGGCTCTATGTCTTCATTATACAAAGGCATTTCTATAACTACTAAATAACTATAATTTCCTATGCTTTTTAAAAGTTCCTCTATTTTTGAAAAATAATTAAAATGATCTGTCTTATTAGGCAATGAAAAAATAGGCACACTTTCCGTGGAAATAGATGTTAACATTATTTTATCTATATTTTCACCATTTAATACCTCGTAAAAGTAAAATGCATTTTTTTTATCTATATCTTTTTCAAGCTTGTTAATTTTATTTTTTACTTTGTCACCATACATAGATGTTCCTATATATACCCCATCTAGTCCCAATTTCATTGGTGCATTTGTTTCTATTTCTTCAAATATTGTATAGAGTTCAGATTTTTCACCCTCCACACTAACAATTGTATTATTTATAACAGGAGTGATTTTTACGTTTTTATCGCTACTAGAACAAGATGATAATACAATAGTTATAACAGATATGATTATATATTTTCTTATGTTTATCCCCTCCTAATAATTACGTTCTACTAAATCTGTGTTTAACCCTTTTAAATAATGTACTAAAAACCCTTCTTCATTTTTAATTATATATTTTTTATCTAACTCATCACTTTTTATTGATTTTCGTCCATTTATGCTACGTTCAAAAAATTTTTGTAATATTCTAAATGGCACATAGTACGTTTCATTTAAAGATGTAAAACTAATTAAAATAAATGCGACCCCTTTTTGTTTCTCAAATGATTCCATAAACTCCATTTGATGCTTATGAATATTTTTTAATGGAAAATTATTAACCTTTGTCTCCTTTACATCAAAACAAATAGGTATACCTTGTACTACTCCTATATAATCTACTGTACTCTTCTGTTCAAAATAAGCACTTGTTATAACTTTTGTCTTGCTATTAATTTTTAGAGGTACTATAGGCGTAGGTATTTTTTGTACTAATCCTAATCCCTTGTTTATATATGATGCATTAGTACTATTTATAAATTGCTCTAATGTACTTCCTCTTAATCCCCTACTCGCCCAATATGCCATAAGTAAATTGTAACCTCCTTTTTTAAAATTTATTCATTTCTTTTAATATTTCTTTTATTAAACTCCTATCATCTACAATATTATTTATTAATGATGGATTTATATTAAACATACTAATTATTCCATTACGTTGTAACACTTTTTTTCCTCGCCAAAATAATCCTGTTTCACCATATAATTTTTTATACTCTTTATTGCTTAATTTAATTATATTTTTCAAGTCTGTTTTTATATCGCTATCAATATAATTAATACTCATGTGATCATTATGGGGGCACACATCTTGACAGATATCACACCCATATAAATTATTTCCCATTACTTTTATTTTTTCGATTGTCAAAAACTCTTTAGTTTGTGTCAAAAAAGATATACATTTTTCAAAACTTTCCCCATCGTTCAAACTATTAGATGGACATTTTTTTATACATTTCATACACTCAAAACATTTATCATTTTCTCGGTTATGTCTGTAACTTGGTAATTCATCGTCTAATAAAATATATCCGATATTAAAGAAACTTCCATACTTCTCATTTATAACCATTTTATTTTCACCAAAAAAACCAAGACCGCTTTTAACAGCAAAAATTCGCTCTGAAAGTGGTCCTGTATCTACAAAATTTTTATAAATTATATTTTTTTTGTTAATTTTTATTTTCATACTTAGCTTTTCTAACTTTTCCTTAACTTTAACATGATAATCTTCAATAGCATTACAAGAAATTTTGCCTTGCAATAAATCGTCTTTATATTTTAATCTTTCATATGGCACTCCTACCATAACTATAGTTTTACAATTTTCCATAGTTAATTTTGGATTCAATCGCTCCTTTATTGTAAAGTTCACAAATGGAGTATTTAAAAATTTATCTTCTAAGTTAATGATTATGTCTTTAATATTTGTAGACGATATAATTACATTTTCTTGATTTTCAAATTCCTTAAAAATTTTTAAAATTTTAGCTCTCCCCTTTTAATGCGTTAAGTGCCATCATAGCACCTAATTTTCCTTGAGCATATGTTAATCCACCTTGAACAAAAACTGTATACGGTGGTTTAATAGGTGCATCTGCACTTAATTCTAGTGATGAACCTTGTATAAATGTTCCCGCTGCCATTATTATTTTATTATCATATCCTGGCATATCCCACGGTTCTGGATTTACAAAACTATCAACGGGGGAACTTCTTTGTATCCCTTTGCAAAATTTAATAATTTCTTCTTCATTTTGTAAGTTAATAGCTTGTACTATATCACTTCTTATATCTGTAGGTTTTGGAGTAACAAAATAACCTTCCGTACTAAATAATTTTGAAAACAATATAGCATTTTTTAAAGTGCTTCCAACTACATAAGGTGCTAAATATAATCCTTGCAACATAGAATGAGTAATTCCTAAAGATGGTCCTACTTCTTTTCCTAACCCTGGTGCTGTTAATCTATATGCACAATTTTGCACAATATTTTTTTTACCTACTATATATCCACCTACAGGTGCTAACCCTCCACCTGGATTTTTAATTAAAGAACCTACACATATGTCCGCCCCAACTTCTAACGGTTCTATATTTTCCACAAATTCGCCATAACAATTATCTACCATGCAAATTATATTTTCATTTATATTTTTAATAAAAGTTATAAGCTCTCCTATTTCACCACATAATAAAGATTTTCTAAGGCTATACCCTTTAGAACGTTGTATTGTAACCATCTTTGTTTTTTCATTAATATTTTTTTTAATCATTTCATAATTAAACGTTCCATCTTCATTTAAAGCAACTTCTTTATATTTAACGCCTGTTTCAATTAAAGAGCCTTGAGTTTTTCTTATACCTATAACACTTTGTAACGTATCATAGGGCGTTCCAACTGGTGATAACAATTCATCTCCCGCCTTTAAATTTGCAAATAATGCTGTACTTAAAGCATGAGTTCCCGAAATTAATTGGGGTCTTACTAGTGCATCTTCTCCTTTAAATATATCGCTATATATACGTTCTAAAACATCTCTACCTATATCGTTATATCCATACCCAGTAACATAGCCAAAGTGTGTATCTGATAATTTATTTTTATGAAATGCTTTTAAAACTTTTAATTGATTAAATTCTGACACATTATCTATTTTTGTAAAATGATCCGTTAATGATCGTTCCGCTTTTTGACATTTATCAAATATTTCACTTGAAATTCCAAAATCTTTTTTATAACTTTCTTTTAACATTTATATTCCCTCTATTTTTATATTTTTAAGCACTCTATCTACTATACTATTTAAATTTTTATAATCTAGCATGTCAATCCATTCACCATCACTTTGATGTTTAAACCAAGTTATTTGTCTTTTTGCAAAGTTTCGCGTATGTTTTTTTATATTGTCTATTGCCTCATCTAGCGAAACGTTACCTTCTAAATGTTCTATAATTTCTTTATAGCCTATTCCTTGCATAGCAACTAAATCTTTTTTATATCCTTTTAATAATAAAAATTTCACTTCGTCTATTAACCCATTTGATATCATTACATCTACCCGTTCATTGATTCTTTCATATAGCTTCTCTCTATCTACATTCAATACAAACATTGATACATCAAAATATTTCTCCCTATTTTTTTCTAACTTATTATGTTTAGAAATAGGGAATTTATTTTCTTCATAAAATTCTAATGCTCTAATTACTTTTTTTACATTGTTTCTGTGAATTTTCTCCGTAGATTCTATATCTACTTCTTTTAACATTTCATATAGTTTATTATTACCACCATCTTCTTTACTTATATTTTCAAGTTTGGTTCTATACGTTTTGTCATTTTTACTTTCTGTAAAATCTGTATTGTATATTATAGAGTTTATATAAAATCCTGTACCACCAACTAAAATAGGTATTTTACCTTTATCATAAATTTCTCTAATACTTTCAAAAACATCATCTTTAAACCTAGCTATTGAAAATCTACAACTAGGGTCGTATTTATCTATCATATAATGTTTAATATTTTTCATTTCTTCTTTAGTTGGCTTTGCTGTACCTATGTTCATATATTTATAAACTAACATACTATCTGCTGATATTATTTCACCATTTATTTTTTTTGCTAACTCTATTGATAAACTGGTTTTTCCCGTAGCTGTAGCCCCTGCTATTATTATTAATGGTTTGTTTTTCATAACTAACTCCTATAGTATTCGTTTAAACATTTTTTCTATTTCCTTTTTACTTATCTTTATCATTGTAGGTCTTCCATGTGGGCATGTATTTGGGTTGTCTAAACTTATCAGCTCGCCAATAAGCGCTTTTACTTCTAAAAAATCCAACTTAGTATTTGCTTTTACTGCTGATTTACACGCTTTTAAAGCAAATAACTCTAAATTTAAATCACTTAAATCAGTTACTTTATTATTGCTATTTTTTATAATCTCTATTACATCTATAAACAATTCACTTCCTGTTGGCTTATTATATATAACTGGCACTCCTCTAACTGCAAAAGTATCTACTCCAAACTCTTCTATATCAAAACCTAATTTATTTAAAAGTTCTAAATTATTAATTACAACTTCTCTATCCATTTCATTAAGAGTTATACTTATTGGCTGTAACAATTGTTGTGAATCTATATTAGCGCTTTTAAAATCTTTAATAATTCTTTCATATATTACTTTTTCATGTCCTGCATGTTGATCTATTAAAAATACATCTTCATCTTTTTGAATTAAACTATAACTTTCAAACAGTTGTCCTATATATTTAAAGTCTATATTTCTTCTCTTAACAGTTTTTACAGGTACATGTATTTCATCTTCTATATCTAATAATTTTAATTCTATATTTGGTGCTTTGTTCATACCTTGTTTATTTTTTTCTTCTTTATACAATTCTGATATATCAATCTTATCTTTTTTATCCGATTCACTACTATAATCTCTTAATATTTTATTTGAACTTACTTCATCTTTAATTAAAAACGGGCGTTCTGGCTTTGTTTCATAATCGTCTAAAGTTAATGTTTTTTCTAATTTAAATGCTTTACCATCACTAAAGTCTGAAAATTTATTTACATCACTTTCTTTTATTTTTAAAGTATTGTCATTTTTAAAAGTATTAACTATAGATTTTAATATGACATCATATATATAGTCTTCATCTGTAAATCTAACCTCTAATTTTGTTGGATGTACATTAACATCAACTTCCCGCGGATCAATTTCAACATTTATAACAAACAATGGGAATTTTCTTGTCATAAGTTTATCTGCTACACCATTTAAAATAGCACTTAACATTAATTCACTTTTTATATATCTACCATTTAAAAAAAATGTCCCATATTTTTTAGTGACTCTACTAATAGCTATTGGATTTGCAATATGTCCTGTAACTTTCACATGTCCACTTTTATAATTTATTTCCTTTAGATTTTTCAACACATCTTTCCCATATACCATAAATATAACATCTTTTAATTTGTTGTTTCCTGTAGTATTTAAAATAATATTATTATTATTTATAAATTTAAATGCTATATCTGGTCTGCCTAATGCATAAGTATTTATAAGCTCCGTTATATACGACGTTTCTACTGATGATTTTTTTAAAAACTTACTTCTAGCTGGAACATTATAAAATAGGTCCGTAACTATTAAGTTAGTACCTGTTGTACTACCTACTTCTTTTTCTTCAATAACCTCATTTCCATGTATTGCTAACTTATATCCTGAAATTTGTGGTTCTGTTTTCGTTGTGATTTCAACTCTAGAAACAGATGATATACTAGATAACGCCTCTCCTCTAAACCCTAACGTACCTATAGTTTCTAAATCCTCTATTGTCATGATTTTACTCGTAGCATGTCTTAAAAAAGCTGTCTTTAATTGGTCGCTACTTATACCGTGACCATTATCTGTAACTCTTATATATTTTTTACCACCTTCTTTAATTTCAACAATTATAGATGTCGCTCCTGCATCTAAAGAGTTTTCTAATAGCTCTTTTACAACTGAAAATGGTCTCTCTACAACTTCACCTGCCGCTATTTTATTTATCATCGAGTTTTCTAATACATTGATCTTCTTCATAATATCACTCCACTAACAATTGTTTTTTAATTTGTTTAAAACTTGTAATGCATCCATAGGTGTTAAATCATTTACATTTATTTTTTTTATAGTATCTATTATTTCTTTTTCTTCCTTTGTCATTTGTTCCACTTTTTCATATTGCACAATATCATTTTTATGTGTATCTTTATGAATCGTATTTGTTTTCTCCAAAAAATTTAAAACTGTTCTAGCCCGTCTTGTAACTTCCACTGGTAACCCCGCTAAATCCGCAACGTGTATTCCATAACTTTTATTTGCTGGTCCTTCTATTATTTTATGCAAAAATACAATATCATCATCATTTTCCTTAATAGATACAGAGTAGTTTTTTACACCGTCTACTTTACCATCTAACTCTGTTAGTTCATGATAATGTGTAGCAAATAAAGTCTTACATCCAACTTTAGATGTATTTGCTAAATATTCAAGCACAGCCCACGCAATACTAAGCCCATCAAAAGTACTTGTACCTCTACCTATTTCATCTACTATTATAAAGCTATCTTTAGTAGCATTTTTTAAAATATTTGCAACCTCGGACATCTCAACCATAAATGTACTTTGCCCTGTAGCTAAATTATCTGATGCACCTATTCTTGTAAAAATACGATCTACAGGACTTATATGTGCATAACTAGCTGGTACATAACTACCTATTTGTGCCATTATAATTATTAATGTCATTTGTCGCATATATGTAGATTTACCCGACATATTAGGTCCTGTTATTACCGATAATCTATTTTCTTCGTTAATAGAAATATCATTAGGTACAAATGCTATATTTGATATTTTTTCAATTACTGGGTGTCTTCCATCCTTTACTTCAAAATTATTGTTTGCTCCTATTATTGGTCTTATATAGCTGTTTGATGATGCAACTTCTGCAAAACATTGATAAATATCTATTTTTGCTACTCCTTCACTTGCTATTTTTATAGCTTCTATTTTCTTTAATAGACTTTGTTTTAAATCTATAAATATTTCTTCCTCTAAATTTTTAATTTTTTCATCTGCTGTTAAAATTATTTCTTCTAAATTTTTAAGTTCGTCATTTATAAATCTCTCACAATTAGCAAGGGTTTGTTTTCTAACGTAACTATCTGGAACTAATTTTTTATACGAATTTGTAACTTCAAAATAATATCCAAATATTTTATTAAATTTTATTTTTAAGTTTTTTATATTTGTCCTTTCTCTTTCTTTACTTTCCAACTCTAATAAAAGGTTATTACCATTTTTTTTAATATCTAAATATTCATCTAGCTTATCATTACAGCCATATTTAACATATCCACCATCTTTTAGAGATAAACTACTTTCTTCATTTAATGTACCGTCTATAACATCTACTAATTCTCCAAAATCTTCTACACTATCTATAGATTCATTAATTAATTTATCTTCTTCTTCTAATAATAGTTTTTTTAATTTGGGATACTCTAGTAAAGTCAATTTTATAGTATTGATCTCCTTAGGTGTTATTGTATCGTACACAAGTCTACATAATGAACGTTCAACATCTCGTATATTTTTTAATATATCTCTCACTTCTGTACGTAATACATAATTTGATTCGAAAACATTAACGCTATCTAACCTATTTTCTATATCCTCACTATTTGTTAGTGGCTCTTCTATATATTGACTTAGCTTACGACTTCCCATTGGAGTTTTTGTTTTATCAAGTGTTTCTAACAACGTACCCTTCTTATCACCAGTTACTGATTGTGTTAACTCTAAGTTTTTTCTCGTTGAAATATCTATTAATACAAAATCATTAATACTATAATTTCTAATAGATGTAATATGTAATAATGAATTCATTTGTGTTTCAAATATATATTCTAATAATGACCCACTTGATATTATTAATAACGGTTCTTCGTTTATCCCATATATATCTAATGTTAACAACCTAAAATGTCCTACTAATAAATCATTACATTTACGAAAATTATATTTATTCTCTTTCCTTACAATACACTCAATATTGAAAATTTTACGTATTTCTCCACAATGATCAAAATTTTCGTTAACTATAATTTCTTTAGGCTTTAATTTTGCAATTTCATCAACGAAAGTTTTGTTTGATGTTTCGTAAGTTTTTGTTACTAAAAATTCACCTGTTGTTACATCTATAACAGATATTCCATATCCTATATTTTTGCTATGTTTGTATATTGACATTATAAAATTATTATTAGATGCGATTAATTGGTTATCATTTATAACTGTTCCCGCCGATACTATTCTTACTACTCGTCTATCAACTATTCCCTTCACGTCTTTAGGATCTTCCATTTGCTCACAAATAGCAACTCTATACCCTTCATCTACTAATTTTGCAATGTATCCTTCTGATGAATGGTGCGGTACTCCACACATAGGTATATCCTCTTTTTTAGAATTCTTTTTTGTTAACGCTATATTCAAAAGTGACGATGCTATCTTAGCATCGTCATAAAAAAGTTCATAAAAGTCTCCTAGCCTATAAAACAAAAGTTCTTCTTTATATTTACTTTTTATTTCATTATATTGTCTCAACATCGGTGTACTCATTATAATCTCCTTTAACTTAACAACTACATCCCGAACAATCACCTGAGCTACATTGTTCTTTTTTTGGATTACCTGTTATTGTATCTTTTAGCACTCCCATTATTTGGTTTACGAAACCATTAAATTCATTCTCTGCAAAAACTAAAGCTCCTATAACCTCATCTTGCTTTAACTCTATTGTCATTTCCGTTATTTTTTTTGTTAATATATCTATTTCTTCTTTAGAGACATTAGGATTTTGCATGCTAATTCTTACATTTTCGCGATATTTATTAAACTCATCCATTTTAGCCACTGCCTCTTCATTACTTTTAAACGTCGCACTAGCTTCTGATAATAACTTTGATTGTTCTGACTTAAGTATTAATTCACCTAATTCTTTCGCTTTTTCTATATACATTGACATATTGTATTCCTCCTATAAATTATATTAATTTTCCTGTCATATAAAATGTTTTTGCTGACTCTATTTCTACTTCTACTATTGTTCCAATTAATTTTGGTTCTCCTTCAAAGTGAACCAATTGAAACCCTTCTGTTCTACCTGTTAAAACACCATTGTCACCTTTACTTATTTCTTCAACTAAGATTTTAACTTTTTTACCTATAAGGTTTTTATTCAACTCTTCTGAAGCTGGTTTTAACACGTCCAATAGTCTGTTAAATCTTTTTTTAAGTACATCTGGTTTTACATGATTGTCCATATTGCACGCTGGTGTTCCTGTTCTTTTAGAATACTGATAAGTAAACGCAATAGTAAATTTTACATCTTCTATTATACGCACTGTATCCTCAGTATCTTCATCTGTCTCTCCTGGAAATCCTACTATAAGATCTGTCGATACTGTTAGGTTTTTTATTTCTCTTTTTGCTAAATCAATTATTTCTAAATATTCTTCTCTAGTGTAACCTCTGTTCATTTTTTTTAGCAACTCATTACTTCCACTTTGTATTGGCAAATGTATGTGATTACAAATTTTATCGCAATCGCGAATTGTATATATAAGTTCCTTTGATATGTCCTTAGGATGTGAACTCATAAATCTTATTCTTTCTAACCCTTCAATTTCATTTAACTCTCGTAGCAAGGTTGAAAAATCTATTTTTTCTTTTAATCCCTTTCCATATGAATTAACATTTTGTCCTAGTAACGTTATTTCTATTAAACCTTCTTTCACTAACTCTTTAACTTCTTTTATAATTTCACTTTTCTCTCTACTTCTTTCACGTCCACGAACGTATGGAACTATACAGTACGTACAAAAATTGTTACAACCATACATAATGTTAATACTAGCTTTATACTTTTCTTTTCTTTCTATTGGAAGATCTTCTACTATTTCGCCATGGTTATCCCACACATCAATAATTAATTCATTGGTTTCAATACTAGTGCTTAACAGTTGCGGAAATGAAGATATGTTGTAAGTACCAAAAATAACATCAACTTGTCTATATTTTGATTTTATAGTTTCGATTACAGCATCTTGTTGCATCATACAGCCACATAAAATAATTTTCAAATTTTTATTATTTTCCTTAAGTTTTTTTAAATGCCCAAGGTTTCCATAAACTTTGTTTTCTGCATTTTCTCGGACACAACAAGTATTATATATTACTAAGTCTGCATCGATTTCAAATTCTGTACTTTCATAGTTCATTTGGTTTAACATTCCTATAAGTTTTTCTGAATCGTGGGCATTCATTTGGCATCCAAAAGTTTTCAAGTGAAATTTTTTATTACGATGATATTTTTTTTTAAAATCATCATTTATTTTTATTATTTCGGTTATATACTTTTCTTGCAGTTTAAAATTTGTATCTTTCATAATAACTTTTCCTTTTCATCATTTTAATATATAATTTCTTATTAAATACTACATTATTTTTATATTATAAACTAAAATATACATATTTTAAATATATTTTAATAAGTTTTTCAATAAAATTTTGAAAAAAATATTGACTTATAACATATTTTTTTATATACTTCATTAGTGGTTGTTTTAAATAGCCATAAAAAAGTAAGCATTGAAGGGAGGGAAGAGAATGTCAGAGGTTAAAGTTAAAGATAATGAATCCTTAGATAGCGCCCTTAAACGTTTCAAAAGAAATTGTGCAAAAGCTGGTATCATGGGAGAAGTTCGTAAAAGAGAACACTATGATAAACCAAGTGTAAAGCGTAAAAAGAAATCTGAAGCAGCGAGAAAACGTAAAAGTTTTTAGTTAGGATGGAAAACTATGAGTATGAAAGAAATGCTTTTAAATGATTTTAAAACAGCAATGAGAGAGAAAAATGTAATTAAGAAAGATACAATACAAGTTATACGTGCCGGTATTCTTCAAATTGAGAAAGATAAGAAAATTGAAGTGGACGACTCTATAATACTTGATATTATTTCTAAAGAACTTAAAAAACGTAAAGATGTATTACCAGATTACGAAAAAAGTGGTAATACTAATGCCGTTTTAAAAATAAATTCTCAAATAGAAATTCTTACTAATTATTTACCTAAACAACTTTCAGAAGATGAACTTAAAATTATCATTAGTAATGCTATTAATGATATTGACGGTGCTACAATGAAAGACATGGGTAAAATTATGAGTCTTGTCCTACCTCAAGTAAAAGGTAGAGCAGACGGTAAATTAGTAAATAGTATTATAAAAAACTTATTATAATTGTATATATTTGATGACTATCATTTTATGATAGTCATCTTTTAATTTAAGAGGTGTAAAATTGACTTATTATAAATATTCAGACTATTTAAAAAAAGAATATGGTGAAAAAGTTTATAAATTAACTATTGGGCTACCACTCACCTGTCCTAATCGTGATGGAAATGTAGCAACTGGTGGGTGTACATTTTGTGGTGATGAAGGTGCAGGTCATGAAGTTTCCGATAGAACTTTATCTGTTCCTGAACAATTATTATTAAATAAAGATCATATAAGTAAAAAATACAAAGCTAAAAAATTCATAGCATATTTTCAAAACTACTCTAACACTTACAATAACCCACAGGATTTTGAAAAATATATTCGTAGTGCTGTTATAGATGATATTGTAGAAATTGCTGTATCAACACGTCCTGATTGTTTAACTATTGAACATCTTGAAGTTATGAAAAAAGTACATGATGATACAGGTATTAATATTACTGTTGAGTTAGGACTTCAAACTGTTAACTACAATACATTAAAATTAATAAATAGAGGTCATAGTTTAGCGGAATTTATCGAAGCAGTTAACAATACTAAAGCTTATAATTTTAAAGTTTGTGTCCATTTGATACCTAACCTTCCTTACGATTCACTAGATGATGTTATTGAATCAGCAAAAATAGTTAGTGCATTGAATATAGATTTTGTAAAGCTACATAGTTTATTTTTAGTTAAGGGAACTAAAATGCTAAAAGATGTAGAAGATGGCGTTGTTTCTATTGGCACAGTCGAAGATTATAAATTACGCGTTAAAACCTTTTTAAGTTACTTATCTAAAGATATAAGTATTCAAAGGGTAATAGGTCGTGCGCCTAAAATTGATACAACATTTGTAAATTGGAGTACTTCTTGGTGGAAAATACGTGATGAAATAGAAAATGAAATGATCGACGAAAATATTTACCAAGGTATTAAATGTGATTATTTAAATGGTAGTGCAACAAAAAATAAGTTTATGTAATTTTATATTACAAATTGGAGATAAACTTATTTGTAAATTTAACTTTAAAATGTTATTATTAATATATAATGTTTAGTAAAGGGGATAATATGAAGCTTATAAATTGGGATACTTTTTTTATAACATATGAACAGGCTGTTAAGGAAATAGCGTTGAAATTTAATATTTATCGTGAAAATGAAATGCTTAAAACTACACATTGTCCTATTACGGCTGTATCCACTAGAATAAAATCTATTGATAGCATCATTAATAAATGTAAGAAAAAAAATATTCCTATATCTGAATTTCATATAGAGGATGAAATAAATGATATAGCTGGCATAAGAGTTATTTGTAAGTTCGTAAAAGATATAGATTCTGTCATATTAATGATAAAATCACGCGAAGAATTTGATGTTGAAGTTTTAAGTGAAAAAAATTTTTTAGAGCATACTAAGGAAAGTGGTTATAGAAGTTACCATTTAATAATATCCTACCCTATTTATATAAATGGAGGAGTTAAAAAGGTTAAATGTGAAATCCAAATAAGAACTTTAGCTATGGATTTTTGGTCAACTATAGAACACACGCTTAAATATAAGTACAATGGCAATATTCCAGAAAATATTAATGCACGTCTTATAAAAGCATCTGACGCTGCCTATAATCTTGATATCGAAATGGGTATGATAAGAGAAGAAATTTTAGAAGCAGAAGAAATAATTCACGTTAGAGAGCGTGTTATTAAAAATATTAAAACCAACATTCAATACCTATATAAGCAACATGGTATAGAAGTCGGAAATGATTTTAATGAACAGTTTTTCGCTCTACATGATGAAGGCACAATTGAAGATTTAAAGGATTTTAATGAACGTTTAAAATTGGTTAGTTGGCTATAATATAGCATTAGAGGTGTTTATGAAAAAAAAAAGTAGCAATAGGTTAATTAGTCGTAATAAAAAAGCATATCATGAATATTTTATAAAAGAGTCGTTTCAAGCTGGAATTTCTTTGGCTGGTACAGAAGTTAAATCTTTACGTGCCGGTAAATGTAATTTAAAAGATAGTTATATTTCCATAGATAGAGGTGAGCCATTTATTATAAATATGCATATAAGTCCTTATGAATTCGGAAATATTCATAATAAAGATCCTATAAGGAAAAGAAGGCTTTTATTGAATAAGTATGAAATAAACAAATTAGAAGGTATGTCTGTTAAAAATGGGTTAACTATAGTTCCTCTTAAAATTTATTTTAAAGGCAGTTTGGTTAAAATAGATATTGCCTTAGCCGAAGGTAAAAAATTATATGATAAACGTAAAGATATCGCTAAAAAAGATATGAAGCGTCAAGCTGAAAAAGACTTTAAAGTTAGAAACATAAAATTTTAATATATTAGTTGTATTTTATATATATATATAATATAATACATTAGTAATTCCTTTAAGGGGATGTACTGGTTTCGACGTGGGTTTTGAAAAATTAGATAGCCATCTGTAGCCTCAGCCACTACATTAACAAGCTGAAACGTTTATAATTAAACGACAAAAATAATTTAGTTTTTGCAGCTTAGATAAAAGCTGTCGTTAACTTTAGGGTCCTGTTACTTAAAACTTAACGCCGATTAACAGGTAAATTATTTAAAATTGCTCTATTTTAAATAATTCATTAAGAGCTACCTATAAAATAAGTTTGTTAGTTAAGTTACTTTATAGGGAGTTTTGATAACTAACTGTGATGGGAGAATTCTTTTTTAACGGATTTACGGACAGGGGTTCGATTCCCCTCATTTCCACTTAATACGAAAAAAAGGAAGTAGCTTAGCTACTTCCTTTTTTATTGTCTTTATTTAACTACAAAATTTATTATTCTATTTGGAACATATATTTCTTTCACTATAGTTACATCTTTTAAATTGTTTTTTACTTGTTCTTTAGCTAATTGTAATATTTCATCTTTAGGTGTGTTTCTATCTACTTCTATACTATTTCGCATTTTACCATTTACTTGTATCGGTAGCTTAATAGTATTTTTTATCATTTTATTTTCATCATAAACAGGCCATGTACATTTAAATATAGAATCTTCTCTACCTATAAGTTCCCATAATTCTTCTGCTAAATGTGGTGCAAATGGTGATAATGTAATTAATATTGTTTCTTTCATTTCTTGACTCAATCCACCGTTGTTTTTAGATATTACTTGTAAATTATTAGTCATTTCCATAAAAGTACTAACTGCTGTATTTAATGATAAATTTTCTAACTTCATCGTTATATCATAAATTAATTTATGTCTAATTTGTTCTACTTCTTTAGTTTCTTCTATTGTTTCTGATGTAGTAATTAGTTTCCATAACTTATTAATAAATCTACTTACCCCTTCTATTCCTCTATCGTCCCACTCAGCATCTAACTCTGGTGGTCCTACAAATAATTCATATAATCTAAGTGAATCGCATCCATATTTTTTAACTAATTCATCTGGTGATACTACATTCCCTTTTGACTTACTCATTTTTATTCCATTTTTGTTTATCATCCCTTGATTAAATAACCTTTTAAAAGGCTCTTCAAAATCTACTACTCCTATATCATATAAAAATTTTGTATAGAATCGCGCATATAATAAATGTAACACTGCATGCTCTACACCACCTACGTACATATCTACTGGCATCCATTTTTTTAACAGCTCTTTGCTAGCTAATTCTTTATCATTATTAACATCTGTATATCTTAAAAAATACCAAGATGACCCTGCCCACTGTGGCATCGTATTTGTCTCTCTTTTTGCATCACCATTACACTTAGGACATTTTGTATTTACCCACTCTTCTATGTCGGCTAATGGTGACTCTCCTGTATTTGTTGGCTCATATTTCTCTACATTTGGTAGCCTAACAGGTAGATCTTTTTCATCTACTGGAACAATTCCACAGCTTTGGCAATGTACTAGAGGTATAGGCTCACCCCAATATCTTTGACGTGAAAATACCCAGTCTCTAAGTTTATAATTAGTAGTTTTTTCCCCTACTCCTTTTTCTTCTAGCACCTTAATTATTTCGTTACTACATTCAACACTAGACATTCCATTATACTTATCGCTATTCATAATAACGCCTGTACTTGTATATGCCTCTGTTAATTTTTTATTTTCACCATTACCAATAACTTGAATTATCGGTAAATTGAATTTTGTAGCAAATTCAAAATCTCTATCATCATGGGCTGGTACACACATAATAGCCCCTGTTCCATAATCGGCTAAAACATAATCAGCTATCCATATTTCTACTTTTTCATTATTTATAGGGTTTATACCATACGCCCCTGTAAATACTCCCGTTTTTTCTTTTTGTGCCATTCTATCTACTGATGATTTGGCACTTGCTTCTTCTATATAAGCTTCTATTTCACTTCTTCTATTTTCTGTACATATTTCTTTTACTAAACTATGCTCTGGTGATAAAACTAAAAATGTAGCTCCAAATAACGTATCTGGTCTAGTCGTAAAAACTTCTATTTTATTTTCTTTATTTTCAACTTTAAAGTTAACTGATGCACCAACACTTTTACCTATCCATTCTTTTTGCATTTTTTTAACTTTTGATGGCCAATTTAAATCTTCTAAGTCATCTAATAATCTATCTGCATATTTAGTTATTCTTAACATCCATTGTCTTAACATCTTTTTCGTTACAGTTGTTCCACATCTTTCACATTCTCCGCCACTAGATTCCTCATTAGCTAAAACTGTTTTACAATTTGGACACCAATTCAGTGGCATTTTTTGTTCATATGCTAACCCCTCTTTATACATTTGTAAAAATATCCATTGCGTCCATTTATAATATTCTGGTGACGTCGTATTTATTTCCTTATCCCAATCATATATAGCACTAATGTCTTTAAGCTGTTCTTTAAAGTTTTTGATACTTTCTTTTATACCAATAGATGGATGTACTCCCATTTTAATTGCATGGTTTTCTGCTGGTAATCCAAACGCATCCCATCCCATCGGGTGCAATACTTCATACCCTTGTAATAATTTATATCTACTTACTACGTCGCTTAACGTATATCCACGCCAATGTCCCACATGTAACCCACTTCCTGATGGAAATGGAAACATATCTAAACAATAATATTTTTCCTTATCTGTATCTTTAGGGTTTATATTTAAATCTACCCATTTTTTTCTCCACTTATTTTCTATATCATTAAAAATATACGTATTCTCCATAACTTCCTCCTATGTTGATTTTTATTGATTTTATCATAAATATGGTAGGTTTGCAATTTATGGTGAAAATGGTTTGTGTCAAGCTTTAATTCGATTTTTTTATTTTTATTTTTCATTTCAACTTTTTATTTTTAAAACTCATACGTTTTTTATTGTACGCAAAACAGAGTATATTGATACTCATATACTCTACATAATATTTAGAAACACTCCGCATGGCTATGTTTTTGTGATAATAACCTCGCCATGTTTTCAGCACCTGC
>CAMZNU010000039.1 GCA_947313885.1 uncultured Clostridia bacterium | reverse complement strand
TGAAATAAAAATAGAAGATAAAAATAAAAACCTAATTACTTATAAAGTAACAGAAGAAGAATATAATGAATTAAAAAATCTAGAATTTGGCGGACAAGTCGACTTATTAAGCGGTAGAGTGCCAATTGGTTTAGAATATAACAAAGAAGAGACAGGTATAAGCACAGGTAAAATTGTCGCAGGACTTGTAGGAGGAGCAGGACTTGGAACTTTATTTTTCTTCATATTAGGAAAAAGAAGAAAAGAAGAGGAAGAAGAGGACGAGTTAGAAAATGAACAAGATGAAAATTTAGAGGATATAGAATAAAAACAAAAAAGCCCATATGGGCTTTTTTTATTGTAAAGAAATACATCAAAAAAATTAAGGTTAAATATTTTTTTAATAAGAAAAGAGACGTAGAAGAGATAAAAAATAATGTGACTTTATCACAGGCAACAACATTCATTATAAAAATAAACACAAAACACGAAAAATATGATAGAATGAATTAATTAGAAATATATACTTTATATGAAAGGAGAAAGATTATGAAAAAGAAAATTATAGCACTAGCTTTAGTTACCACCTTAGTAATAGGAACAAATGAATCTGTATATAGTAGCATTAAATATAATATAAATAGAAATAGTGCTATTAATAGTGAAGAAGTTGAAGAAGTAGAAACAGCAGAAGTTGAAGAAGTAGAAACAGCAGAAGTTGAAGAAACAGAAACAGCAGAAAAAACGGAAGAAATATCAAATACATATGAAATAAATTGGAAAGAAGCAATAGGGGAAGAAAAAGAATTATTAATTAGAATAGGATTTGAAGAAGGAACAACATTAAATCTAGATTTAATAGATTGGGATAAATTAACGACGGAAGAAATAGAGTTGTTAAAAGGTTTAGGAATTAACAGAGAAAAAACAGAAGAAATAAATATAATAAAAGGAGTATCAGAAATAAAATTAGAATCACTAGTACAAAATGAAACTATATATCTTGATAATACAGATGGTAAAAAAACAGAATTTATATTAAATGGTTCAGATTTAACAACGCCATTGAACACAAATATAGAGGCATCAGATATAGGGCATCCAATAACTGTAACTATAAAAGAAATAGATATAATTACAGGTAGTGGGAAACCGGCAATATTATTACCAGCAGGAAGTATATTAATATTAGAAGGAAAAAATAAGATTAAATTAAATCAAGGTGCTAGAGAAGCAATAACGCAAGTATCAGGGAAATTAACAATAGAATCAAAAACAAATGATATAGATTCAAGTAAATCAAAAAAAATGAATTCAGGCAAGCGAGAGTTTGACATGGATTATAAAGTAGATAGGTTAGAGGTTACAGGTGCTCCGAAGAGTCATTATCCTGTTATAGGGAAAAAAATACCAGGAAAAGACACAGAATTGGTTATTAATGGTGGCGGTTATGATATTAATATAGCTACAGCAAGTGCGGTTATAGGATTTTCAGGAAAATCAGGAGCAGGGGCATTAGGAGTTGGAGATATAACTATAAAAAATGCTGAAATAGCAATGAGGACTACGGGTGGATTATTAGGGATAGGATATTCAAATATAAATAGAGGAAATAAAGTAAACATAAATATAATAGATACAGATTTAAATGTATTGATGCATACGTCATATGAACAAGTAGGTATAGGTGTATCAGAAGACGCAAATATTAATAGTATATATTTAGACGGTGTACGAGGTACTGTTAAAGGGTATGCAGGGGGTATAGGTGCATATCAAAATTCTACTATAGGTTATATTGACATTAGAAACTCAAAGTTAGAAGTTACGGCTATGGCTAACTATCTTAATTCTCAGAGTAAAGTAGTTGCTATTGGTGGTGGTTATAATACGTCATTTACACAAATTCCGGGTAGACCAAGTATAAATATAGAAGATACAATACTGTATACTAGAAGTAGAGAGAATGCTATAGGTATGAATAGATCAGGAGGGGCTCTATATGGAATAAATATTCATAATACAGAGTATGATGCGAGTTTATACTGGTCAGGAGTAGCTATAGGTAATGGGACATATAAGTCAGTATCAGTAGGTGACATAGTAATAAGCGGAAATAGTAAAATATCACTAAGGTCAGATGATAAAGATAATAAAGTTGGTTTTAAAGGTGTTAGAATAGGTTCAAGAAATAGTACAATATCAAAAATAAAAATACAAGATGAATCGGTAGTTTTAATAGATACAATCGGATTAGGGGTAGGAGGAGAAAGAAATTCAGGAAGTGAGATAGAAATAGATAAAACAGCGACGTTGTATATAGGAGATGGGAAAAATGGATTTCCAAATATAGATAATGTGCCAAATGATAAAAAAGGGGTACATTTAAAAACGAAAGCTAATATTGCGAATAATGATTTACAATTTAAACGTGTTATAGGAGACAATGAAGGGGAAAGCAATTATAAATATATATATGATGAATTAAATTATGATTACAAAGCTATATTGCCAGTGAATAAAAATATTATAGACAATATGAATGAGAACTTTAAAAATTTATATTTAAAAGATATGGAAGTAGAATCAAAGGGGAATGCAGAATATGTAATAAATATAAAGCATCCGAATGCGAATACTGGTAGGATTAATTTAGAATATAAGAATTTTTCAGTGAAACCAACTACAAAAGATAAAACAACACATGCGCCAGGAAGTGAAATAGTAGTACAATATGGAGAAACAGGTAAAATAAAGTTTGAATATGAAGATGTAAATGAAGATGTAAATAATTTAGTGCAGGTAGCAAATATACTAGACAGTAATAATATAATAGAGTTTACAAGTACAGAGAATGAAAATGAATATATATATAAAGTTATAAGTACAGAACCAGAGTCAGAAATGGAATTAACATCAAATATAGTTAATACAGTAGCCTTTGATACAGAAGGTACAAATATAGGTGTTCTTGCAGATAGTGGATTAGAAGTAGAAGTAGAGAACCCTATTAAATTTATAATAGATGGTTACGAGGAAGAATATATAGAAAATTTAACGCGAGAAGAGGGAATAGTAAAAATAATAAATGTAAATGGTAAGTATTTAAGTGGGACAGAAGATACCGCAAAAATAAGAAAAATGAATAAAGCAGAAGATGTAATTTACAATACTCCAGATGGTAAACTTGAAATATTAGATATAGAAGAAAAAAATATATTAGGTAAATCAAGCAAATTAGAATTTAAAATAAACTACGAGAAATTGACTAATATAAACACACCAGAAGGATTATTAACGTTAGACAATGTAGAAGTAACAATAACAGATGAAGCAACAAAAGAAATGACAGTATTAACAGAAGAGACAACAGGTAAGTATGTGTACGGCTATGACTTGGTAGAAGGAAACATAAAAGAGTTTACAATAAATGTTAAATACGTTGTAGATAGTAATAAAGAAGAATATGTTATATTTAATGGGTTTGAAAAAACGTTTACAGGAAATAAGTTAATAAAAACTTACAGCGGATCAGAAAATATAAACGTAATAGCTGACAATGGTAAAATAATAGGTAGAAATGATAGCGAAAAGGAAGTAGTAGTAGAAATAAAAGATACATCGAAAGAAATAGCAATTGAGAAAGGTAACATAAATATAAAAAGTGTAAAAGATGTAAAAGAAAAAAAAGAGGCTAAAAAGTCTATAATAATAGAAGTTGATTATACGGATATAGGAACAATTACAAAAGAAGAAGGTGTATTAAATTTATCGAAATTAAAAATAACGGCAAAAGACGATAAAAATAATGTATTAACTACGAAGTTATTATCAAAAGAGGGAAGCATTTTAAAATATGAATTGGAATATAACTTTATAAAAGAAGGAAAAGAAAAAATAGAGATAGAAGTAGTATATGATATCGATATATTATTTAATGATTATATTATATACAACACAAAGAAAACAAGAAGTATAGAAACAACTTATGAAGTAGAGGATGAATCTGACGACGAGGTCAGCGACGGAGATGGAAGTGGCGGAAGCGATGGAGAGGTCAGTGACGGAGATGGAAGTGGCGGAAGCGATGGAGAGGTCAGTGACGGAAGCGATGGAGATGGAAGTGGAGATGGAAGCGAGGTCAGTGACGGAGAAGAAAGCGAAGAAAGAGTAGAAGGCAGTGACGAAAGTAAAGGTGGAACAAATCAAGATGCAGAAATAACAGTAGAGGAAGACGGAACAATAAATCTAGAAAATATAGTAGATGAAAACAGTGACATAAAAGTTAAAGAAGTAATAAAAGAAGATGGGTCATTACGTTATGAAATAAAAATAGAAGATAAAAATAAAAACCTAATTACTTATAAAGTAACAGAAGAAGAATATAATGAATTAAAAAATCTAGAATTTGGCGGACAAGTCGACTTATTAAGCGGTAGAGTGCCAATTGGTTTAGAATA
>CAMZNU010000038.1 GCA_947313885.1 uncultured Clostridia bacterium | reverse complement strand
TTGACGGTTGGTATTTAGATGGAGATAAAGTATCACTATCAGAAAGATACACTGTAGTAGTAGGAAAAGATACAATTACTATAACAGCAGTATTTAAACCAATAGATATAGCAAATTACAACTTACTAATAGACGTAGAAGGATATGGAGTAGTTGAAGTAGAAGGAACACAAGCAGATGGAACACCAGCAACATCAAAAGGTGGTAAATTTGCACCAAATACGACAGTTAACTTAACAGCAACAGCAAATTACGGAAACGAGTTTGTAGGATGGGAAGTTAAAGTAAACGGAGTGACTACAACAAGTACAGAAAATACGTTAGAAATAACAATAGGAACAGAAACACAAATAGTAAAAGCAACGTTTGAAGAAATAAAAACAACCGGATATAACTTAATCGTGTCAACAAATGGAGACGGAACGGTTAAAGTAGAAGGAACTCAAATAGATGGAACGCCAGCAACAGAAAAAGGTGGGAAATTTACAGAAGGAACAAAAGTTGAAGTAGTAGCAACAGCTAATGAAGGAAGTAGATTCTTAGGTTGGTATGAAAACAACGTAGTAATAAATGATGAAATGGATACTACAGTAGTAGTAAACAAAGAAAAAATAACAGTAACAATAACAGGAGAAACAAAAGAAATAGAAGCAAGATTTGAAGACGTGTCAAACTACAACTTAATAGTAGATGTAGAAGGAGACGGAACAGTAAATACTACAGGTGGAAAATATCCATTAGGAACAGAAGTAGAAATAATAGCAACAGCAAATCACGGAAGTGAGTTTGTAAGCTGGAAAGATGATGGAGGAGTTTTATCAACATCAAATAAATACAACGTAACAATTACAGAGGCGACGCAAACAATAACAGCGGAGTTTACTCCTATAGATACAACAGCTTATAACTTAGTAGTATCTGTAGAAGGAGAAGGAACAGTTGAAGTACTAGGAACACAATCAGATGGAACACTAGCAACAGAAAAAGGTGGACTATTTGAAAAAGGAAGAAAAGTTGAAGTAGTAGCTACTGCTAAATTCGAAAGTAAATTTGTAGGATGGTTTACACCAGCAGGAGATGAAATAACAGCTGATGAAAACACAATTATAAATGAAAACAGAATAGTGGTAACGATACAAGATGAAAACAGTCCACGTGAAATAGTTGCTAAATTTGAAACAGACGACGAAGTAGCTATGTACAACTTAGTAGTAGTAGCTATAGGAGAAGGTTCAGTAAGTATAGAAGGTGGAAAGTTTGACGAAGGAAAAGTAGTGCCAGTAGTAGCAACAGCAAAAACAGGAAGTGAATTTGCAGGATGGTACGAAGGAAGTAATAAAATAACAAATAACGAAAAATTCTTAGTAGTAGGAAATGAAATCAGAGTAACGATAACAGGAAATACAAGAATCGAAGCAAGATTTGAAAAAGTGGAAACTACGAGTTACAACTTAGAAGTAAACGTAGAAGGAAACGGAACAACAAATATTGACGGAGGAGAATTTGAGTTAGGAGAAGTAGTAACGTTAGTAGCAACGCCAGATCACGGAAGTGAATTTGTAGGTTGGTATGAAAAAGGAGAAAATTTCTCAACAGAAGAAATAATAGGAGTTGAAATAAAAACAGAAACAAGAAAAATTACAGCAAAATTCAAAACAATAGATACATCAGAATATACGCTAGTAGTAAATACTAAAGGTGAAGGAACGGTAAATACTAGAGGTGGAAAATATCCAGAAGGAACAAAAGTGATATTAGAAGCAACACCGAAAGTAGGAAATAAATTTGTTGATTGGACAGAAGAAGGAAAAGAGCCAATAACTAACGCAATAATAGAAATAACAATGGGAACAGAAAGAAGAATAATAACA
>CAMZNU010000037.1 GCA_947313885.1 uncultured Clostridia bacterium | reverse complement strand
ACTACTTTATCGCCTATCGTTTTTACTTTACATTTTGCTGGTGTGTGGCTATATCTTATTTTAGCTGTTATAGTTTTATTTTCATCAAATTTTTCGACACCCATATAATTTATATCTGTAGCTGTCAATTCATAACTAAATAAATCTTTATCATCACCTAATACTATTATGTTATTTTCTTTATCAATTTCAACGACAAACATTGGCTTTCCAAAAGATATTCCTAATCCCTTTCTTTGTCCTATCGTATAGTATACTATTCCTTTATGCTCACCTAATACGTTACCCTCTAAATCAAGAAATTTACCTTTTTTAATTTTTGTGTTCGTATGCTCTTCTATAAATTTTCCATAATCATCATCTGGTACAAAGCATATTTCTTGACTTTCTGGTTTATTGGCTACACAAAGACCTATTTTTTCTGCTATAGCTCTTATTTCTGGTTTTGTATACTCACCTACTGGCATTAACGTATGTTCCAATTGAAATTGAGATAAGTTATATAACGCATATGTCTGATCTTTCTTATCTGTCTTAGCTTTTCTAAATGCAATTCTTCCATTTTCTAATTTTTCTATATTAGCATAATGTCCTGTTGCTATATAGTCTGCTCCTAATTGTAATGATTTTTCTAATAGAGACTCCCATTTTACATATCTATTACATGCTATACATGGGTTTGGTGTTCTGCCTTTTTCATATTCTGCTATAAAGTAATCTATTACTTTTTCTTTAAACTCTTCCTTAAAGTTTAAAACGTAAAATGGTATGTCCAATAAATTAGCTACTTTTCTAGCATCGTTAACTGCTGATAAACCACAACAATTTCCGTTATCCTCTTCATATTCTTTATCTTCTTGCCATATTTGCATAGTTACACCAATAACATCATATCCTTCTTCTTTTAATAAATATGCCGCTACTGAACTATCTACTCCTCCTGACATTCCTATAACTACTTTTTTTTTCATACTTTATTCCTCTTCTTCACCATGATGGTGATCAACTTCACGTGGTTCTTCTAATCCTTCTATTACTAACCCATTTGTTTGTGCATAGTTCCATAATGCTGATTGTAACGCTTCTTCTGCTAAACAAGAACAATGTACTTTTGCTGGCGGTAAACCTTCTAATGCTTCCATTACTGTTTTATTCGTTATCTTTAATGCTTCTTCTACAGTTTTACCTATAACTAATTCTGTAGCCATACTACTTGTCGCAACAGCTGCACCACATCCAAAAGTTCTAAACTTAGCATCTTTTATAACATTATTTTCAATGTCTAAGTACACTTTCATAATATCCCCACATTTAGGGTTTCCTACTTGTCCTACTCCACTTGCATTTTCTATCTCTCCTACGTTTCTTGGATTCATAAAATGATCCATAACTTTATCTGTATACATACTATTCTCCTTTTTTGTTTTTCATATAATCTTCAAATAACGGTGACATTTCTCTTAATCTACTTATTATCGGTTTTAATTGTTCTATTACTATTTTAATTTCTTCCATAGTATTTTCTTTATCTACACTAAACCTTATTGAACCATGTGCCTCTTCATGTAATTTACCCATTGATAATAATACATGTGATGGATCTAATGACCCCGATGCACAAGCTGAACCTGTTGATATATATATACCTTTCATATCTAGTAATAACAATATTGATTCACCTTCTATAAAATCAAATGTTATGTTTGCATTACCTGATAATCTATTTTCTTTAGATCCATTTAATGTAGTATGTGGTATTTCTTCTAAAATACTATTTACTAAAAAATCTTTTAATTTTTTTACATACGCCATATCTTCTTCCATATTTTCACGTGCTAATTTTAATGCAACACCTAACCCTGCTATGTTCGGTACATTTTCTGTACCTCCACGTCTTTTTCTTTCTTGAGCCCCACCGTGTATTAATGGTTCTATTTTAATGCCTGTTCTTACATATAATGCTCCAACACCTTTAGATGCTTTTATTTTATGTCCTGATAATGATAATAAATCTATGTTCATTTCTTTTACATCAATAGGTACATGTCCTACTGCTTGCACAGCATCTGTATGGAATATAATATTATTTTTTTTCGTTATTTCTCCTATTTCTTTTATTGGTTGTATTGTTCCTACTTCATTATTAGCAAACATTATACTCACTAGTATTGTACTTGGCTTTATAGCTTTCTCTAGCTGTTCTAAACTTATCTTACCTTCTTTATCTACATCTAAATACGTAACTTCAAAACCGTTTTTTTCTAAATATTGACACGTGTGTAATATTGCATGATGCTCTATTTTACTAGTTATTATATGGTTACCTTTATCTTTATATTTTTGTGCTATGCCTTTTATCGCCCAATTATCCGATTCTGTCCCTCCACTTGTAAAATATATTTCTTTACTTTCACAATTTAATATTTTACTTGCTTCGTCTCTTGCCTCATCTAAATAACTTTTTGCTTTTCTTCCTATATTATATAAACTAGACGGATTTCCATACTCGTCTTTTAATACATGTATCATTTTTTCTAAAACTTCTTCTCTAACTTTTGTCGTTGCTGCATTGTCTAAATATATTTTCATTTTATTTTCCTTTCATGAGGTCAACTATCATTATACTATCTATTAATTCATTTATTTTTTCGAACAACTGTATCCATACGTCCTTAGTGTTGCATTTATAACAACTTCCATCGCCGCATGTAATTCCATCATCTACTACACATTCAACAGGCGCTAATGATCCTTCTAAACTTCTTAATATATCTCCTACTGATGTTTTATTTATATCGCAATTTATTTTATATCCACCTTTAGCTCCTCTAACACTTATTACAAACTTATCTTTTTTAAGTGCTGATATTAACCTTTCTAAATAACCTTCTGATACTTTTATTTTTTCTGATATAGACCTTAATGATACTATTTCATTTTCATTATCTACTATATACATAAACGCTTTTAGTCCATATCTTCCTTTCGTTGATATTTTCATGTGACCTCCTTTCTACAATCTTCATTATAAATATATCACCTTTCTTTTTTAATGTCAACCATTTTGGTGGGGATTGTTTTGCCCAAAATAAAAAAGCCTAACGGCTTTTTTATTTTACACTAGGTTTAGATCTAATATTCCTCTTATTGCTAATATTAAAATTAAAATTGGTACGACATATTTAACATAAATATGAAAAATTTTCGCATCATTTTTATATTTAAATTCTTTTCTTATATATTCATATTTTAATCTATATCCTACAAATATTGCTATACAAAATGCTGTAATCGGAGTTAAAATTTTTATTGTTAATTTATTTACTTGATCTAATAACGTTACTTCACCAGTCCAATTTAAAAATGGTATTCCTATGTCGAATGCTAATTGTGCTGTCAAACCCATTATAAATATAACTACCCCAGATAAAATAACTGCTTTTTTTCTTCCAATCTTATATCGCATATTTAATACAGAAACTACACTTTCTAAAAATCCTACGCCTGATGTTATTGCCGCAACGAGTAGTGAACCAAAAAATAAAATACCTAGTATTCTTCCTGCAATATTTGGCATTAAACTAAATCCTATTGGTAAACTTACGAACATAAGTCCTGGACCACCTGATGGTGTTATTCCTGCTGTGAACACTATTGGAAATATCGCAAATCCTGCTAAAATAGCTATTGTTGTATCAGCCAAAATTACTTTTTTAGATATCTCTACTATATCTGTTTTTTTATCTACATATGCACCGTATGTTGTTATAACTCCTACACCTAATGACAATGAAAAAAATACTTGTGTCATTGCTACGCTTGCAACGCTTAGTGGTTTTGACTCTATAATATCTAAATTTGGTTTCAACAAAAATCTGTACGCTTCCCTAGCACCACTTAATGTTAATCCATGTATAACTAGTGCTATTATTACAGCAAGTAATATTGGCATTAATATTCTACTAATGTTCTCTATACCAGCTTGTACACCTTTCAGTAATATAATTACAACACTTGTCATGAATATAATTTGACCTGATGTAGATATTTTAAAATTTTTTATTATTCCATTAAATATAAACGGGGAATTTTGTGCACTATACTCCGAATAACCATTTACTATTCCTTCTAATAAGTATACTACTGACCATCCAGCAACTACTGAATAAAATATTAAAATTAAATATGAGTTTAGAACCCCTACTACCCCTATTAATTTAAATGGCAATTTTCTTGATGACAACTTTTCAAAGGATGTTATAGTATCCCTTTCTCCATTTTTCCCTATAATAAACTCAGATATCATTAATGGTAATCCAAGATATACTGTGAAAAAAATGTATATAAGTATAAAAAAACTTCCGCCATTTGCACCTACCTTATATGGGAATCCCCATATATTTCCTAGTCCGATAGCACTTCCCGCTGTTGCGGTTATTATTCCTAATTTTGAGGCAAATTTTTCTGTCATTCCTTTTTTCATTTTTTCTCCTTATAAAATAAAACTTCTATATTTAAACTTACTTATATAATCTATTATACTAACATTTATACAATATATTTGCAAATTTATTATAAATTTGTTTGTGTCAAGCTTTAATTCGATTTTTTTATTTTTATTTTTCATTTCAACTTTTTATTTTTAAAACTCATACGTTTTTTATTGTACGCAAAACAGAGTATATTGATACTCATATACTCTACATAATATTTAGAAACACT
>CAMZNU010000036.1 GCA_947313885.1 uncultured Clostridia bacterium | reverse complement strand
TATTAGATACTACCGTTCTTTTAGCTTCTGGTATTCCTATATAACCTTTATATGTTATATATGCACTCATACTTTCTGCCGTCGCTAACCCTGGTCTCTCTCCTATTAATAAACATGTTAACGTAGATCCCACTATTTCTGTAACCTCATCTGATGAACCAACTCTTCCATAGTTTAGAAAGAATGGTGTCCCTACTTCTATTCCATAACTTTTAAGTCCATTTAATAATGATGGTAACGTATTTTTTATATTCGCTTCTATTGCTGTTGTACTTAATCCATCTGCTACATATATTTGTACCGTTGGTGATTTTTTACATTTATCTTTTATTAATTCTATCCCTTCCTTAGATATCTTTCTCCCTAAATCTGGTCTTGTTAAATATTCATCTCTCGTTTTACACATTGTCTCTACTTTAAATAAGTCATTATCTTCTAAAAAGTTTTCTCCTACATCACTAAATACCGCGTCTATTGCCGCTGCATGATCTGCCTTAAATCTTAATGACGTTTTTGTAGTATATCTTGAACCCGCTCTTGACGCCCCTACTCTTGCTGGAGTATTTTTTTTGTATTTTAAAAACTCAGCTTTATTTACACTGTTTTTAACTTCATAAATATCTTTTATTTCATCTTTTGTTATATCTTCTATAATTCCATCTGATATTTCATTTCTACACTTTTTTACTTCTTCTGTTTTCGTTGTCGTGCCTATCTCGCCTAACACTTTCGATATTATTTCTTTTAACTCTTTTTCCGTTACCATATTCTCCTCCTTCTATAAAAAAATCGAACCATCTCCACCTTTTTGAGTTAATTTACCTTTTTCTCTTATACCCTTTTCTTCTAACCAATCATTAAATTCTTTTATCGGCGTTTTATTTGATATTTCTCTTAATGTTTGTATATCGTGATACCCTGTAGTTTGATAATTTAACATAATATCATCTCCCACTGGCACTCCCATAAAAAAGTTACATCCCGCATTTGTTAATAACATCGCTAAGTTTTCTATATCATTCTGATCTGCTTTCATATGGTTTGTATAACATACGTCAACTCCCATTGATAAACCATGTAGTTTCCCCATAAAGTGATCTTCTAATCCCGCTCGCGTTACTTGTTTGCTATTATATAAATATTCTGGTCCTATAAACCCAACTACCGTATTTACTATAAATGGATCGTATTTTTGTGCAAATCCATAACATCTTGATTCCATCGTAACTTGATCAATTCCATTATGTGCATCTGCTGATAACTCAGAACCTTGTCCCGTTTCAAAATACATTACATTCGGTCCTGCTGATGTACCCTCTTTTAATGCTAATTGTCTCGCATCTTCTATCATTTTTGCATCTATTCCAAATGCTTCATTCCCTTTTTCACTTCCCGCTATACTTTGGAATATTAAATCCGCTGGTGCTCCTTTTTTTATAGCTTCCATTTGTGTAGATACATGGGCTAATACACATATTTGTGTAGGAATGTTATGCTCCTTTTTAATTTCATCAAATCTTTCTAG
>CAMZNU010000035.1 GCA_947313885.1 uncultured Clostridia bacterium | reverse complement strand
TTGATGTTTAAAGTACAGAAAAAAAAGAACAACTCCTCTTAAGCTGAGAGTTGTTCTTTGGATTAATTAAGACATACAATCCATACTGTATTTTAATTCCACTAGGCTATTTGCCCTTTGCCGAGGGTAAATAGCTTTTTTATTTATTATAACCATTTATTAGTTAGTATAAACATAAGTAGCGGTAATTAATTATTGCTTACACTTATTACATTATCCTCTTTTATTTTACTTGTCAAGGTTTTTTCATATAGTTATAAACTAGCTGGTTTATTCTATCCCCTCTAATTGCTTACTAATATAAGCCAATATCCTGGGCATACATTTTTCATTTCTTCGCTATCTACTTCTCTATACTGTACGCCACCTATTTTTATTACTACTTCTTTATCTTCTTCATCGTACTTATTTGGTATTCCTAATATATATTGTTCTTCTCCATCTTCGTCATACTTTCCTAACATCAAATGTTTATATTTTTTATATCCTTCTAATAACACTATATTATTTCTTTTTTGCCAACAGTTATTATATATCGCTGATAAATCTTCTAGTTTTATCGTAATCCATTTAACTTCTCTTTTTTGGTTTTTAAACGGCTCTATTTTATTTCCATATTTAAATAAATATTTTAAATTTTCTTTTGGATCTTTATCATCTACTCGTAAAACTGACGTTTTTGATTCACTTTGTTCTCCTGTTTTAATTTCCATTATCTCATCATACTCTTCTTTAAATTTGCTTGCTATCGTCTCAAGTTTGTTTTCATTTTCGTTTTCCTCTGTAAGCTCTTTTAAAAAGTTTTCTCTCTTATCCATTTCCTTTGATTTTTCTTCTTGCTCTAATATTATTTCTGATAGTGTCCTTTTTTGTTTTACTTCTTCTTGTTTTACTTCTTGTTTTATTTCTTCTTGCTTTACTTCTTCTTGTTTTATTACTTCTTGCTTTACTTCTTCTTGTTTTATTACTTCTTGTTTTACTTCTTCTTGTTTTACTTCTTCTTGTTTTATTTCTTCTTGTTTTACTTCTTCTTGTTTTATTTCTTCTTGTTTTATTTCTTCTTGTTTTACTTTCTCACTTTTCGTCAAATCTTTTGCTTTTTTCGCATCATTTTCAACTAAACTATTTGCATTTTTATGAATAGAGAAATTTTCCTTGTATCTGATCGTTTTATTTACAAACCCTTCAAGTACAGTTTCAATAGCTGTTTCCACTTTGACTCCTACTATTATTGCTAAAATATCTGTTACTTTAAATTCATCTTCTAATACACCATTTTTTATTACTCTTCTAAATTGATGTCTATTATTTTTACTTTCTATTTTCCCCACGTCTACACCTATGTATTGTCCTTTTTTTACAAATATAGCATATATGTTATAGGCAAATTCTTTTTTTAGGTTTTCGATTTTTACTATTATTTTATTTTCATTATCTTTTTCTTCTAACACGCAACTTCCAAATACTTTTTTATTGTCTATACCATATCTCCTATTATCTTCTACCATGTTTATACTTACTCTTTTATATCCACTCATTTTTTTACCCCCATAGTCTTTTATTTATCTATATAATGTATTTTATTAAATACAAGTTTATGCCTTTTATTATTTTCTTTCGTTATTTACAACGTTATCTCTATAGGACAATCTGGTATACATTCATATTCATATTCTTTTATTACTTCTAATGCTTTTACACACCCTTGTCTCTCATAAAATTTCATCGTGTCTACTGACGATCCCGCTGAAATAAACATTTTTTCACCATCTAATTTTTTACTTTCTTCTAATGCTATATTAAATAATTTTTTACCTATTCCGCGTCCCCTAAAATCATTTGACACGTATAACTTACATAAATTTATATATCTTGATTTTTCTCCATACATTTTGTTTTCTAATAACATTAACCCTTTTAACTCACCTCTATTAAATGCCCCAACAAATACATTTCCATACATTAACCTTTCTTTAAAAAATTGAAGAAAGTTTTTTCTATCCGTCTCATCCCAATCTATTACATAACTTTTATTTATTTCTTCATAACCACCTTCAACTGGCTTTAAACTTTTTTCTATCTTTTGATACCTTATAAAATTTTTTAATAACTTTTCATTACATTCATCTAACTTTATCTCTCTGTATTCTATTTCTTTTTTCATTTTAATCTCCCTTATTTTTTAAATTTATTTACAAAAAAAGCCTAGATACATTTCTGCACTAGACTTTGCTATGGGGACAATAGGACTTGAACCTATGACATCCTGCTTGTAAGGCAGACGCTCTCCCAGCTGAGCTATGCCCCCATATTATTTATTTTGTTGAAAATAGCGGGAAAGGGACTCGAACCCCCGACCCTTTGGGTATGAACCAAATGCTCTAGCCAGCTGAGCTATCCCGCCGTATCTTCCAACTTCATAATAATATAATATATTTTTATTTTTGTCAACTATTTTCTAAAAATTTTTAATGTTTTTTTCAACATTTTTTTCATATATAGAAAATTTATTAAAATCATGATATACTTCTATAAAACTACACACAAGAAGGTGAATAAATGAATTTGACTGAAGATGTACATTATATTTTAAACACACTTAATGATAGCGGTTTTGAAAGTTTTGTCGTTGGTGGTTGTGTTCGCGATTATCTAATGGGTAACACTCCTAAAGATTTTGATATTACAACGTCCGCTAAACCTGATCATATTAAAAATTTATTCGGAAAAACTATTGATACAGGTATTGAACATGGAACAGTTACCGTAGTTTTAAATAAGAAAAATTATGAAGTTACTACTTTTAGAATCGATGGAGCATATACTAACAATCGTTCTCCCATTGAAGTCGTTTTTACAACTGATATTATCAAAGATCTTAAACGTCGCGACTTTAACATGAATGCTATCGCCTACAATAAATTATCTGGTTTTGTTGACCCTTTTAACGGGCGTATTGATATCGAAAATAAAATTATTTCTGGTGTCGGTGATCCTCTTGTTAGATTTACAGAAGATTCCCTTAGAATGTTTAGAGCTATTCGATTTTCTACACAACTAGATTTTACTATTGATTTACCTACTTATGATGCCATTTTGCAAAAAAATTATCTCGTTAATTCCTTAAGCGTTGAACGGGTTCGCGATGAATTTACTAAAATGCTCTTAAGTACTCATATATATAAACTTAGCTTTATCGTACAAACTGAACTTTTTAAACATTATTTACTTAGTTTTCACGAATACCTTGAAACTCATTTAGGCGAAATTATTAATATTTTAAATTTAAGTAAAAAAGATTTAGTTATTAGGTATTCTATTCTTCTTTACAACATGGGTGTTCACGATGCAAAGAAATTTTTGACTTTTTTAAAATTCGATAATAAAACAATTAAAGAAGTTTGCAATTTAATAAGTGCATATTTAGAACCTATTCCTAACTCTGATACAGACGTTAGATTTTTAATCAAAAAATATGGTTACTATACTACTAATAACTTGTTTTATATTTTAAACGACCTTTGCAATGTTCCCATGCTTAAACAAATTAAACATTTAAACACTTGCCAAAATTTAAACTTACCTATTTTTATTAAAGACCTTTCTATAAATGGTAACGATTTGAAATCTCTAGGCGTTAAAAATGGTGTTGATATTGGACGTATTTTAAATTTACTTATAGATGATGTTATTAAAAATCCTAATTTAAATAACTATGACTCCTTATCTATTCTCGTAAAACAATATAATTAATTCATAAAATCCCTTTTATTCACATAATATTTAATAATAATTATTTAAATAGTGTCTATTAGGAGGTTCAATTGAATAAATTAATTAATACTTTAAATTCAAATTACAATATAAAAGTTTTAAAAGTTATTACTATACAAAAAAAAGTTAACTATATTATTAAAACTAATTTACAAACATATCAATTTAAAAAAAGTTTTAAAGGAGATTCTAATATTTTAAGACAACAAGTTGTTATCGATCATCTCATCAAAAATAATTTTAATGACATTTCTACTTTTATACTTAATAAAGATAATTTACCTTTCATCTCTTTTGAAGGTGACTCATATTATTTATCAAATTTTATATGTGATACTGAAATTGATATCAACAATAACGAACACGTTTTAAAATCTATTAATAAACTTGCTACTTTTCACAAAGCTACTCATAATGTTGATTTTAAAACTTTTAAAAAAAATATTATTACTAACAACACAGCCGAACTTTCTACTATTTTAGAAAACTTTAAAAATTCTAAAAAAGCTATTAATAAACTTAAAAAGAAAAATAATTTTGACATATACAATATTAAAAACTACAATAATTATTTAGAACTCGGACAATTTACTATTAATGAACTACTAAAACTTAATTACAATAATATTGAATTACTCTCGATTACTAACAACCACCTTTGCCACAACTCTTTAAAAGAAGAATCTTTTTTAATTAAAAATAATAATATCTTCATAACTAATTTTTCTAAAGTTTCTATAGGATGCCAAATAAATGATATCGTTAAGTTCATCCTAAGATACTTAACTAAAAATATTGATAACTCATCTTTTGATTATTTAACTTTTGATGAACTCATAACTAGTTATAACAAAGCTTTTATTATTGATGACAACACTTTTAACATTATCAAGCTACTTTGCTTATTTCCCTATGAATATTTTGACCTAGTTAATAGTCATTACCAAAACAATAAATCTTTAATTTTTGGAATGACTACTGCTAAACTAGAAGAAGTCGATAAAGTTCATAACATTATTAACAATTACATTAATTATTAGCACTTAAGGAGAACACTTATGGATAAAAGAAAAAATACTAAATTTGATAAAACTATTATTAGAGGCTCTATTAAAAATGATAAAGTTTTAAATGAATTTAATATGCAACATACTAATGTGCCATCATCTAATGATAGCTACGTCAAAGAGCAACGTGTCCGTCGCTCTTCTCCACATAAAAGAAATCACCTACATACAAATAGGCGATTTGATCCTTTTGAAAATGAAACTTATTATGCTAGTTCTAAACCGCGTAGCAAGGTTTCTTATACTCTATTTTATATATCAACAGTTTTAATAGCTCTAATGGCTTGTATATTCATTTTTATTTATGCTTTTAAAACTGTTCTATCAACAAGTGTACCTAACCCTTTTAATAGAAATGAAGCCTCTCAACCTCTAGATAATAATGATATCGGGTTTTCTGATGATAAAACCGTTATCGATCCTGATCTAATTGCAATTACAGGATTCATTACTAGTTATGACCCTATCGAAAGAGTTATAACTGTTCTAGATATTGACTCTTTAAATTCAAAAACTTTAATTGTAGATAATACTTCTAAATTATCCAACGAGTACGATAAAATTATCGTTTTTTCTGAACTATCTGTAGGAATACCTGTTACTGTTTATTATAAACAAAACAGCTTATATGCTCATAGTTTGCAAAAAAGTAAAGATGGTTTTAATTACTACGATGCAACAGGTGTATTGGTTAACGTAAACAGTAATACTATTTCATATAGAAATAATACTTTTAAATATGACAACAACACTATTGTTTCTTTAGGTAATTTACAATTATCTGACATATCACCAGCCGATATTTTACACTTGTCAGGTTATAAAAATAACTTATATTTCATTAAACTTATACGCGGTCACGGTACTTTGAATTTTACTAACGTAGATGCTGTTGAAAATGGCACTATCGAAATTAATACCGATACGTTCATTAATTTAAATAATGTATCTTTTGTAGATTTGCCTATTGGTACTCACCACATAGTAATTAAAGGTGATAATATCGATACGTATGTTAATGATATTTTTGTTGATGGTAATGAACCTATTGATTTTGATCTACTAAAATTACCTAATAAAAATTCGTCTTTAACTGTTAAAACTAATGTTGATTCCAAAATTATTACGATTAATGATTTAGTCTACCAGTTAGATGAACCTATTATGTTACCATACGGCACTTATGTAGTTCAATTATCGGCACAAGGCTACGATACTAGAACAGAATCTATTACTATTGACAACGAAATTACTATTTTAGATTTTGATCTTATTAAATTAAAAGAAGAAGCTACTTTAATTATTGATACTATCCCAACAGGAGCTGATGTTTTTGTTGATAACGTTAAAGTTGGTGTCACTCCTTTTAGCCATAAGCTAACAATTGGTGAACACTTAATATCTATATTACATTTAGGATACCAAGATATGGAACAGGTTATCTTATTCGATGAACCTACTTCTTATCCTTACCTTTTTGAACTGCAAGAAAATATTTCAAATTATTATGATTAATTAATTATCTTTTACACACATACAGCCTTCTTGTACATATATTGTATATAAAAGTACAAGGAGGTAGTATTTTGAAAAAAGGCGATATAGTCACCTACAGACTGAAAAATAAAAATGTTTTATGTGAAATTATAAATATAAATAATTATAATGAATATACCCTTAAAGGGTTACAATATAGATTTATTAAAACGTGTACTATAAAAGACATTCATCCTATTGATTTAAATAATAGTGACTCTTTGGATTGTAAAGCTGGTTCTCGTATTAATGATAAAATTAATTGTATCCTTAATGCACGATCTATTAATGAAAACCATAAATCTTGTTTTTTAGATACAGTGCTACATTTAGATTCTGATATGCAATATTTAAACTTATGTTTACAATCTTATGAAGACCTTGGAATTAACGCTATGGGTATTTATTTGCCTATCCATGAACAACCGTCAAAAATTTTTAAACTTCTTCAAAAATATGATCCTGCCATAATTGTTATTACTGGGCATGATTCTTTTATAGAAGGTTCTGATGAACTCGATCTAGATAATTATGAAAACTCTCATTATTTTATTGAAAGCGTTAAAAAAGCTAGAGAATTTCAAAAATGTAAAGACGATTTAATTATTATAGCGGGTGCATGTCAATCTTGTTATGAAAAAATTATTGAAGCTGGTGCTAATTATGCTAGTAGTCCTAAACGTATTTTAGTACATGCTTTAGACCCTTCATTTATTGTAGAGAAAATAATTTTTTCTTCTATTAATTATTATTTGTCTCCTCTTGACGCCGTTGAAACTACTAATTTTGGTCTCGATGGCTACGGTGGAATTGAAACACGTGGGCGTAAGCGCATTTCTTTGCCTAGTGTTTTTAACACATAATTTAATATTTGGCTATGTGAACATACACACTGTTCACATAGCCATTTTTTATAATATCCTTTTTAAAAATTTTAATTTTACTATACGTTTGAATTTTTAATTTTTAGGTAACACTCTTTATAAATAATTATTTAGGAGCTGATTTTATGTATTATAAAAAAGATCTAATTTTAATAAAAAAAGATATTGAAAAGCATATAGGAACAGAAATAACTTTACGTTCTAGTAAAGGTCGTCAACGTACCACTACCCACAATGTGATAATTACTAAAACTTATCCTAGTATTTTTACTGTTAAAACTATTGATAATGGTAATAATGTTTCTCGCGATTTGTCTTTTAGCTATACAGACGTTCTAACAAAGGCTGTTAAAATAACTTTAAACTCATAACATTTTATTTTTATTTTTATTTGTCATAAGTACCTCTTATTTTAAATATAATTTTACTAGTAGTAATTTTTACTATGTATCGTAAATTTATATTTAATTAGGAGGTTTTTAAATGGATTATAATTTAGTAAAAGAAAATGTACACTTAAGAGAAAAAATTGGCACGGAAAAAACTCAATTAATGTTAACAGGTGATATTATCGTCCCTGACATTAAACCTGATATTAACTCGGTTTTACAAAGGGATTATGAAATTATCGTTGATTCTGTTGATTTAGAAGATGCACAACTTCATTTTAAAGGTACTCTTATTTTAAAAATATTATATTTGTCTAAAGGTGATAGTAAAGCTATTCATTCTATGACGACTTCTATTAATATTGAAGACTTCTTAAACGTTGATGAATCAACATCTCCTTTTGACTTCCTTTTTAATATGGACGTTCTTAACATCGATTATACTTTGCTTAACGACAGAAAATTAAGTTTTAAAGCTATCGTTGATGTCACTGTCGATTGTAATAAAAATTTAGAAAGTGATATTATCGTGGGCATTGATGAACTTAATAATTCACAGCTAAAGTTTGGATCAATTAACATTAATCAATTTCTTGGCACTCTTACCGATAAAATTGTTTTAAAAGATCATATATTACTTAGAAATGGAACACCTAATATTAGCGAACTTTTACAAACAAATTTAAAAGTTACTAACAAAGATATCAAAATTATTAATGATCGTATTTGCGTAACTGGTTTTTTAAATTTTACATGGCTTTATAAAGGAACATCTTCTGAAAGCTTAATAGAAGTCGTTGAACATGAAGTTCCTTTTGAAAACTTTTTTGATTTCCAAGATTTATCTGATGATGTTCATTGTGAACTATATTTAGATATTCAAGATCGTTTTATGTCTGTATCTGCTGATGATGATGGTGAAGATCGTCGTATTTCTTTTGAAGCCGTTATTTCCCTTACAGTTAAACTTTCTAAATGTGTCGAAAAATCTATGTTAACCGATGTTTTTATTTTAAATAAAAAATCTGATCTAAGTTATAAATCTTTATCTTTTGATAAACTAATTACTAGAAACAAAAGTCAATTCGTTGTTAAGGAAGTTGTTTCCCTTGATGATAACAAACCTAATATATTACAAGTTTTTGAGGTTACTAGCAAATGTGTAGTCGATGATATGACATTACTTACTAACAAAGTTTTATTAGAAGGCGTTGTTGAAACTAATATTTTATATATTGCAGAAGATGATAATAATCCGTTATGTACTTTTAAATGTGTTACTCCTTTTAGCCAAATAGTAGAAACTAAAGGCGCTTTAGACTCAATGTCTATAAGTAGCTCGTCATTTGTTGAACATACTAGTTTTAATTTAATTAATGACCGCGATATCGATCTTCGTATAACTCTAAATCTTAACGTATTAGTTGAAAATCACGAAGTTCATGATGTGATTGAAGCTGTTGCTTTTTCAGAACTTAACGAAGAAGAACTTAATAATATTTCAAGTGTTACTATTTACATAGTTCAAAAAGGTGATACTCTTTGGGATATATCTAAAAAATACAATACAACAGTCGATGATATTTTATCAGTTAACGATATTGACGATCCGTCAAAAATTAAACCTCTTGATAAACTTGTTATTATTAAAAAAGTTATGTTATAATTTTAGTAAATTTATATAGGAGAACATAATGAAAAAATTATTAATGACTGGTGGTGGAACAGCTGGGCATGTGACGCCGAATATAGCACTAATTAATGCCCTTCGTAGTAAATACGAAATACACTACATAGGTAGTAAAAACAGTATAGAAGAAGAATTAATTAAGGATATTAACATTCCTTTTTACGGTATATCTTCTGGAAAACTTAGACGCTCTTTAAATTTTAAAAACTTCACCGATTTTTTTAAAGTCTCTAAAGGATATTTTGACGCTCTTAAAGTTTTAAACACTGTTAAACCAGATTTAGTATTTTCAAAAGGTGGATTTGTTATTGTACCTGTTGTTCTTGCTAGTGCTTCTAAACGAATACCTATTATTATCCATGAATCAGATATTACTATAGGTCTTGCTAATAAAATTTCTATCCCTTATGCTAAAAAAGTTTGCCTTACTTTTGAAAAAACTTTTCTTTCACTTAAAAGTGATAAAAAAATTTTAACAGGCACTCCTATTAGAACGGAAATTTTTACAGGTGATAAAAATAAGGGGTTGGATATTTGTAATTTTAAAAATGTTAAGCCAATTTTATTAATGCAAGGCGGTAGTCTTGGTTCTGTCCAATTAAACTCTCTACTACGTAATAATATTTCTAATCTCGACAACTTTAATATTATTCATTTATGTGGAAAAAATAATTTGGATACTACTTTAAATTTTGATAACTACTTACAATTCGAATATGTTAAAGACGAATTCCCGCACCTTTTACAATGTGCTGACATTGTTATATCTCGTAGTGGGGCAAATAGTATTTTCGAACTTTTAGCTCTTAAAAAACCTAATTTACTTATTCCTCTTTCTAAAAAGGTTAGTCGTGGGGATCAAATTTTAAATGCCGAAGAATTCGTAAAAAAAGGCTTCAGTAAAAGTCTTTCTACTGATCACATTACAGATAAATCATTTGTTGACAACATAAATTTGCTTTATCGTAATAAAAAAGTTTTTATTAACACTATGGATTCTAGTAGTTTTAGCAATGGTACAAAAAATGTTATTGACATTATAAACAGCCATATATAAAAAAGACAACTGTACAAAAAATAAATTAGAACCTTACAATAGACACTAAAAAAGTCTATTATATAGGTTCTTTTTTTATACAATAAAATATAAAGTGTTGCTGTCATGAGTAAAGTATTTTTTACCAAAAATGAAGTTGAAAATTTAAGAACAAATTCTAAAGGTAAAACGTATCACACCATATTTTATAACAGGGAGTGAAAATGGAAAGCAATCTAGAATTATATTTAAAAAAAGCTGAATCCTGTAAAATACAGAAATCAGCTTCTTTCTTTATAATTTTTTATTATATCCTTCTTTGAGACAGTTTAATCTTTTTTATTTTTATTCATCAAATTTTTTTATTTTTATTACTTCCTCTTTCGTATTGTTTGTTTTAGGTAAAAAAGATTTTTTTCCTTCTTCCAATTCATTTTCAAATTCTTTACTATTTAAGGCTAGAATTCTTACTTGTCTTCCTAGTTCATCGAAATTTTCATGTACTGGTGAAACTCCCGTAAAGTCGCTTTCTCCTATTAGTTTTTTACCTAATTCCTTTAATACACTATCTGTAAAAGCATATCCATTTATAAATGTTTCGATGTTGCTAACTTCTTTCATGTGGTACGGACTACCTAACGATACAAATATTGTATCTATTTCTTTTACAAACCATGGCGTATCTATCCCCGTTAAAGAATTGTATTTTATCTTTAATGTACTTCTTAAATTAGACGGCTCTACGCTACTTATATATATTACTACATCTACTTCTTTCCTTTGAGCCTCTATTCTTTTTTTCGCATTTTTAACACCGTAACTTGCAGACATTACATCTTCCGCTGTAACCATAAACCCTTTTCTTTCTAATATCTTTACTAAAGACTGGTTTATTAGTTTTAACTTTTCCTCATCTTGTTTTTTATTATCGGCTAATTTAATTATTAATACCTTTTTTTTTGTTTTTGGTGATAACGGTAACAGCCCTTTTTTTGCTTTTACTAATGTTATACCTTCTTTTGCTATGCTTCTTGATAATACTCGGCACTCTTTTGCATCGTGTTGTATATTTTTTGGTATTACATCATTTGTATTTATCCCTCTTCTTGCTTTTGCTATTAATATTCTTTTTACGGCTGTGTTTAATCTATCTTGACTTATTTCATTACTTTCTACTGCATTAACAACATATTCTATATCTTCTTCGTCGTTCTTTGTGAATAAAAGCATATCGCAACCTGCATTTATTAATCTTGTTAAAACTTCTTTCCTTTTACCTTCTCCCGCTACACTTGATGACGTTGTAGAATCTGATACTATTAATCCTTTATATCCTAATTTTTTTCTTAACAAACCTTCTAATATTTCTTTTGACATGTTACTAGCTTCAAAAAGTTCATCTTTACTCGGGTTTTCTTTTGCTTTACTTATATATGATGGTAACGACGTTGCTGACACTACTATGCCGTCTACACCTTTTTCTATTAAACTTTTAAACATTTTTCCATAACTATCTTCCCATTCATCGTATGATAAGTAGTTACTTGTTTTTACTATGTTACTATTTCTTCCATCTACTCCGTTTCCTGGAAAACCCCTTATTATTGTTGCTATCTGTGCGTCTTTTACACCTTTTATAAATTTTTGCGACATTTCTAATACTTGTTTAGGATTATCTCCAAAAGTTCTTATGTTTGTGTCTATTGAATTATAATTATAATTTATATCTACTATAGGGTCTATAACTGCATTAATTCCATGTCTACGTGCTTCTATTCCGCCATGTTTGCCTACTTTATATGCATAATCTGAGTTTCCTGTTGCACTTATTAACATATTGTTTCCATAGTTTTCGCCGTTTGTATATATCCCGTTTCCACCTTTTTCTATAGATGCTATTAGGAACATTGGTATTTCTGATTTGTTTTGTGCATTTACAGTAGCACTTATAATATCTATCTCTTCTCCAGCTCTAAATAAATAGCCTCCTGGTTTAATTTCCTCTATTATTTTTGTGTGCACACTTTGTAATTTTACATACCCTTCAATTATGAACAATTGTCCTACTTTTTCTCTAGTACTCATATTTTTTAATGTTTCTTCTACCCACTGTGCTTCTTCTTTTCCTAATTCTTCAAATGTTATTTCTTCTTCTTTCATTCAAGTCTCCTTTATTCTTCTTCTGGCTCTATCGGATTACCGTAAAAATCAAATACTACATTTACTGGTGATTGACCTGTAAAACTTGATTTCCCTACTAGTTTTTTTACTAATACTTCTATCGTTTCTTTATTTTCACTATAGCAATTTATAAATGTTTTAAACATTGGTAATTCAAATGAATGATAAGGGTTAGCTAGTGATATGAATATTGATGGAACTTCCTCTATTAAAAGTGGTGACTTTAACGCTACATCTCTTTCTTCACTTAAATTTAATATACTTCCTGCTCTATCACTTTTTATATTAAATAAAAATATTACTAGGTCATATTTTGCCGTAAATGAATTTATACTTTCACCTGGCATTAATACGCTATTTTTTAACTTATTTAAAGACCTTTCTTCTGTAGTCCTTTTCATGTTTTCAAGATTTAATCTTAATAATTTTATTGCATTTTTTGACCTTTCTGTTCCTTCGTTTTTGTTATTTGCCGTAACTATTAATATTTTTTTATACTTCTCAGATAATGGTAATATCTTTTGATAATCTTTTACTAATGTTATTCCATCATCTGCAATGCTTTTTGATAAAGATATATGCTTTCTTATGTCGTAGCTTATATTCATATTTTTTTCAGATGCGTCTTTGACTTTCCCTAAACCTATTGATGCTTTTGTTGCTAATATTCTTCTTACTGATTCATTTATTTTTTCTATACTTATTAACCCTTTTTTTATTCCTTGTAATATATATACATAATCCTTTATATAATCTTTCGAGCATACTATCATATCGCACCCAGCTTCTATCGCTCTTGGCAATACATCACTTCTCGTTTGTTCCGATGAAAATCCTAATAACGTCGTACTATCACATACTATTAATCCATTAAATTCTAAGTCATCTCTTAATAATTCTTGCAATAATACTTTTGATAAACTTACTGGTAATTTATACTCATACTCGTCTTCTGGTCCACTTTCATTAACATAGTGTGGCAACGCTATGTTTCCAACCATTATAGCTTTTAACCCGCCTTCTATTAATTTTCTATAAACTTCTCCATAACTTTCATCCCATTCATCTGTTGGTAGTGTGTTTACAGTACTTAACATTCTATAATCTCTTTCATCTATTCCATCACCTGGAAATTGCTTTACTATCGATAAAACATTTTTACTTTCAAATCCACCTATCGTTGCTAAACTAAAATCGCTAACCTCCTGTGGATTGCTACCATATGTGTTTATAGCATTTAATCCTGACCTCCAATTGTGATGTAAATCTACATTTGGACCAAAATTAGTGTTTATTCCTACATCTTTTACACCTTCACCTATAAATTCTCCTGTTTTTTTTGCATATTCTAAATTTTTTGTAGCTGCTATTTGCATTTCACTACCAAAAGACACTCCTCTTGATATTATTTCATTGTATCCATTTTGAAATGAACCACATATTAACGGTGGTGTTTTTGACGATTCATTTATTGTACTTGACGTATTTTCTAAAACATCTTTTTTATCATATTTTAAAAATACACCCCCTGGTTGAATCTTACTTACTACATTTTTTAAATTGTTATTAGAATTCTGAATTCCGTGAATAATTAACATTTGACCAATTTTTTCACTTATTGTCATATTTGCTAGTATCCCGTCTACCCAATGTATTTGTTCCTCTTTTAAATTAAATGGTGCTGACTCTAAATCCATAAATATCTCCTTTTATTTTTATTTTTATTTTGTATTCATTTTATTATATTATACAGTTCTTTACAAGTTTGTATATATATTTTTTTTCATCATTGCAGTATAAATTTTTACATATTATAATTAAATTAAAACTACAAAGGAGAGAATTTATGGAAATAATCATGGCCGTTAGCAACTTCTATTCAAAAAAATATTTTTTTAATAACAAATTGTTCGATTTACCCGCATCTATTACCGATGAAATTAAAAGCATCTTATTACAATCCTCTGAACTAACTAGAGGTATTGTTTCATTAGGCTTTTATGATGATGGAGAACTTTTTTTAACTTGTACCTCTGATCCTAGAGACTTGTCTTACGATATTATCGGTGCAAATTTAGAGCTTAAACGTATTTATAATTACGAACGTGAATTTATTAATAATCTTGAAACTTGGTATTCTATTTATTTCAAAAATAAATAGTCGTTCTAAAAAAAGGGGGATTTTTTATGGACTTAATTCTTGATGTTGGAAACACTAATATAGTTATTGGTGTTTATAACAATGACAAACTTTTACACTTATGGCGTTATGCTACTAGTAACGTATCTACATCTGATGTGTTTGGATTATTTATTGATAATCTTCTTACTCGTTGGGATATTGATTCTAAAAAAATTCAACACGTTATTATTTCTAGCGTCGCACCTAATGTTATGCATTCTCTAGAAAATAGCATTTTGAAATATTTTAATATTACTCCGATTATTGCTAACTGTACTATGTCTAGTAATATTTCTTTGGATGTCTTTGAAGACCCTAATTTTTTAGGTGTCGACCGCTACGTAAATTGTATCGCTGGCTTTAATAAATATGGTGGTAATGCTATTATTATCGATTTTGGAACTGCAACTACCTATGATGTCATTGATAAAAATGGTAACTTTGTAACTGGTATTACTTCTCCTGGTATTAAAATTTCTGCTGATGCCCTTAGCCAAAAAGCTTCTCTCCTTGGCACTTTTCAAATTAGTAAGCCCGAATCTTTTATACCTACTAACACTTTAGAAAGTTTACAAGTCGGTCTCATCTATGGACAAATTGGACAAACTGAATATATCGTTAACAAAATAAAAAAAGAACTTAATAAACCCGATATGAAAGTTATTGTAACTGGCGGGTTATCTTCTATTATTTCTGATGGAACTGATATTATTGATTTTGTTGATACTACTCTAACTCTTGACGGTATTAAATTATTACTTGATGAAAATAAATAGAACTTTTTAATAATACCATCTTGACGGTATTAAATTATTACTTGATGAAAATAAATAGAACTTTTTAATAATACCATCTTGACGGTATTGAATTATTACTTGATGAAAATAAATAGAACTTTTTAATAATACCATCTTGACGGTATTGAATTATTACTTGATGAAAATAAATAGAACTTTTCTCAATACCATCTTGACGGTATTAAATTATTACTTGATGAAAATAAATAGAACTTTTTAATAATACCATCTTGACGGTATTGAATTATTACTTGATGAAAATAAATAGAACTTTTCAAACAATTAAGAAACTTAAAATAGATAGGAAATTATTATGACTTTAAAAATTGGTAACATAGAATTTAAAAATAACGTAGTCCTTGCTCCTATGGCTGGCATTACTGACCTTCCATATCGACTTATTTGTAAAGAATTTGGTGTTGGCTACACCTATACTGAACTAGTTAGTGCTAAAGGAATTATTTACAACAGCGAAAATACTTTAAAGCTTTGTCAAATCGATCCTAATGAACGCCCTACTGCTTTACAGCTTTTTGGTGGTGATAAAAACGTTTTAGGCTCTGTTGCTAAAATTATGGATAACGATACTTATGACATTTTAGATATTAATATGGGCTGTCCTGCACCTAAAGTTACTCGTAATGCCGAAGGTTCCGCTCTTATGAAAGATCCTATGTTGATTGGTGAAATTGTTAAATCTGTAGTTAGTAATACTTCTAAGCCTGTTACTGTTAAAATACGTCGCGGTTTCGACGAAAATAATGTTAACGCCGTAGAAATTGCTAAAATAGTTGAAGATAATGGAGCATCGGCTATTGCTGTTCACGGTCGTACACGTTCACAATTTTATAGTGGCAAAAGTGATATAGAAATAATTAAAAAAGTTGTTAATGCTGTTAGTATTCCTGTTATAGGTAACGGCGATATTACAACACCACAAGAAGCTAAATATATGTTAGATTACACAGGTTGCGATTTTATTATGATCGGTCGTGGTGTTCGCGGTAACCCATGGCTTATAGATGAAATTTTAACTTATTTAAAAGATGGCACTATAAAACAACGCCCATCTACTAACGACGTCGTTAATCTTGCTATTAGGCATTTAGAAATGCTTATGACTTATAAAGGTGATTATAAAGGTATCCGCGAAATGCGTAAACATATAGGTTGGTACACTAAAGGTCTATACGGTTCATCCGAACTTCGCACCCTTATTAATAAAGCAACGACTTTTGACGAAATTACAACATTATTAAAATCTTTAATTTAAAATTAAACATATATTCATAACTATTGTATTACCTTCATAAAATATATTAAAAAGTTTGTAAAGGCGTGATTTTATGATAAATGAAAATGTTAAGTTTGCAAAAATTGATTTTGTAATAGATAAAAATTTACTTCCTATTAAATTCAAATTGTCTAAAATTGATAGTTTTAAAAATTGGTACATAAGTAAGTTTAATCCTTTTATACAAAATGAAATTACTTTAGGTAAAAGTACAGGACTAGACATTAAGCTTGCTCTAACCCATGATGAAATGATTAATGACCCTACTTTATTCCAAGATCTATTCAGTAGAACTTTAGAAACATTAAAAAATGATGGCGTTGAAATTATTACCTCTTCTTTTCCATGCTCTCATAATATGTACACTCCCAACCCTGTTTCTATTATGAGTTTTCTAATTTTTCCTATTTTAGAAAACTCTATTTCAAAAGTTGGTAAAATTTTTAAAAATATTGAAATTGCTATTATTGACGACGGCTCTGTTCACACTAACATTATAATAGAAAATATTTACAACCACATAAATTATTTATCTCTTGTTACTTCTTTTGATCATTCTTCTTTAATTGAAAAAGTTTACAACGATAACGGTTTAAATATTACCACTTTTAAAAATGATTCTAGTATCATTAGTAGCGCTGATATAGTTATTTATTTGAAAAATGATTTTTTTGAACCTGTTCATAGTTTAAAATCTGGTGCTATTTTTATTGATTTATCTATGAATAAAAATAGTACTTACAACCTTTGCCTTAAACGTATGGACGTTTTAACTATTGATAATTTAAATTTAAATTATTATGGCAACATTTATAATCTTTTAGATTTTGAACTTGCATATTACGTTAAATCTAATTATTATCGCAATTTCAAAAAATATAATCGTCTTTCTTCTAATTCTAAAATTAAAAATGAACTACTTTATAATGACGTACGTATCCATTCTTTTTTTAGACTTAATAAACCATTATCTCATTCACATTATTTAGATTATAAAAATAGTATTAAATAATTATTGTTTTAATTTATATAATTTTTATTCGGTGACGAGCTACCGCATAATGTGACTTGTATAAAACATACTATGTTTCATACATGGGTTTAAAACTACCGTTAAAGTTTTTATTTTAATAATAAGCATTTAATAATTTTTATTCTATTTCTTGTTGCGATTATTATTTTAATGTCATATAATTAGTATATAATTATTTTTATTCGGTGACGAGCTACCGTATAATGCGACTTGTATAAAACACACTGCATTAAAAAATGTTTATGTACCATAAATGGGTTTAAAACTACCGTTAAAGTTTTTTTATTTTAATAATTTTAAAAAGAAGATTAACGTCTTCTTTTTTTTATAAATAAGGGATATTATGACTAATAAAAAAAATAACAAACTTATGCTTTATCGTATTAAAGGAAAATATATTGATTTTCTAGCATCTCATGATTCTAAAGTAATGGAAAAAAACAAACGACTATACATAGGTATTGTTTTAAAAATAAATACCCATACATATTTCGCACCTCTTACAAGCTTTAAACCAAAAAAACATAAAAAAATAAAAGATAATTCTTTTACTGCATATAAAATAAAGAACGGTGAATACGGAGTAGTAAGTTTAATTAATATGATACCTGTATTAGAGTCTGAAATCATTAACATTAATATTGATGACTTAAAATATAAAGAGTATTTAACAAACCAAATACGGTATATAAATAAAAATCGTAAAACAATAAAATCCCGTGCAACTTCTCTATATGAAGCACGTACAAACGGTAATAGTGAAAAATTATTAGCTATTTGTTATGACTTTAAATTATTAGAAAAAAAATCTATAGAATACCAAAAAGAAGCTAACTTATGCTTATTCTAGAAGCTAACTTTTTAGTTTCTTTTTTTATGCACTTTTATTTTTAACTGTATTTAAGATTTCATAAAGTTTCTATAATATAATTTTCTTTCTTCGACTACAATCTGTCTTATTCGATTGGAACAATTCCTCCTTCTCCGATTGTGCCACCTCCTTCTCCGATTGTGCCACCTCCTTCTCCGATTGTGCCACCTCCTTCTCCGATTGTGCCACATCCTTCTCCGATTGGGGCACCTCCTTCTCCGATTGTGCCACCTCCTTGTCGGATTGTGCCAATCCTCCTTGTCGGATTGTGCCAATCCGACTTATTGACTTCAAATATTTTTTACTATATAATTTCACTATTAAATGCGTAATTTTACAGGAGGTATTATTGTGGGAAGCAAAGAAATAATTTTAACAAAAGAAGGGTATGAAAAATTAGAACAGGAAATTCACACTTTAAAAGTAGTTACACGTAAAGAAGTAGCTCAAAGAATTAAAGAAGCTAGAGCTCAAGGGGATTTATCGGAAAATGCTGAATACGATTTTGCTAAAGACGAACAAAAAGATATGGAAGCTAGAATTTTAGAAATTGAACATTTACTTCTTAATGCTACTATTATTGATGATGCACATATTGATAAAAATGTCGTTGCTCTTGGTCGTACTGTAAAGCTTTATGATTATGACTTTGATGAGGAAGTTACTTATTACCTTGTAGGTTCTGTAGAAGCGGACATTAGTGCTTCTAAAATTTCTAACGAATCGCCACTTGGAAAGGCTCTTATCGGAAATAAAAAAGGTTCAGACATTGAATTTATGTCACCTGCTGGACTTATCAAATATAAAATTTTAGACGTTACTTAAAGGAGACAACATTATGAGTACAGAAGATATTAATGACTTACTACAAATAAAAAGAGATAAATTAAAAAATTTACAATTACAAAATAAAGATCCATTTAAAGAAGTAAAATTTGATTTTACTAATTATTCATCAGATATTTTAAATGATTTTGATGCTTTCGAAGGAAAAGAAGTTCGTATTCCTGGGCGTATTATGTCACGTCGCCTTATGGGTAAAGCTTCTTTTTGTGATATTGAAGATCGCGACGGTAGAATCCAATGTTACGTAGGTAAAGATAATATCGGCGAAGAATTTTATGACGATTTTAAAAAATATGATATAGGTGATATTATCGGTGTTGTCGGTGTCGTTTTTAAAACTAGAAAAGAAGAAATTTCTATTAGAGTTAGTAAAATTACTTTATTATCTAAAACTTTACAAACTTTACCTGAAAAATTTCACGGTCTTACAGATGTAGAAACTAGATACAGACATCGTTACTTAGATCTTATGATGAATAAAGATGTTCGCGATACTTTCGTTAAACGCTCTAATATTATTAAAGAAATTCGTGCTTTTCTTGATAGACGTGAATATTTAGAAGTTGAAATACCTGTTCTTGAACAAGTTTATGGTGGTGCTAGTGCCGAACCTTTTACTACTCATCATAATTCTCTAAATCTTGATATGTTTTTACGTATCGCTTTAGAGCTTCCCCTAAAAAAATTAGTTGTAGGTGGATTACCTAGAGTTTACGAAATGGGTCGTGTTTTTAGAAACGAAGGGCTTAGTATAAAACATAACCCTGAATTTACTTCTTTAGAACTTTATGAAGCTTATACAGACTACGAAGGTATGATGGAACTTATGGAATCTCTTATGCGTGAAGTTTGTATTAAAGTTAATAATACCGATAAAATTACTTATGGTGAACATGAAGTTGATCTTAGCAAACCTTTCATTAGAATGACTATGACAGAATCTGTTCTTAAATATTCTGGTGTTGATTTTAAAACTATTAAAGATACAGCCGAAGCTAAAAAAATCGCTAAAGAAAAACATATAAAATTTGAAGATAGACACGAAAAAGGTGACATACTTAACTTATTCTTTGATGAATTCGTTGAAGAGAACCTTATTCAACCTACTTTCATTACAGAGTATCCTATAGAAATTTCGCCTCTTACTAAAAAAACTCCTTACGATGAAATGTTTGTTGAAAGATTTGAGTTATTTGTTGTAGGTCGTGAATTTGCTAATGCATACTCAGAAATTAATGACCCTATTGATCAACGTGAACGTTTTATGAATCAAGAACGTTTAAGACAATTAGGCGATGCCGAAGCTAATATGATTGATGAAGATTTCTTATTAGCTTTAGAATACGGTTTTCCACCTTGTGGTGGCTTAGGGCTTGGTATAGATAGGTTTGTTATGTTACTTACTAACTCGCCATCTATTAGAGACGTTTTATTATTCCCTGCTATGAAACCTATTAATAACTCTAATGAGTAATTAAATTTAAAAACAAAAAAAGATATTCACATAGTGAATATCTTTTTTTGTTCCTCTTTTACTAACATTCTATGTTTACAATTGTTTATAACTCTCCATTTATTTTTAACTTTTAACTCTCTTTACTTATAAATGTTTATAACTCTTTTTTTATCTTCAACTTCATATTAAAAAAAATCTTTTTTCTCTTTTATTACATAAAAAAACGCACTTTGTCAGTGCGTTTCTTTATTAAGTTATTAAAAATATACTATGGGGGGATATTTTTGTGTACTTCATTTCTTTAGTACATTACTATTATTAACCTTCGTACATATTTTTATACATCTTTTTTATTTACTTTTTTCTATTTTTTCTTTTCTGAAATATGGTACTAATACATCTGGTATTAATATGCTTCCATCTTCTTGTTGATAGTTTTCTAATACTGCCGCTACTGTTCTTCCTAATGCTAAACCACTTCCATTTAACGTATGAACATGTTTTGTTTTTGATTTTACATCTTCTTTATATCTAATGTTTGCTCTTCTTCCTTGGAATCCTACAAAATTACTACAACTTGATATTTCTACATATCTATTATAACTAGGTAGCCATACTTCTATGTCGTATGTTTTTGTAGATGAAAATCCTAAATCTCCTGTACATAAATTAACCACTCTATACGGTAACTTTAATAGTTGTAATATTCTTTCTGCATCTTTTGTTAACTCTTCTAATGCTTTAAATGATTCCTCTTCTTTTACAAATAAAACTAATTCAACTTTAGCAAATTGATGTTGTCTTATTAATCCTCTAGTGTCTCGTCCTGCTGATCCTGCTTCTTTTCTAAAATTTGTAGATAATCCACAATATTTTAACGGTAAATCACTACCTTTTAATATTTCATCTCTATGGAAATTTGTTATTGGAACTTCTGCCGTCGGTATCATGTAATAGTTTGTATCTTCTACTTTAAATAAATCCTCTTCAAATTTTGGCAACTGCCCCGTTCCTTGCATACTATCTTTATTTACCATTGCTGGTACTATTAATTCTGTATACCCGTTATCGTTATGTGTATCTAACATAAAATTATATAACGCTCTTTCTAATCTTGCTCCATCTCCTTTATAAAAATGGAATCTTGACCCTGTTACTTTTCCCGCTGTTGCTGAGTCTAATATTCCTAAGTCCTCTCCTAAATCCCAATGTGGCTTTGGCTCAAAATCAAATTTTCTTATTTCCCCTACTACTCTCATTTCTACATTTTCTTCATCTGATTTTCCTGCTGGTACTGAATCGTCTGGTACATTTGGTATAGATAATAACAATTGTTCTATTTCCATATCTACGCTTTTAAGTTTTGGATCTAACTCTTTTATTTTATTTGATAGCTCTTTCATCTCTTTTAAAACTTCTGTTACATCTTGTCCCTCTTTTTTCATTATAGGCACTTGTTTCGATACTTTATTTTGATCACTCTTTAACTTTTCTACTTCTAATATATAATTTTTTCTTTTTTCGTCTAATTCCTTGAAGAGGGATAAATTAAATTCGCCCTCTCTTTTACTTAAGCTTTTTACTACTTTTTCATAATCTTCTCTTAACTCTTTTACACTTATCATTTTAAATCCCTCCTCTAAATATTTTCCTTAATTTTAAACTATTCATTATATGTTTGCAACTTATTTTGTATTTTGTACTAAATATTTGTTTATTATTTTTCTTGTTTTTGTTATAATGCTTTTAGTACACAATATAGGAGGTTTTTATGAGTATTGGTGATATTATTATTATATCTATGATTGTCGTTGGTGTTATCGGTGTTGGACTTTATTACCTTAATAAATGGGCTATAAAGAAAAATTCTGAACAACAACAATTTATAAGCACTAATAAACAATTTATGTCGGCATATATAATCGACAAACGACGCGACAAAATTCAAAACGTTCAAATGCCTAAAATGGTTACTGAACAAATGCCTAAATACTACAAGTTTTTAAAAATGTATTTTATTAAAGCTAAAATTGGACCTCAAATTATTACACTTATGTGTTCTAAAGAAGTTTATAACACTTTAACTGTTAAAAAAACTTTTAAATGTGAAATAGCCGGTATTTACATAGTTTCTGTAGTTGGCATGAAATCTAAAAGCGAAATGAAACAACTTAAAAAAAATAAAAAACTTGAAGCAAAAAAGAAAAAATAATAACATAAAAAGCCACCTTCTTAGGCTTAAGAAGTTGGCTTTTTATGTTATTATTAACGAAATAAACAAATATACTTTATAAGGTGGTTTTCTATGACTTATTTATTTTTCTTATGTCTCGGATTTTTTTATTTCCTTGATACTTATTTCTTACACAAATATTCTAAAGCTACTAAAAATTTAATTATTTTTAGCTCATTAATTTCTACTAGCATTTTTATAATTACTGGTTTTTCATATTTTTATAACTATCCCCATAATAAATATTTTATTATTATGGCTTTTTTAATTTCTGTTATGTCTTATATAAAATTTCATATTTCTCGTATAAAATAAGGAGTCTCTATGCTCGCTAAAACTATTAATAACTTATCTGTTAAAAATAAAAATTATTTTTACTTCACTATGTACGGCTTGTTTTCTCAACTTGTTATGACTTTTTATAAACAATTTGGTTTAAAACTTATTTCTCGTCTTGGTGGTAATAGCTTTCACATAACTTTATACACTTCTTTACCTGGACTTTTTGTTATGCTCACTTTATTTCCGTTCTTATTTTTTATTAACAAAAGTCATTGTATCCAAAAAACAACTTCTTATTTTATTTTAATTACTAGAAGTTTTTTATTACTACCTATTTTTCTTATACCTATAGTTCCTTCACAGTATAGAGCTATTACTTTTGTTATTATTATTTCTCTACTTAGAGTTACTGAAGAAATAACTGTAGCATCTGTTCAAAGTTTTACCCGTGACGTCTTTAAAGAAAAAAATGTTTCCATAGCTATAAGTATTAGAACTAAGTTTTCTAGACTTATTACCCCCTTTATAATTTTACTCGCTGGATACATTCTTAACGATTTACCTACATCCGAAACAGAAACTTTTTTTTATTATAAAATTTTATTTTTTATTTGCTTTTTAATCGGGTTATTAGAGTTTTATTTTTTTCGCTCTCTTACACCTCTTAACGATAATCATATTAAAAAACCTTTAAAATTTAAGGGTTCTCTTAAAGAAATTTCTAAAGATAAAGTTTTTTTGAAATATTCTATTACTACTTTATGTTTTTACTTCGCTTGGCAATCTGGCTGGCCTCTAGTCGCAATTTACCAACTAGATGTTTTAAATACTAATGAATTTTGGCTTTCTCTTAGTCTTATTTCTGGCGGGTTAGTTGCCTTTTTTTCAACTACCCTTTGGAGTAATACTATTCAAAAAATAGGTAGCATTAACACCCTTGTTTTTGCAATTATTGCTATGAGTATTAATACTATCCTCATTTCTTTATCTCCTAACTTAATTGTTTTAACTCTTTTTGCTGGGTTTAGTGGCTTCTCTACCTCTGGTATTGCTATTAGCTTAACTGACGCTTTAATAAAGCACACACCTAAAAATAATCGAGTTATTTATATCGGACTTTATAACACGTGCATTAACTTCACCTTAGCTATTTCACCTATTTTTAGCTATTTTATATTAAAACTTACAAGCCCTAGCACCGCTTTACAAATTAATTCTCTTATGCGGTTTTCCTCTGCTTTAATTTTATTTATTGCTTATAGAGAAAAAGACAAAATAAAAGGAAAGTTTAATTAAACTAATTAAACTTTCCTTTTGTTTTTATTCTTTTATACTAAATATTCTTTTAATGCCTTTTTTACTGCCTCTACTTCACTTTCTGTATGAATTACTAATTGTAACTCCTTACTTAAATCTAAACTAAATATACCCATTATTGATTTTGCATTTATCGTATATCTTTCACTTACTAAATCAAGGTCTGAATCTATTACCGCTACTTTGTGTACAAACCCTTTTACCTTGTCTATTGAATCTAATTTAATTTTTACTATATTCATTTTATTGCCTCCTTTTTATTTTAAGTTTAATCACTTTTTATTTACTTGTCAAACTTAGTTTTTTATAGTCGGCTTAATATCTTTTGAAATTTATTAAATATATTTTAAAAATGATGTTCCGCCTTCACATTTTTTCACATTAAAATAATCACAAATTGTATTCCTGCTTTTCTGTTTCTACTACTGTAATAAATTTGATTTTTTATATATTTTTTCATTTTAATTATGTACAGTGTATTAATTTCAAATAACTTTATTTATGTAAAAAAATAAAAGACATAGTAATAGAATCGAATTGATTTTACTATTATGTCTTTTATTGTAATTTTATATTTACTTAAACAACTCTTCTATCCTTTTAATATTTTCATCATCTATCTTACTTATTACTACGCGTTTTTTTCTTTCACCCTTTTCTAATTTATAAATCGTAGGCACGCCATATAATATTAATTTTTTTTGTATTTCTTCGAATTCGCTATGCTCTAAATACTGATATATATCTATGTAGTATATTTTTTTATTGTATTTTTTTGCCATTTCCTCCATTATTGGATCTAATTCTTCGCATACTTTACAACGAGATAAACCAAAATATAAATATTCATTTTTTTTACTTTCTAACAAGTTCTCTATACTATATATTTCTATAACTTCTCCTCTTGTTTTAATTACCACATTATAAAACAAGAGGACTATTATAATTAAAATGCCTAGTCTTATAATTCTTGGATTTATTTTAGTTTTCTTCACATTTCACCTCCTATATACTTATGTTGTCATTAATATAAGTATATCAAATTTACATTTATTATGATATACTTATATTAAAAAAAACATAAAGGGGTGAATATTTTGAGCCGTGTAATTTCCATATCTAATCAAAAAGGTGGCGTTGGTAAAACTACAACTGCCGTTAATCTTTCTGCATCATTAGCTACTCTTGGTAAAAAAGTTCTTTTACTTGACTTTGATCCACAAGGTAATGCAACTACTGGTGTAGGCATTGACAAGTACAACATTAACTACAGTTCGTACGAACTTGTTTTAAACGAATGCTATATAGAACAAGCTATTATAAAAACAAATTTTGAAAATCTTTTTGTCATACCATCTAATATAAATTTATCTGGTGCTGAAATAGACTTGATTGCATCTGATAAACGAGAATATATTTTAGATTCATTTATTAAAAAAGCTAAATTTTTATATGACTTTATTATTATAGATTGTCCGCCATCATTAGGCACTTTAACTATTAATGCTTTAACAGCATCTGATACTTTACTAGTTCCTATTCAATGTGAATTTTATGCATTAGAAGGTTTATCCTCTTTATTACATACTGTCGATATAATTAAAGAAAGATTAAATTCTAAACTTAAAATTGAGGGTATTGTTTTTACCATGTTTGATGGTCGTACTAACTTATCTTTACAAGTAGTAGAAGAAGTTAAGAAAAAATTTGCTGATTCTATGTACATGTCTGTAATTCCAAGAAATATCAGACTTAGTGAAGCACCTAGCCATGGTTTGCCAATTACCGCATATGATCCTACATCAAAAGGTGCTATCGCTTATTTAGATTTAGCAAAAACTGTTATAGGAAATGGAGGAACAAAATAATGAAACGTGGACTAGGAAGAGGGCTTGACTCTCTTATTACTACCAATTCGGTAGCAAAAGAACATTCTGATACCTTACCAATCCTCAATATTCTATTATCTAAAATTGAACCTAATAAAGAACAGCCCCGTAAATATTTTAATGAACAAGCACTTATAGAACTTAGTGAATCTATTAAAGAACACGGTGTTATTCAACCTATTATAGTCAGGGGCGTTGAAGATAAGTATATGATTGTAGCTGGAGAACGTCGATTTCGGGCATCTGTTATTGCAAATAAAGAAACTATACCTTGTATAGTTAAAACTTGTAATAATGCGACTTTGTTGCAATTATCTTTAATAGAAAATATACAACGTGATAATTTGAATCCTATAGAAGAAGGATTATGTTATCAAAAATTAAAAGATGAATTTTTATTTTCAATAACTGACATAAGTAAAAAAGTTTCTAAAAATAAAACTACTATTAGTAACAGTATTTCTCTACTTTCTCTAACTGAAGAAGTACAACACCTTATAATTAATAATAATTTGTCTGTAGCTCATGGTAAATTGCTACTTTCTATTAAAAATCCATCTTTACAAATAGAAACTGCTAATTATATTTTAAAACATTCTCTATCTGTTAAAGAAGCTGATAAAAAAATAAAATCTCTTCTAATTAAAAAAACTACTACTTCACTTAGTACACCCAGCACTATAGATTATGTTAAACGATTCGATTCTATTTCAAAACAATTAAATTCCATTTTAGGCAGTAATGTTAATCTAAAAACCAATAAAAAAAACGGCACTGGTAAAATAGAAATTTCTTTTTCCTCTGAAAAAGACCTTAATAGACTACTTTCTATTTTTAATAAAATGAAATAAAAAAAAGAAGATAAAATCTTCTTTTTTTTATTTCATTTTATAGTTTTATACTCTATGTTTTATTTTTTATTTGTCTTTTTATAGTTTTATACTCTATGTTTTATTTTTTATTTTTCTTTTTATAGTTTTATACTCTATGTTTTGTTTTTTATTTTTCTTTTTATAGTTTTATACTCTATGTTTTGTTTTTTATTTTTCTTTTTATAATCTTGCATTCTATGTTTTATTTTTTATTTTTCTTTTATTCTCATATCTTCCGTGTTATTGCATTGTTTACATATTCCATAAAAATCTACATTATGATTTCTAATCTCAAACTCATAACTAAGAGAGATTATTTTTTCCATCTGTTCTAATAAATCATCTTTCATATCTATAATTTTATTACAGTTGCTACATATTAAATGATGATGATTATGCCCATCTTCTTCTTTAATTATTTCATAATATGCTATATTATCCACTCCTACTCTTTTACTTATTACTTTAGCTTCTTCAAATAAAGTTATTGTCCGATATACCGTCGCTACTCCTATTTCTTTATATTGCTCATTTACTAAATTTTTTAATTCTAATGGTGTGAAATGATGACATTGCAACATCACTTTTAATATTTTTTCTCTCCCTTTAGTTACGCGTATATTTTTTTTTTCTAATTTATTTATATTTTTTTCATAATACATATTGTCTACCCCCCTATTTATTATATATAAATATATCACATTGTTATATATTTATATATATATATGTTATACTATTTTAAAATAAGGAGGATTTTTAATTATGGATTATAAATTATTAGTAACGGATATTGATGGCACTTTATTAAATGATAAACAAGAAATTTCTACAGGTAATTTAAAAGCTTTAAAACTTCTAAAAGAAAAAGGAGTTCATATAGCTTTATGTTCTGGACGTGGTCTTTCGTCTATTAGCAGTTTTGAAGAACAATTAGGTCTTAATACACCTAACGCCTTTGGTGTTGGTACGCCTAACACCTTTGGTGTTGGTTTTCACGGAAGTTTAATCCATAATTCTCATACTAAACAACTTGTAAAAGAATTTTCTTTTTCAACAGATATAGTTAAAGAACTTTATGAAATTTCTAAAGATTTTAACATTTCTATTTTAATCTATAAAAACAATAAACTTTTTACAGATGAATTAACACCAATGACGGCATACTATGAACAAGTCGGTAAAATTAAATGTGAACCACCTATAGAAATTTCTGAACTTACTGGCGACGTCTCTAAAATTCTTTTTACTGGTGAACGTAGTGAACTAGATTTATTTATTAAATCATTACCAACTAACATTAATAATAGTTGTAACCACTTCTATTCTGCTACTAAATATTATGAATTTATTAGCAAAGATGCTCACAAAGGTAACGGTCTTAAATTTCTATGTGATAAATTAAATATAGATATTTCTAAAGCTGTTTCTGTCGGTGATAATTTTAATGACATTACTTTAATTGAAAATGCTGGTGTTGGCGTTGCTGTTTGTAATGCCGTTCAACCTTTAAAAAATATCGCCAATTACATTACTAAAAATGATAACAACAACGATGCCATTAAAGAAGTTTGTGAAAAGTTTTTTGACATAAAATTTTAAAATAGTTATTTATAGTTATTGAATAGTTATTTATAGTTTTATATAATTTAGCTGACACTAACTTATTACTAAATATAAAAAAGGAGTTATAATATGGATATTAGAAACAAACAACTAGCAAAAAACTTAGTTAATTACTCTTGTAGTATTAAAGAAGGTGAAAAAATATTAATAGAAGGTCACGGTACTGATAGTATTGAACTTGTTAACTGTATCGTAAAAGAAGTTTATAAAGCTAAAGGTTATCCTTTTGTAAGCATTAAACCTGATTGTATAAAAAGAAATTTATTATTAGGTACTGATGAAACTCATTCTAAATTAATGGCTAAATATGAATGTCCACGTATGGACGATATGGATGCTTATATTGGTGTTCGTGCCTCTAATAACATTACCGAAAATGCCGACGTTCCTCAAAGTAATATGGCTATTAATAGTAAACATTATAGCACTCCCCTACACAGCGAAATTCGTGTTCCTAATACAAAATGGGTCGTTCTTAGATATCCTAACAGTGCTATGGCTCAATTTGCCGGCACTAGTGTAGAAGCTTTTGAAGAATTTTATTATAACGTTTGTACTTTAGATTATGCTAAAATGGGTCGTGCTATGGAATCTTTAGTTTCTTTAATGAAAAAAACTGATAAAGTTCGTGTTACAGGTGTTGATACCGACTTAACTTTTTCGATTAAAGATATACCTGTAATTCCTTGTGACGGTAAACTTAATATACCAGATGGTGAAGTTTTTACTGCTCCTATAAAAGATTCTGTTAACGGTTATATTTCTTATAATACACCTGCTTTACGTGACGGTTTTGTTTATGAAAATATTCGCCTTGAATTTAAAGACGGTAAAATTATTAAAGCTACTGCTAATGACACAGACAGAATTAATAAAATTTTTGATATAGATGATGGTGCAAGATATATCGGCGAATTCGCTATTGGTGTTAACCCATACATTTTAGAACCTATGAAAGACACTTTATTTGATGAAAAAATAGCTGGTTCTTTCCACTTCACTCCTGGCTCTTCTTATGATGAAGCTTGTAATTCAAATAAAAGTTCTTTACACTGGGATCTTGTTTGTATCCAACGTCCAGAATTTGGCGGTGGTGAAATTTACTTTGATGACGTTTTAATTCGTAAAGATGGACTTTTTGTTATCGATGAACTTAAAAACTTAAATCCAGAAAATTTAAAATAATATTACAAAAAAATAAAAAGGCATGCGCCTTTTTATTTTTATTTTTCTTTAGGAGATTTTATGACTTTTTTTACACTTAAAATTATTGCAATTGTAACTATGACTATTGATCACATAGGTTTCTTTTTTGATATAAATTCATTTAGAATGATTGGACGTATTTCTTTTCCCATTTTTGCATTCCTTATTGGTAATGGTATTAAATATACTAATAATTTACGACGTTATTTATTATCATTATTAGGTTTTGCTTTATTTATATCTTTTTTTGCGTTTTTAGGGACTTTTATTTTAAAGAGTTCTATATCTATAGCACATGGCAGAATTATCTTTTATACACTATTTTTAGGAGCTGTTTCTTGTGCCTCTTTAAAAAAATTTAACGAAAATCGTGATTTTTTATATTTATTTTTAATTCCTGTTTTTCCTTACATAGGTTTTTTAATAAATGTTGATTATGGGGTTTTAGGTATTCTATTAATTTTATTTCTTTATACTAGTCCAAACAAGTTTTTTACTTTTTTATATATTTCTATTTTTAGTTTATTAACTTATCCATTTTCTATTAATCTTATTTTCTTTTCTATGTTTTCATTTATGCCTATTAGTAATTACAACTTTAAAAAAGGACGTCACATAAATAAATATTTTTTCTATATTTATTATCCGTTACATTTTGGCGTTATTTATATTTTTTACTTTTTATTTTTTATATAATTTAATATCTATAAAATAAAAAGCCTATTAAGGCTTTTTATTTTTTTATCCACATCTTAACAGCTATTTATATTTTTATGTTAATAATTCCTTTTTTATTTTTTTGCAAAAAAAATTAGCCTCTTTACATAAGCTAATAACTTTTTAATGAATCCGTGCATTTGTATTTGTAGTACACTTATAAGTGCTTCTTATGTATTCCACTCAAATTAAGTGACCTCACGGCACATAAAAATGATTACTTAGTGCTGCTTCATTCCTGACCTGACACGGTTCGTAAGTTTTTATTGCGTAAGACTTAATTCTCAACATTTCCTATATAAGGCAACCTTATAAACATACTCCTAGCACAAACATCACTCCAACTATAGCGGGTTGTTGGCAACAGGGTACCGCTAATTCCCCAGCTAGCACGGAAATTTTAATACCTTTATATTATATATTATTTTTTTACTTTTATCAATGTATTTTCTTTTACATTTACTAATAATTTATCTGTTTCTATTTTAAATATTCTTTTACTTTCTCCTCTAACATTATAAAGTTACAGCATCTTTTATATAGGGATGTATCTTTATCTATTTTCCTTAGTATTTTATATAACTTATTTGCTTTTTTTAATATTTCGTCCTTATCTTTTCTTATAATATTATATTGTCTTATCAAAATATTTTTATATTTTTCGTCTTTTTCTGTTTCTATATTCATTTCTATTAGATCATCATTAGATACAGGTATCATATTATTTAAATTTATTATTCCAAGTTCTCCATCATCTATTTTGTATACATCTTTTTGATTTTTCTATGTTTTTCTTTTGGCGATGATAAAGGTGCATAGTATGTCCTATTATTTATTTCTAAAACTATCCCTACATAAGGTCGGCTTTCTTTTTTGTTATGTATAACATTTTTATCATATTCTAACAAATATTCTATGTACTCATCTTTAATTTTATATAATTTTAAGTTTTTCATATATCCCCCCTATATATAAAAAACAGAATAACCATTTGGCTACTCTGTTTTTCTTTTTAAGTCTCACTTAAGGTAGAGAATCACCCACTTTTTTAAGTCTCACTTAAGGTAGAGAGTCACCCACTTTTTTAAGTCTCACTTAAGGTAGAGAGTCACCCACTTTTTTAAGTCTCACTTAAGGTAGAGAATCACCCACTTTTTTAAGTCTCATTTAATTTTTACTACTTATATTATTATAATATGCGAAAAATATTATAATGTCAATATTTTATAACTATTCGTTAATTAAAATGTCGTGTAATTTAAAAACTTTACTAATTTTTATTCACATATTTTTTCTACATTACTATTATTCCTTTTTTTACACCTTTTATT
>CAMZNU010000034.1 GCA_947313885.1 uncultured Clostridia bacterium | reverse complement strand
CCTATAACTTCTGTCGGTTTACCTTTTACTACTGTTACGTTATCGCCAAAATCTTTATCACTATTATAATTATATATATATATTACTTCTTTACATATTTCACTTAAAAATTTTAAATCTTCTTCTCCTTCTTCACTATCTCCGTACACTATTACCTTTTTATCTTTGTAAAGCATCCCATCACAAGTTGCACAATAACTAAATGCTTTTCCTACATAATTCTCTTCATTTGATGTCGTTGTTTTTTTCTCTATTCCTGTTGCCAAAATAATTTTTTTTGCGCTTATTATGTTATTTTCAAAATTAATCATAAAGTGATCGCCCATTGACATTATTTGCATCACTTTACCATAATTTATTTTTATTCCTTCTGATTCTACATGTAAAACAAATGATTCTATCATTTCCTTTCCAACTACATTTCTATATCCTAAGTGATTATTTATATTTTCCGCTTTATACAACCATGTGTTTTTTGGATTAACTCCAAATATTTCTACTTTTTTATTTCTAACTTTTGCATTTATTCCCGCTGACATTCCTGCTGGTCCTGCCCCAATTATCGCTATATCTAACATTTATTTTCTCCTATTCTTCTACAAAACTGTAATATCCACTGTCTGACACTATTATGTGATCTAAAAATACTATTCCTGCTAACTGCAACGAATACTTTACATCATTCGTAGTTTTAATATCTGCCAATGATGGTTTTAAATTTCCACTTGGGTGGTTATGTGCTATTATAACACTTTTTGATTTATTACTTATAGCTATATCCATTATTGTTCTTATATAAACTGTAATTTCATTTATCGTACCTATAGAACTTATTTCATAATGCAATAGTTTATTATTTTTATCTAAGCAAACTGTTAAAAAGTGTTCACCTCTATACCCTTTTAATATTTTCATCACTAACTCACCTGCTGACTTTGTAGAATCTACTACATAGTCATTTGTAAGTTTACACAATTCTTGCTTTTTTATCAATTCAAATATTAATACTATTAATACGCTCAAATGCTCACTTATGTTACACATACTTCTAAGTTCTTTTATGCTACACGTGAAAATTCTATCAAAACTACCTACTTCTTTTAAAATCCTATAAGCTAAAATATTACTTTTATCGCCTTTTTGTCCATAAGATATTAAAACGTCTAATATGTCTTCTTTCCTTAACTCTTTATCCTCTTTTTTCTTAAAACTCTCTTTAAAATTTTTACGTGGGTACTCATTACTAATATTTTCAATTACTCTACTTATTTTCTTCTTCTTTTCAATATATATTCTTTCCTTTAATGATATATCGCAAAATTGTAAACTTGTTTTTAGTTTATCTGATGCTACTCCTTTATAAAACCTTGTGTTCATCTTAGTTAAGTTTTTATATACTACTATAATTTCTAATGCATCATAAATTAATACAAGTTCTAATATTTTTTTTATTATACTTCCCTCATCTTCATTTTCTAACTTTATTTTTCCATATTTCATTAACTTTTTTTCTATGTTAAGGCATATTATAACGCAAGATGGTTCATCTTCATCTTCTAACTCGTCAATAGCTAAATCATTATATTCATCATCTCTTGTTATTATTTTTTTCTGTTTTTTACTTTCATTTTTATATATTGTATCTATTTTGTTCACTAGTAAAATTAAAATACTCATATGTTCCGTAATATATGGGCTAGCTATTAATTCATCATATGTACTACTAAATAAATTGTACAACGTTTTAAATTCTTCTAATATTTTATGTGATGTTTTATTTGTATCTTTTCTAGGTATGCAATAAAATAATAACATTTCTAATGCCTCGTGATCATGAAAGCTATTTAGCTTTGTACTTTTGAATTTCTCCTTTACCCTTTGCCTATGACCTAAATTTACATTCATTGTATTATCACCTATTATTCAATGTATATTTTACTTCCTTCTGATGTTTTTTCAACTATTAATTTTTTCTCAACCAACTCTTTTAACTCTTCAACGTGGCTTATTATACCTATTTTATAGTTTTCCTTTTGTAATTCATTTAACGCACCCATAACTTTATCTAATGAATTTTTATCTAATGATCCAAATCCCTCGTCTAAAAAGAAAAAATCTAAAATTCCTTTATTTTTTAGTTGTACAGTTCTTGAAATCGCTAAAGAAAGGCACAGGCTAGTTATAAATACTTCACCACCTGATAGGGTTTTTGTACTACGTCGTTGCCCTCCATTAAAATTATCTAATATTAAAAACTCTCCATCGCTTGTTTCTAAAGAATATTTACCATTTGTCATTTTATTTAATCTTTGCGACGCATATAAAACAATTTTTTCTAACTCTCTTTGTGATATGAAATTTACAAACTTTTTACCTTTAAACATGTCGTATAATTTTTTAACTACTTCTAACTCACTTTCTAACACTTTTCCATCTTCTTTTAATTTCATTATTTTTTCATACTTTTCTTCCATCTCTATTATTTGGTTTTTAATACGTTCTTCATTTTTAATAAGTTCATCGCGGTACTCACTTTTATCTATTAGATCTTCACTTATTTTTAACTCTTTCTCTAAAAGTTCATTCTCACTTTCTTTTGGTTCATTTTTTTCAGTAGCTACAATGTCTTTATCTATTCTAAGCTTTTCACTTTCATAGTTTTTTATGTAGCCTTCTAATTTGCTCACATTACTCTCACCTAATATAAATTTTTTTATTTGCTCTACATTTCCAAAGCTATATTTTTTCATACTGCTTATTAATTCGTTTTTTCTCTCTTTTAAATCATTGTTTAATTTTACAAGTATTGTATTTTTTTCTAAATTATTTTTTTCTTTTTCTAACAGCACTTCTTTCCTTTGCGCTAGATTATCAATTAATTCTTTTTCCTCTTTTTTGATTTCTTCTATTTCATTACTACACTTTAATATTTCTTTATCTAATTCATCTATATTATTTATCTTACCTATTTTCTCTTTTATTTTATCTATCAACTGTTTTATTCTAATGCCTTCTTGGTAAATGTTATTTTTTATATTTTCTATATCATTTTTTTCTATTACGTTTTCACTATTTTCTCTTTCTATAGCATTAACATCTTTTTCTATTACAGATAATTCTAATTTAACCTTATTTAATAATTTCTCTCTGCTCTCTAAACTTTTTTTATATGCTGTAATTGTTATATTTTCTTCTATTCCATTAACATTTTTAATATCATTTATTTTTTTTATGTTTTCTTCCAAACTTTCATTTTTAACTTTTATTTTTTTTTGAATATTCTCCTTTTCCTTTAAAATGTTTTTCCTTGTTTCAAGAAATATACTATTTTTAGTGTTGCGCTCATTTTTTTTGTTTTCATATTCTTCTAATGACTTTAAAATATCTTCTTCTATTGTTACTATACTTTCTGGTATGTTTTTTTCTTCGTATTTTTTTATACTACTTTTAATAACTTTTGCTTTCTCATTTTTTAAAGTGTTCTCTATTGTTGCTATTTCTATATTTAATATATTTATTTCTTTAACTATTTTTTTGTCTTGTTCAAGTTCTTTTAAATGCATTTTTTCTATTTCTTCATCAACTACAATTTTTTCACTTTCTACTATGTGAGCATTTCCACATACTTTACACTTATGTCCTTTTTCAATGTCACTTCTTAATTCTTTTACTATGCCTGCTAATTTGTTTTCTGTTATTTTCTTTTCTATTTTTAAAATCGATTCCGCCAATTTTTCTCGTTCATTTTTTTTATTTTTTAATATTATTTTAATATTATCTATGTCTTTTGCAATCTTTTCTATTTTAGATCGATGTATTGTAAATTGTTTTACCTCTAAAAAATTTATAACGTCTTCATAGTTTATATTGCTGATATTTTTTATCTCTTTTTCTACTTCTAATCTTTCTTCATTCTTCTTAAAAATCTCTCTCTCTAATTCTTCGATATCTATTTTTAAATTTTTATTAGCACTTTCTAGCTCTTGTCCTTTTTCTAACTGTAAATAATTATTTTCATCTATTTTTTCTTCTACACCTAACTCGTTTATTTCTTTATTTTTATTTTTTAATTCTATTTTTTTCAACTCTATTTCTTTTGCTCTAATATTTATTTTTTTTTCAATATTTTTGATTCTATCTGTTTCTTTTCCATACTGTTCTCGCAAATGAACTCTTTCTTTTTCCATAGGCTCTAGCTGAACTATATCCACTCTAAAAGATTCGTACTTAGCTTTATTAGATATTAATTGTTCAATTCTCATACTTTTTTCCGCTTTAAAGGTTTCTAAGTTTTTTTCATTTTTTAATATTTCATTTTTTTCATTCTCGATAACTTCTGATTTTATAATTTTACTTTCTGCATTTGTTATTTCTCTTTCTATTTTTTCCACAGCATCTATTGTCGGGTATAATATTTTTGCATTTTTATTATTATTCAATGTATTAATATTAGCAGTGTACTCTGTTTCTTTATCGTCTAGTTCTTTTTTTGATTTTCTTAAACTACTTAAAGTCTTTGTTATTTCTATCTTTGTGATTAATTCACTTCTATTTTCTTCAATTTTTTTTATTTTTTCGTCATTTACTTCTTTTTTTACCTCTAGTTCCTTTTTTAATTTCTTATGTTCCCCTATTATTTTTTTTGTAACATCACCTAAAGATTCTTTTTTTATGTTCACTTCCGTTAATTTATCTTCTAGATTTTTTTTCCTGCTACCTATTTTATCTCTAAATTTATCGCCGTACTTCTCTAGTTTAAATATTCTTTCTAACATTTTACCTTTATCGGCATCGCCTAAATTTAAAAACTCGCTAAATTTACCTTGGGGTAATATTACAGACTTCGTAAAGTCTTCATAATTTAACCCTATTAAATCTTCTATGTAATTCGTAACACCTTTTTCTTTATCACTAATTATTTTATCACCTAACAACAATGTAGATCTTATTGTTTGTAGCCTACCATTGCCTTCGCTGTCTTCATCTCTTTTAGCTTTATAATGTCTTGTAACTGTATATATCTCTTTACCTACTGTTGAAAATTTAAGACATACATATCCTTCTTTTAAATTCGCATTTATCATATTTACATCTTTATGCTTACCGCCATATCTTGGTATTGAATTGTATAACGCTAACATAATACTATCTATAATCGTTGTTTTACCACTTCCTGTTTCTCCAAATACTCCAAACAAATTTGCTTTAGTTAACTCCTCAAAATCTATTTCCACCTTTTTTTCAAAACTATTTATACCTTCTATTGTTAATTTTAATGGCTTCATATTATTGACTTTCACCTTCTTTTATTATGTCATTAAATAATAATATTACATCTTTTTTTAAATCGCTTTCATCATCTAATCCTGTATGTTTGCAATACTCTAAAAATATTTCTTCTATACTTTGCTCATTATAGTTAACATTTTTACTATCAATACTTTTTTCCATCTTTGTTAACTCTATAGATACTATAGAGTCGCTCATTTTCTTGATTTCATTAATTTCACTTTGTTTTAATCTATAAACATCTATCTCTATAAACAAGTAACAGTCTTTTTTTATTTCTTCCATTTGCTTAATTAAATGTTCAAAGTCTGTAGCTTTTATTATTTTTATTTCCTTGTAAATTTTTAAATCTATATCTTTAATTGTTACATTACCATCTTTTCCTTTTTCTATAATTTTAACTACCTTTTTTTGATTATATTCACTTTTACTATATTGGATCGGTGAACCACTGTAAAAACTTTTTTTGCTTTTACTTTTAAATTTTTGATTTTTATGTAAATGACCTAATGCGATATAGTCACAATTTTCTCCCATATCTTTTGTGTTTACCGTATATCCACCACCTACTTGTATATTTTTTTCCGATTCTGTAACTTCTCCATTCATTGCGAAAAAGTGACCTACTATAATATTTATGCTATCTTTTTCAAAATTTTTACCACTTTCCTCTATTAATCTGTTTACTATTTCCGAATAGTTTTCTTGATATTTTTTTTCTGTTGTTCCTGATATCACCATTTTTAAAGTTTTATCACTAGGGTATGGCATCGTCACAATAACAGCTTCTTCATCTTTTACTTTTAATTTAAATCCACCTTCAAATGTTTCTACTACATCTTTAGTATCTTCTCCTATTACATCATAAAAATTACCTACTATTATTACTCCTTCATCTTCTACAAGAGGTCTTACCGCGGTTAACCTTTTCTCATTATCATGATTACCTGCTATAACAACTATTTTAATTTCTCTATTCTTTAGTACTTTATCTAAAAACTTATAAAATAACTTCTCCGCTTTTGCTACTGGATTTACTGTATCGTAAATATCACCTGCTATTAATAATAAGTCTACTTCTTCATTTATTATTATTTCTATTAATTGCTCTAAAAACTCTTCTTGCTCTTCTAGTCTACTGTACCCATTTAACTGTTTTCCTAAGTGCCAGTCTGACGTATGTAAAATTCTCATAATTACCTCTTTTTAACTTATTTTATTACAATTTTATAATAAAAATATTATAATTACAACTTATGTGTTATTATGTTTGTGTCAAGCTTTAATTCGATTTTTTTATTTTTATTTTTCATTTCAACTTTTTATTTTTAAAACTCATACGTTTTTTATTGTACGCAAAACAGAGTATATTGATACTCATATACTCTACATAATATTTAGAAACACT
>CAMZNU010000033.1 GCA_947313885.1 uncultured Clostridia bacterium | reverse complement strand
ATTCCATCTGAATCTTTTATATTTATATCACTATCTCTTATCGTTACCGCTTTTGTACTTGTTATTCCTTTACTGTTCCACCGTTAATAGATTTTATCGTTACTGGCGTGTTCTCTATAGTTATTTCACCTTTTGCCTGTAAACCTATGTTATGCATGTTAACCCTTAAAGCATCTGACTCATTTGTTATGTCTATGCTTTCATTGTCTATTAAATCTATCGTACCCTTATCCCCTGTAACGTCTATTGCTATGTTCCAGTTGTTATACATATATGGTTCACTCTTATTTTTTATCCCTATTTTACTTTCTCTTACTTCCACACTTTCATCTGCTGATATGCTATATAAACCTTTATCCCCTTGTGTTCCTCTTTCTATATCAATTTTTATATCACTATTTTTTATTTGTACTGTTTTACCTTTTATTCCGTACTGCGACTGATTATACGGTAATGTTTTATTTGTTCCTGATATGTTGATTATTTTACGCTCTCCTGTTGACTGTGCATTTATTTTTACATCTTCTGTTCCTACTACTCCTAATGCATAGTTTGTTACTTCTAGATTATTCGCTTCTATTGTTACATTACCATCTGTAGCTTCTATTCCTGTGTTTGCTACTGCAAGTGCTGTATTATTATGAGTTAACTTAATTACATCTACGTCTCTTATTTCTATTGTTTTACCTTTTATTCCTCCTACTGCTTTTATTTCTACATTTGATGCCTTCGTTATTTTTATATCACCACTACTTACTATACCTTGTGATGTTGTCTTGTCGTCTTGACTTATTAGTTTTATCGTTGTACTTCCTTCTATATCTACTCCTAAATTCCCTTTAATTCCTTCGTGAGTGAAATCTGATATGTCTACATTACTGTTTTTTATCGTTACTTTACCACCTGTTGTTATTCCTGATGCATTAGTTCCTGTTGTTTCTGACGTTACCGTAATATCACTATTTGTAATGTTTATATTTTCACTTTCACTTGTTATTCCTCTTGCTAGACCGAAGTTAATTGCCT
>CAMZNU010000032.1 GCA_947313885.1 uncultured Clostridia bacterium | reverse complement strand
GAATCCATATACTCTTCTGAATAGTTTTGTGATTCTAGTCCAAAATGAAATGTACCTATTAATACATCAACTTTTTCTTCATTAATTAAAATATCTGCATATTTTTCTGCTGTAGCATATGGATCTACAAATTCAAGACCTTTATAATGATCTGGATTTGATTCCCATCTTTTTATATGTGGTGTAGTTAATCCTAATATACCTACTTTTACACCTTTAACATCTTTTATTACATATGGTTTTACAAATGTTTCACCATCTTCTGTTTTTACTATATTTGATGATAAAACTTCACCGTCAAATGATTTTATCGCTCTTTCTAAAATTTCTAATCCAAAATTAAATTCATGATTTCCTAATATCCATGCATCATAATCCATAGCATTAAATACTTTTACCATCGGATGTATCTCATCATCATTAAAAAGATTAATCATATTATTCTCTATAGTGTCTCCATTATCAATTAATAATAATTCATTATCTTTTGCTCTTTCTTCCTTAACTATAGTTGATATTTTTGCAAGTCCACCATCTAAGTTAAATCCTGTTGCATATTCTGTTGGGTAAATTCTCCCATGTAAATCTGATGTAGCTAAAATATTAACTGTCACCTTATCATTATTGCCATTTGCTAATGCATTTAACGGCATCGCTGTAACTGTTAAAACGGTGCATAATACTACACTTAAAAACTTTAAAGATTTTTTCATCATTTCCTCCTTAGTATGTTTTTATAAATACGTTTACACTTTTATATTAACATATTGTTTTTTTATTGTATATCTTTTATTTGGTATTACATATTTATTTTATGATTTTCTATTTATTTGGTATATATTTTATCATTTACATATATATCTTTTTGTTATTACTTTATTATTACATATTTGTGTTTAATTGTTGACATTTTTTTATTTAATGACTACAATTTTATTGTATATATTTTAACATTCTTTTAGGGGGATATATTGTGAGTTTTAATTTGAAAGAAGAACATGTGCTTTTTATAA
>CAMZNU010000031.1 GCA_947313885.1 uncultured Clostridia bacterium | reverse complement strand
GTTTTATGACTACAAAAATTCACTAGGTGCTAAAACCCTAAACTTATACAAAATTATATCTACTATTTATTAAAACACGTAAATATAATTATTATTTAGTCCCGACTACAGGGGGTTTTATAAATTTATTATAACAAATCTATTGTATTTTTTCAACACATTTTAATAATCTTTTAAAAATTCAATTTCACAACTTGTTAAATTAGTTTTGCTTTCTTTTTTATATACTCCGTAACAACTATTTATTAATTTTAATACTATATAACTTTCATTCATTTTAAAATCTATTTTTTCTGATAACAACAGTGGTGCTATTTTTTTTATTATTTTACATACTTCTTCTTCATTAAAACATTTATTTGTTGGGTAACTTCTATTAACATACTCTGTTAACTCATGTATTTCTGGCATCGTAATATTTAAATCACCAAAAATATTTATATATTTGAAATGTTTTGTATTACCTGATATATACCCCTCTGTACTTGATGATGTAATAAAAGTTAGATTGTTAGATTCTGATAGTCTTATTATCTCATTATTTATTACCTCAAAGTCTTCTATTGAAATTAATTTATCTATATCTTTTATAGCTATACACTTTAAATTATTATTTTTTTTATTCAATTGTTCTATTATTTTTAATACTAATAATATTTTTTCTTCATTAGTAATATGATTTATTGGGATATTTCCTTTTTCTACATACCCTTTGATAAAATTTTTTAATATTATACTTTCTGTTATTTCATTGCTATCTATATGAATACTATCTTTTAAACTATTTTCTACTCTATCATGTAGTTTAATATTCATAAGTTCTATTTGTTCTGATACTTTATCTATATTTTCTTTTATACTTACATCCTCAAATAACATCATTAAATAATTATATAATATATTTCCTTTAGTAAAAGAAAGCATATTTTCTATGCTTTCTTTTGAAATTTCATATACTTCTATATATCTTCTTCCTACTTCCTCACCATCTATTAAAATTTCTACTTCATAGTTATACTTTTCCTCTTCATACAAGTTATACCTATATCCCGTAAAATATTTAATAAAATAATCCATAAAGTAATTTGTCCCCTTTATGTTTTGTCCTACTATATTTGTTATCTCCCCAAAACTTATTTTTTCTATTTTATTATCTAAGGTTTTATATTGTAGTATCATACCATTATAAACCTCCTACTCTTACTTATTTGTTCTTGTTTCGTTTTTTCTCCCTTAATCATTTCCATATCTTCATACTGTCTTTCTGTCACTAACAAAAATCTTACATTCCCATCTTTGGGAGCTATTTTTTTTATTTTTGGCACTACTCTTTTTGCACTTTCGCCATTTTGAAACGTTCGCATATAAATAGAATATTGCATCATAGTAAATCCTAATCTTAATAACTCTTTTCTAAATATTCTATATTGTTTTTGTTGTCCTTTTGTCGTCATCGGTAAATCAAACATTACTAACCCTTTCATAAACTTATATTTCTCCCTATCCTTATATTTTTTATTTGTCATCATCAACCTCAAATGTGTCTATACTTGCAAGTTTCATTTCCTCAAAATCCCCCGTCTTCATAGAACTAGTAATCGTTCTAACATAATCATCTATAACGTTACTTAATACCATCTTTCTTTTTTTATACATTACTTTTCCATTTAAAACATTTATTAACTCTCTTTTAAATCCTACTGTCAAATATTTATACGTTTTTTGATTTTTATATACTATGTAATCTACAAAAGGTCTAAACTGTTCTATTAAATCATCACATAAATTTAATTCGTTATATTCACTTTTATGATGTATTCCTAATGACGTGTGTAGTCCCTGCCCTACACACGCATTTGAAATATAACTTCTTAATATACTATATCCATAGTTTAGTGCTATGTTCGTTATATCTGGGTTTTCTCTTTTCCTTCTAAACTCTTTTCCAAATATACAATTAAAATATATTTTTGCACATACCCCTTCTTTTGAAGTGTAATCATGTGGTACTATTTCTTCTTCATATTTTCTTAAACTTTCTATTTCATCTTGAAAATTTATACCACCTATAGATTCTAACAATAATCTTTGATTTGTAGTTTTTTGAATTAATATTTTTTTCCAACAGTTACCCCTATTTTTTTCTGTCCATTTTATTTGTTCTTTTAAATATTTACTAACTCTTGCACTTCCGTATAGAGGTACTAATGTACTTACTGGCAAATGCTTTTCATCACATATTATAAAAGGAATGTTATATTCACTTATTTTAGACAATGCCCTTGATGATATAGTAGTATTTAATCCATCATTTACTATCATTGATATATCCGATAATAAAAATTGTAGTTCCTCACCTTTTTTATAAATAACTATACTATCTAGCCTTAATTTTATTTTTTCGACTTCTGTTAAATATACTACTTGGTATCCTCCCATACTTCCCCCCTTAATTATATTTTATCATATCTTGAAAATTTTCTTTAGATGTATAATGTTTGTCCCCTAATATATCAACGTTACATTTAATAAATGTTGTCAATGTTCCTACCGTTGGTTTTTTACCTGCGTTAAAATTTTCTTTATTTATAGGTTTTAACACTAAAACTTTACCTGTATCATCTGACCCAAAACTACCTAATCTATATAGTCCATCTATTTTTTTATCATTTTTGATTTTTATAAAGTTATTTTTATACAAATGAAATTTAAATTCTAAGTCGTCACGGTTTAATTTTTGTTCTTTAAATTTACTTGCATAAACTTCTTCTTTTAATACATATTCAACAACTCCATTATTATTTACATACTTACAGTCAACTAAATTCACTTTAATAGGTGCATATTTTTTATTTTTATTATCAAAATATATATCTAGTCTTAACGTATCTCTACCTTTTAAAAAACTACGCCCTTTCTTATTTCCTACTTTATGCGAAATATCTAACCCTACCTTGTACTCTCCATCACAGTATTTCATTTTTCTAATTACTGGACCATTTCCTTTTTTACTATATTTTCTAAACTCTCCCCATTCTTTTTTATACTCTTCAAAAGGGTTTTCATCTAACCCATATGTATTTACTATTTTTTCTAAAATCTCAAAAGTTTTTTTATCATTTCTATACATTAAAAAACTTTCTTTATTTTTATTATATATTTTTTTGAATTTATCAAAATTTTCATATATATCTAGTTTTTCTATTTTGTATTCTTTACCATCTAACTCTCTTGTTCCATATATCGTTTGCTTTGTTAATCCCCTATTAGCTTTAGTATCTATTTTATACGAAAATTTCATTTTTTCTTCTGCTTTTATTAACTGTTCTTTTACATCACTTAATGTATTTGCTAAATACATTATTTCTTCATATTCATCATCTGTTAACATATCAAATCTTTTTTCATCTTTTATTTCACCTGTTTCAAAATTTACTATTTCTCTTGAAAACATAGTATATTTATTTAACCCTACTTGTGAATAACAACATATTAATGCATCTATACCATGATGTGCATAACTCTCATCTCTATCTTTATCTAACCTTAATCTTTTTCTAAATTGATTTGTAAAAGAACCATTAACAACTTTTATTTTTGTACCTGTTTCATTTACTTTAAAATACGTTTGTAACGTGTTTAACACTACTTTAGATGCATATCTAGTATCATTTATATTTCTTGCATAAAATCCTTGTAATACTTCTTGTTTTGTTATATCCTCTTCAAATGTTAAGTTTCTTATCGCTCTTTTTGTTAATCTATTTTTTGATTCCTTCGACGTTACAAAATTATAAAACTTATTATAGTCCCATGTTCTACCGTTATTGTTTAAATATTGATACGGTGTTTTTTTACCCTTTCTTGCATTTTCTACACTTAGTACTAACACTTTATTACTTTGACTATCATCAAATGATATTGATTCTGGAATTATATGATCTATTTCATAATAACCCTGATCTGTTACTAATTTATGCACATTGATTTTTTCCCCTGAATATAAACATACTCCTTGCTGTTTATACCATAACGTTATTTTTAATCCTAATTTTTTATGATTATAAAAATCTGTATCTTTTATTTCTCTTCCTAACTCACTGTTAAACTCTTTTATAGAATCTTCCTTAAGCTTAACGTTTGCTTTGTTAAATGTTGCTTTGTTTTTTCTTTCTTCTTCATCATTATCATCTCTTGCCATTTCTATTACTATATCTTTAAATTCTCCATATTTTTTTCTTAACTCATTAGTTATTTTTAATGCTTCTCTTATAGATTTTCTAGCTACTGGATTATAAATTTCCTCTACTACTAAATCAAATGGAACTAATTTACCTTTATATTTTTCTTCATCTGTTTTTACTAATCCCATTTCTGTTATTATTGTCATTTGCTCTTCTTGTCTTTTATATAGCTCTTCACCTACTTCTTTTAACGCCTTATGTGATAATGAATGCCATTTATTTATTTTGCTTGAATTTTTATTTTTTATCGTTACAAAAAATTCAATTATTTTATTATCTGTAATTCCTAGTTTTTCTAACTCTGCTGATATACTTTCTTTATCTGTATTTAATGTTAATGCATCCATTATTTTATCATAGTCTTTCATTATTCCATTAAGGTTAATGTTTTCTTTTTTCGCACCTTCTTTTACTTTATGGAACACTTCTAACGTATGTAGCAACTTTTTACCTTTTGCATCTTCTCGTAATCCTCTTATACTTTTGTCATCATCTTTTTCAATATTAAACTCTTTTTTTAATTTTGATATAATATTGTTTACCGTAATATTTTTTTCTTCCTCTACTATGTAGTTAAATAAATCTTGCTTATAAGCTAATGGTAGTTTCTCACCTTTTACTTTTATGTTATTTAAATCATTTAAACAGTTAAATTTTTCTGCCAATAATGATGCTCTACTTCCTCTTAATTGTTCTTTGTATATTGAACATTTACCTATTAATACAGCAAATATATTTGTCCATGTTTCATATTCACCATTTTCATCTTTAGTTGTTCTATATACTCCATAGTCTGTTCTACTATTTTTAGACCCTGGTCCTTGTGAGTAATCTCTTTTATACATAAATATTTCTAAATATGTTTTTATAAATTCTTCATCTATAAAATCATAATATTTAGCATTTGTATTTAATATTTCCTCTATTTCTTTTTTATAACTACTTTTAGTGAAAATATTTCTTACTAAAATTTCTTTACCATCTTCTTCTATAAAAAAATCACCTCTATACTTTCCATATTTATTAAATCTATCTATCTGAACTAAACATGGATATTTTTTTTCTTCTAATTCCTTTTTATTTTTTAAAATCGATTCTCCATATTCACTTCCTTTTTTACCTTCCCCAGCATCTGCATCATCTAAATATGATATACCTCTATGTTTTAACATACTTCTAAGTACTGAATATAACTCTTCTGTTGTTAGTTTTTCTGTTAATCCTTTTTTTCTCAAAAATAACGTTTCTGTTAAAGTATTATCTTCCACTGTAGTTTTACTTTTGAAAAACTCATTAAATTTATTTATTCTGTATTTCCTTCTTCTTATTAATCTTCTTGTTCCTCTAAATCCACGTCTATCTACATTTTTACTGGCACTACCTGAACTAAATAATCTTACCCCGCTTGTTATGTGTCTTCCATCTTCATCAATTACACCATATCCAACTGATGCTATACCTATGTCTAACCCTAAAATTAAATTTTTCATATTTTTCTCCTTTTTTATAATTTTGTAATATTATTCTATTTTCTATTATATTATAACAAAATTACTATTTATTTGTATTTACTTTTTTTTATTTTTAAAATCTTATTACTTTGTATGCCATTCATTTTTTTACATAAAAAAACCCCGAAGGGTTTTGATTTTAATAATTTATTTTATTTAACAAATATATAAAGGTAATATTAAAATAACATACACTTTATTTTATATACTTTTTAATGTCAAGTTAACGTTTTTATTTATGTGTTAATTTATATATACCTTTTATTTTTTTACATAAAAAAAACCCCGAAGGGTTTTGATTTCGACAATCTGTCTTATTTCAACAGGTCTAGTGAACTTTTGTAGTCGCAAAAGCTAATGTTAGAATAACATCTTATTTTACTTTTGTCAACACTTTTTTTATTTTTTTATATTTCCATAATTATTGGTAAAATCATTGGGCTTCTTTTTGTTTTTTTCCATATAAACTGTTTTAGAGAATCTCTAATTAACATTTTAATTTGATTCCAATCCGATCTACTTTTTATTTCATAATTTTCTAGTGATTTAGCTACAACATCTCTTGCATTTGTCATAAGCTCTTCTGATTCTCTTACGTATACAAAACCTCTTGAAATTATTTCTGGTCCTGATACTATTGGTCCTCCACCTTTTTCTAAACCAACTACTACTATTATTAATCCGTCTTCTGATAAATGTTTTCTATCTCTTAAAACTATATTTCCTACATCGCCTATTCCTAAACCGTCAACAAATACTTTTCCTGCTTCTACTGTACCGTTTAGTTTAGCTCCTTGTTTGCTTACTTCTAAAACATCACCTATTCCCATTATAAATATATCTTCTTTTTTCATGCCCATATCTATAGCTAAATCTTTATGATACTTTAAATGTCTAAACTCCCCATGCACTGGTACAAATAATTCTGGTTTAACTAATGAATGTAATATTTTTAATTCTTCTTTTTTAGCATGCCCTGATACATGTATTTCTAATTTTCCTTCATATATCACTTCTGCACCTTGACGCATTAATTCATTTATTACTCTAAATACCATTTTTTCATTACCTGGTATTGGTGATGCACTTAAAATTATTTTATCATTTTCACATATCGTTACTTGTTTATGTTCTTTTTTAGCCATTCTTGATAATGCCGCCATTGGCTCACCTTGGCTACCTGTCGTTATTATTACAATTTTTTCTTTTGGATATTTTTTTAAATCTCTTAAATCTATTAAAACATTTTCTTCTGCCATAATGAATCCATGCTCTCTAGCCGTCTTAATAGTGTTTACCATACTTCTACCCATTACTGCTACTTTTCTTTTATGCTCACTTGCAAAATCTAATATTTGTTGTATTCTATGAATGTTTGATGAAAATGTAGCAACTATTATTCTTTGATTTTTAGATTCTTCAAATATTTGTCTAACTATTTTACCTATTTTACGTTCTGATACTGTGTAACCTTCACTTGTTACATTTGTACTTTCACATAAAAATAATTTTACTCCTTCTTTTCCTAATTCTGAAAATCTCTGTAAATCTATAGGCTCACCTTGTATTGGTGTATAGTCTATTTTAAAATCACCTGAATGTACTACCATTCCCTCTGGTGTTTGTATCGCTAATGCCGATGCATCTGCTATACTATGATTTACATTTATAAATTCTACTGTAAAATGCCCAACTTTTATTTTATCTTTAGCTTTTACTACATGTGTTCTTGCTCTTATCTTATGCTCTTTTAATTTATTTTCTAATAATGCTAACGATAATCTTGTCGCATATATTGGCACTGATAACTGTTTTAATAAATACGGTATACTTCCTATATGATCTTCATGCCCATGAGTTACAAATAATCCTTTTATTTTGTGCTTGTTTTTAACAAGATATGAAAAATCTGGTATTACCAAATCTATACCTAACATATCATCATCTGGAAACGCTACACCACAATCTATTATTATTATTTCATTTTCATATTCTAACACCGTTATATTTTTTCCTATTTCATTTACTCCGCCTAAAGTTATAACTTTAAGCTTACCCAATTTGTTCTTCAATTTGAACCTCCATAATTTTTTTCAAAATAATAAAACCTTCCTATATAGTTACATAAGGAAGGTTTATGTTTATAATTTAATATCAAAGTCTTCATTCTCTTGGAATAATTCTATTACTCTCTCAAATTCTTCTTCATCTTCAACTATTTCATAAACTAACTCTTCTTCTTCTTCTCTTATTTCTTTTAACATTACTGCATTTACTTCTTCCTCATCCACATCCTCATCTGCATCTACTACTAATAAATAATTGTTTAAATCTTTTCTTACTGCATCTACTACTACAAAATTTTTTTCGTCCCCATTCTCATTTAACATTGTTATTACATCGTGGTCATCTAATCCGTCACTTTCTAACATATTTTCTCCTTTTTTATTTTTCTTCTTTTTTTACACTATCTAAATATCCTTGCAAAATAAAAGATGCTGCCACTTTATCGACTACTTTTTTTTGTTTATGTTTTTTAACTTCTGCTGTGTCTAATATCATACTCGCAAAACTTGTACTTAATCTCTCATCTCTTAAAATAACTTCTACTTTTTTGAAGTTTCTTTCTAGGCGTTCTTTAAACTCTATAGTCTTTTCACAACGTTCTCCTGCCGTTCCGTTCATATTTAAAGGGTATCCTAATATTATTTTACCTATTTTTTCACTCTTTATTATAATTTCTATTCTTTTTACTGTTTTTTTTATACTTTTTTCATCTTGTCTAACTATAGTTTCTAATGGCGTAGCTATAGTGTTCGTTAAGTCACTTATCGCAACTCCTACCGTTTTAGATCCATAATCTAATCCTAATACACGCATATTAGTTATGACTCAAATAGAACTTTACGATTTCTTCCATAAGCTCATCTCTATCAACACTTGTTATTTGTTTCCTAGCATCGTTATAACTTGTTATGTATGTTGGATCTCCTGACATTAAATATCCTACTAATTGGTTTAAAGGATTATAGTTTTTACCTTCTAATGAACTGCTTACTGATCTAATTATATTGCTTGTATGATTTGCGCGCACTTGTCCTGCTTCTAGAAATGTTTGTGTCATATCTATTGGCTTTTCCATAATACTTACCTCCAATTTATTTTATAATACTCTTTATAATATCGTTACCTTATTTTAATATATGATTACTCTTTTTGCAATATATTTATATTTCACATTGTAACATTCCATTATCTACACATATCACTTTTGCATTTATCACTTTATTTATTTCTTTATCCTTTTTCTCTTTTTTATCCACTCTGCACATTATAAAATTTTTTGTATGACCTTGTACCCAACCATCAACTTCCTTTTCAAATAATATTTCTACCGTTCTACCTACATGGCTATTTAAAAATTCTTTTTCTAGCTCCGCTGATAAATCTCTTAATTTTTTAGCTCTTCTGGTTTTTACACTCTTTAATATATGTCCTTTTAAATCACTAGCCTTAGTTCCTTCTTTTTTCGAATACGGAAATACATGTATTTTAGAAAATTTAACTTCTCTTGTAAAATCCATAGTTTCTAAAAAATTTTCTTCACTTTCATTTGGAAATCCCACTATTATATCTGTAGTTATTGAACAATTTTTATTGTATTTTCTTATTAACTTCACAGCCTCTAAAAATTCTTTTGTATTATACTTTCTTCTCATAGCCTTTAAAATATCATCTGATCCACTTTGTAACGATAAGTGGAATGAATTACACGTTTTTTCTAAACTAAAATATTGCTCCAAAAATTGTTCCGTTATTATATTAGGTTCTACAGATGATAACCTTATTCTTTCTATACCTTCTATTTTATTTATTTCTGTTATTAATTTTATTAAATTCATATTTTTTAAATCAACACCATATGACGCAATATGAATTCCTGTTAATACTACTTCTTTTATTCCGTTTTTACCGAGCTTTGTACTCTCTTCTATTATTTCTTTTAAATCCCTACTTCTAACTCCACCCCTTGCAAAAGGTATTATACAAAAGGTACAAAATTGATTGCAACCATCTTGTACTTTTATATAACATCTTGTCATTCCTTTTATTTCATCTATATTTAATTTCTCAAATTCCTTTTCATTTAATATATCTGTAACTGTACATATATTTTCTTTTTCTTTATTATATTGTCTTACTAAGTTAGGTATTTCTAATCTATTTTTTGTACCTACTACTATATTTACACCTTCTATTTTTACAACTTCATTAGGTGACACTTGTGGATAACAACCCATAGCAACCACTACACTTTGCTCATTTATTTTTTTTACTTTTCGTATAAGTTGTCTCGACTTTTTATTTGATAAATTAGTAACTGTACACGTATTTATTACATATACATCCGCTTCATCTGTAAATTCGACGATTTCATAACCGTCTTCTTTAAATTTTTTTATTACTGCTTCTGTATCATATTTATTAACTTTACAACCTAATGTTGTAAAAGCTACTTTTTTATTCATAACTTTATTTTTTCCCTTCTAATATTGTTCTTCTAACTTTAATATTTCATCATATTCTTTTTTGATTTTAATTAAATTTTTTCTATATATTATAAATGCTAACATCGTACCTAATAAATCTGATATAGGGTATGTTAAAAACACTGCATACAATTTATATTGTTCTGGTGCTAAAGATGTCAATATAAATAACAATGGTATGAAAAATACAAATTGTCTACTCATTGAAATTATAAATGCTTCTTTTGCTTGACCTGTTGCTTGGAAAAATATACTACTTACTATCGGTATAGAGACTAACGGCACACCTGCCATCATAATTCTAATTACTATCCTACCTAGCTCTATAAAATTCTCATCTGTTGTAAATATAGATATTATCGCCGATGGAAATATAAATATTAATGTCACACCTATTATAAAATATGTTGTCATTATTTTCATACCAAGTTTTAAAACTTCTAAAACTCTATCGTATCGTTTTGCACCATAATTATATCCTATTATTGGTTGCATTCCTTGAATAATTCCAAATGATGGCATAAATACAAACATAACAACTTTATTTACTGTTCCGTAAACTCCAATAGCTGTCTCACCACCATATTCACGTAATTTTTGGAATACTAAAACAGATACAAAACTTGCAATGAAATTTCTTATAAAACTTGGAAATCCAACTTTACTTATTTTGATCATTATCTTTGGATCTAATTTAAATAAATATTTTACTGGTACTTTTAAATACGTCTCTGACTTCATTATAAATAGTATTAAATATGCAAACGATACCAAATATCCTATTGCTGTTGCATATGCCGCACCCTTTATACCTAACCCTAACCATCTATCAAATATAAATATTGGATCTAATATTAAATTAATTATTATACCTATTGTCATTACTTTCATAGACATTTTGGCATTTCCTTCTGCTCTTAATAAATTATTAGATGCCATCGTTATGCTAAACAAAATATTCGAATATAACATAATTGTTAAGTAATCTCTTGCATATGATATTATATCTTCTGTTGCACCAAATAAAATTATTAAATCATCTAAAAAATATAATCCAAATACCATAATTAATATATTTATTATAATTAATGGTGTGTACATATTTGCAACTACTTTTTGTCCTTCTAATTTATTATCTTCACCTATGTATATTGAAAGTAAACTTGATGCACCTACCCCAAATAACATTGATACTGCCATTAATGTCATTTGGAGTGGGTACGCTATTGCCATACCTCCTAGTGCTAATGCTCCCTCACTTTGTCCAACAAACATCGTATCGATTAAATTATATAATGATCCTACTATCATCCCTATTATTGCTGGAGTTGATAATTTTATTAACAATTTTGGTATTTTTTCATTTTTAAGTTGCTCTGTATTTTTATCATTTTTCATTTTTGCACCGCCTTCCTCTCTATTATAAATTATTAATCATTTCATTGCAATTAGCTTATTAACTTTCATTTTTTTTTACAAAAAAACTAGCCTAATATTACGGCTAGTTTTTTCTATTTAAATGAATTAGTTACACCAAGTTCCACTATTACTTTTACATATCGATCTTTTCTGAATACTTTTAAAGAAACTTCATCCCCTACTTCTTTTCCTTTTAAACCTTTTAATAAATCCGACATTACTTCTATTTTTATGTTATCCATTTCTAATATTACATCGCCTCCTCTTAATCCCCCTATATCTGCTCCTGTACCCGCTATTACTTCATTAACGTATACACCTTCTGTTGGCATATTATAAAATTCTAATGTTTCTTTTTCAAAAGCATCTAGCATTGATATGCCTTGTATCCCTAAAGTCGCTTTTTTATTTTCATCATTTTTTATGCCATTTATTATTTCTTCACTAATTTCTAATGCTATATCTATTGGTATGCTATAGCCCATACCTTCTATTTTTGTGTCTGCTAATTTAGCCGTGTTTATTCCTATAAGGTTTCCTTCATAGTCAAATAGCCCGCCTCCACTATTACCTGGGTTTATTGCTGCATTTGTTTGTATATATTGTATCCCGCCTTTTACTAATGTTTTATTTAATGCACTTACCATACCATTAGTTACTGATTTACCTTCACCAGCTGCATTTCCTATTGCTAGTACTTCCATCCCTAGTTCAACATTTACATCATCTTTAATTGTTGCAACTTTATATCCATTTATCGCATTTATGTTACTATTACTTTTTTCTATATACAAAATTGCTATGTCATTCTTTGCGTCTCTTCCTAATAATTTCGTTTTTACAAAATTTTCATCATCTAATGATATTGACGCACTAGTCGCATTTTCTATAACATGATTATTTGTTAGTATATATACTCTATCGTCATCTTCTTTTATTATTATTCCAGACCCCGCTCCTTCACCTAAACTCTCTATAAATTTAAACTGACTACTAACATCAACCTTTATACTAACTACTGATTTTACTGTTTCCTTTATTACTTCTATTAAAGTTCCTGTTTTTAAATCACTAACTCCGTCATTATTTTCTAATGCTTCTATTTCATTTTCATCTAAGTTTAGTGCTATTTCTATTTTACTGTCTTTTGGGTTATTTTCTATTTTCTTCTTAACTAAAATATCATAGTTGTTTCCAACATAACTTCCACCTGTATAAATAATTAGCCCTGCTATCGTCATCAAAAACAATTTTTTGTAAATATTTTTTTCATATTTTTTATTAATATTCATACCAAGTTTTTTATCCATATCACCTTCTACCGTCTCTATTTCCACATAATTACCATCGATAATATCTTTTTCTTTTTTCATGTTAATACCTCCTTATATCACAGACAACAGTAACTAAATTATATTTTCAATTTTTGTAGTTCCTTTGTATACATTATGTCATCTTTGTGGCATTTATATTATCTCCACTTTAAATATAATAAAAACCTGTATTTATACTTTAATTATACAAATACAGATTTTTATTACATTCATTATCCTTTTTTAACAAATTCTGATTTTAAGCTCATTGCCCCAAATCCATCAATTTTACAATCAATGTCATGATCACCCTCTACCAATCTAATATTTTTAACTTTAGTTCCTTGCTTAATAGGATTTGATGCCCCTTTTACTTTTAAATCTTTTATAACTATTACTGTATCCCCATCTTTTAATACATTTCCATTTGAATCTCTTACTATTCCTTCTTCTTTTTTATTCTTTTCTTCTTCTTTACTCCACTCATATGCACACTCTGGACATATGAACATGTTTCCATCCTCATACGTATATTCTGATTTGCACTTTGGACAATTTGGATATTCCATATTTTTTCTCCTTTAAATTTTTTTTCCTCTTTAGTATACAATATTTTTTTCATTTTTTCACCCAAAAAAATAAAAGACCCAAGGGTCTTTTATTTTTTTTATATTTTTATTCTATAATGCTCTATAAAGTGAAGCTACTGCTGATGGTGGCCAATGCCCTGCTGATGTATGTGCGTTAATAACTTCATATACTGTTCCGCTATAAAGTACTTTATCGCCTACACTGTAAGTAACGCCTGCCGACCAATTTACAACTCCGTCTTCTGTTTCTTCTGTTTCTTCTGTTTCTTCTTCTATTTCTTCTTCTGTTCCTGCATCTGTTCCACCTGAATAATTAGCATCCACTAAAAACCATAATGTTGGTGATGCATCTGGTGTCCATCCGCTATTTGATATATGTGGTTGCACAATTCTATATAATTTATTTTCATAAATTACTTGGCTTCCCATTTTATAGTCAACGCCTGATTTCCATTTTGCTATATCTCCTGATATTTCTTCTGTTCCTTCTTCCGTTCCTTCTTCTGTTCCTTCTTCTTCAACTGTTGATTCATCTTCTGGATCAATTACTACAGATCCTTTTTCACCTTTTAATGTGATCGATACCATGTCTGTTGATGTTTCTCCAGAATCATTTTTTAGAACTGCTACATAGTTATATGTTTCTCCTGCTTCTCTTTCTAATGAGCTAAGTTCAACTGTACCACTTTGCGCTGCTTTTGTATTTTTATACGCTAGGTTTTCACTATATATTAACTCACCATTTTCATATAGTTCCCAAGATTGTGCATTTTCTCCATGCCATAAGTTCATACTTACTTTGTAAGTTGTGAAATTTTGCCAATCTGACCATTGCACTGATAGCGCTGCTTTGTGCGGTGCATCTGATGATGTTCCTATTGATTCTTCTATTTCTTCTTCTGGATCTACTACTTCTGGTTTTACTACTGTTACTGTTATTTTATCTGATTTGATTACACCTTTACTATTGCTTATTTCTGCTTCGAAAGTATATGAACCTTCTTCTACACTACTAAACGCAAATACTTTTGATGTTTCTCCTACTAATGGTGTAACATTGTGCACTTCTTTATCATTTCTACTTAGTTTAAGGTTACTTACTACTTTAGTAGTTGAAAAATCAACGTTAATTCCAAATGTTCCTGTTGATGCATCTCCTACTACTGTTATTTCTGGTTTTGTTGGCATTTCTGCTACCACTGGTAATTTTACTTCAACTACTAATTTGTTTGATACTGAATGTGATTCTGTATTTGATAATTCTACTACATACTCATATTTACCATCTACTTTACCTTTGATTTCAATATTAAATTCTTTTTGTTTCATATCTGATAAATCTAAGTTTTTAGTATCTATTACTTTACCGTTTTCATATACCGTTAATTTTTCTACCGATGTATTTTCTGGTACTTTAATATTTAATACATATTCACCTTGATTTTCTGCTCTTACTACTTTGATTTCTGCTTTGTTTAATTTTTCAACACCTTCATCCATAACTTGTAAGAAAATGTTTGTAAATTCTAAATCTTTTAAATCCGTTATTCCACTATGATTATACGTTCCTACATTTGCTGTACCCGCTTGATCTCTTTCTAATGACCACATAGATAATAATCCTAAATCCTTTTCTATTGCATAATCTGTTACTATTTGTGCATCTTCTTGATAAAAGAATTCATTAGCGTTTAAGTTTTGCCCAAACATTGGTGTTAAACCTAACATGCTATATAATTCACGTTCTGTTTTTGTAACTCCAACATTTTTATATGCTTCACCCATTTGTACTTTTAAACTTTCCATTGCTTTTATTGCTTCATTTCCTAATTGTCCTGGTGTAGTTCTTTGTGGTATAAAGTATTTTCCATACTCCATCGCCATAACATTAACACCGCTTAATTCAACTCCTTTTGCAAGAGCATCATTTACTGCAAATAATCCTGCTGCATTTAATCCTGTTGGTAATACTGGTAACGTGTACCATATTTTAACATCTGAGTATGCTGGATCATTTTGTAATAATTTAATTGCTTGTGATCTTCTTATTACCGCTTCTTTGTCATGTAGGTATGGTCCCTCAATATCAAAGTCTAAATATGTTAACTCGTATTCATCTATAATGTTTGCATATACATCTTTTAATTGCTCTACTGATTTAATTGCTACTGCTAATGGATCATTTATAGCTCCACCTATAGAAATCATAACATCTCCGCCACGGTTTCTTATAGCTTTAACTTCATCTTTAAAGTAGTTCATATCATATGATGGATATGCTCCCCATGTCGGAGTACCACTTCCATCGCTAGATGCTACTATAAATGCTAATACAAAGAAATCTACTTCTGTCATTTCATCTACATTAAATTTTGGTAACCATAACGTAGTATCTACATATGGTGCAAATACTGTATCTGGCATTTCTGCAACTTCTGGTTTTTCTTTTACTGTTACTGTAATAGTTGCTGATTCTAATTTTTCGGCACTATTGCTTGTTACAGCTTTATATGTGTACGTTCCTATCCCTTTATTTGATACATTTAATGAAACTGTTTGAACGCCTTTATTTAACGCTTTTACTGCTTCACTTTTAACTATTTTACCATTTTCAAATATTTCTACTTTTGTAGCTGTATTAAATTCTGGCACTTTTGTAGTTACTGTGTAATTACCTGTATTTACTTTTTTACTAACTTGAATTGATGGTGCTTTTAATTCCGGTGCTTTTACTTCTACTACTATTTCATTACTTATTTTACTTCCAAAATCATTTGATAATTTTGCATAATAAGTATATTTACCAAAATCTTTATTTTCTACTTTAAATTCATGTGTACTTGCTGACCCTGTTACATCAGCTGAATATACTGCATCTAATCCTTCAAATATTTCAATTTTTGTTCCTCTATTTGATTGTGGAACATCTACTACTATTGAATAGTTTTGAACATTATCTGTATTTACTACTTTTAATGTAGTAGCTAATGGCTCTACATCTGACATATCCATATCCGCTTCTATTAAAACATTATATGGTGATGTTCCATCATCTGCTTGATTTGATCCACCTGTAAATGCATAACTTTGTCCTGGTGATAACGTTTGTGGTTTATATGCTTCTGGTACTAATGTATATGAGTTTCCTGTATTATTCGCTAATAAGAAATCTCCCCAAATTGAATCTAGTTTTATATCTGAATCAAATGTTAATCTAATGTTTGAATAATCATAATTACTTATATTTTTAATGCTTCCTTTAAAATTAAAACCAGAATCCCATTTAGATGTTACTTCATAACTAAACTCGAAATCTTTTAAGTTTACACTTGAATCTCTTACCTCTACATTTTCAACATTACTTAATAAAACTTTACTACCATCTGTGATTTTTGCAACATATTGGTATGCTCCCGTTTCTAAGTTACTTGCTGTGTGAACTACTGTTTGTTTCTCATTGCTTAATACTTCTAAAGCTACTTCTCTAACTACTTCACCATTTTCTAATAATTCTACTTTAGTTCCTGTGTTGAATTTCTCTACTTCTATTGTTATTTCGTGTGTTCCTCCACTAAATTTACCATCTGTAGAAATTTTTGGTGCTCTTAATGCTGGTATTAAAACTTTAACCATACTCTTATTTATACTGTTTTCTAAACCTACTGCATTGTATGATCTAACACTATACGTGTGATTTCCTGAAGCTACATTTTCTAATACAACTGTAAAATTACTTTCTCCTTTATTTACATTTGTTTTGTTTACTACTGTTTCTCCATCTAATATTTCAAAGTTTGTTGTTCTACTATTATCTGGTAACTCAACTGTAATTATTACTTGATCATGTTTATCGCCAATTTTAGCTGTTACTGATGCTCCTCTTGGTAATATACTATCAAATTGTCCTACCATCTCTTCGTACATTATAGTCGTTAATGGGAAATCTTCTGATTTTATATCTCCTGTTATCTCCCAAGTTATTAATCCTCCATAACCATTGTCATTTATGAATTTTGCTCTTTCTCTTAATGACTCTTCATCTTCATATGTTAAGAAGATTTTTTTACTTGGATTAAATAAATATGGAACTTTTGCTATTTCATCTCTTCCTTTTTGCCATTCTCCTGATTTTTCATATTCTCTTATTTTGAAATACGGCTCTTGTCCTCCTGGTGTTGGTGTTGTTGGATCATCCCATGAACCTCTATAACTTCCTGTAGCTTCTGCAAATAATGCTTCTTCTACTGTATTCGCTTTTACTCCACCCCATCCTCTTGAATAAAATGGTGTTCCACCGATTAATTTATTTTTTGGCACTCCATATGTTTCATGAACATAATTTAATGATGCTTCTAATGTATACATACTCATGTCATATTTTGGATCTGTTGGCTCATTAGGATTTGAATATATTGGTGATTGGTGATTTGTTACCGTTTCCCATGCTCCATGAATATCATAATTCATTACATTTATAAAATCTAAATACTGTGCATATTTATCTGGCTCTGTTACTTCTATTTTGTTATACGCTGCTGGTATTGCTATCGTTAACAATTTATCACCAAATCCATTAGCATCATATGTTTCTCGCATTTCTTTTAAAAGAAGTGTGAAGTTTTCTTTATCTTCTGGTCTTCCTTTTGAACCCATATCATATTGATCTGCTGGATCAGCTTCACGATATACTCCTGGGTATTCCCAGTCTAAATCCATACCATCTATAAATGGAAATCTCTCCATTAATTCCATAGTACTGTTTATAAATGTTGTTCTTCCTGCTTTTGTTGACGCCATTTCTGAAAAGTTATGACTCTTAGTCCATCCACCGATAGAAATCATTAAATCAACTTCTGGATACATTTCTTTATACGTTCTGTAATCTGAAAAATGTCCTTTTGTTAATCCACCATCCCATCCGTAATCTGCATTCTCATCCGTAGTTACAACTTTAAAGTTATCATCTACCATAAAAAATGCATGATTTACATGAGTCATTCTATCCCATGGCATATCTGCTACTTTCATTGATTGGTGCGTACTAGAATATACCCCCCAGTTTGGAAAATATACTACTACTTTCTTTTTCTCTGCTGCTGCTCCTGTTGTCATTATCGGAACTATTTTTGACGTACCTACCGCTTTTACCATTTTTGCTGTGCTTAGCGTCATAATTCCTGCTAATACTAATGATATAATTTTTTTTGATTTCATTTGAACCCTCCTATGATTTTTTTCTACAATGTTAGAATACACTTTTTTTCTCTCCATTTCAATTTTTTTTTCGTAACGCATTGTAAATTTTCAAATATTCCCATTTGTATTTTCCTTTGTATTTCTACTGCATAATTATGATATGGCTAATTTCCTTTATTTATACGTATTTTATTTATTTTCTTTATATTATATAAATAAAATAAGAACTATGTGACAAAATCACACAGTCCTTTTGTTATTTATATATAGCTACATTTATTTGCTATATATAATTTGCATATAACATGTACCTTAAAGGTATCACTTTTACCTTTTAACTATTATTGCTGTTCCCATTCCACCACCTATACATAATGATGCTATTCCATATTTTAAATTTCTTTTTTTCATTTCATTTAATAATGTTATAACTATTCTATTTCCTGATACACCTACTGGGTGTCCTAATGCTATTGCTCCACCATTTACATTAGTTTTTTCTTTTATCCACTCTTCTGTTACATCATGTTCTTCTGATAACATTTTAATTACACCTAATGATTGTGATGCAAATGCTTCATTTAATTCGATTAATTCCATATCTTCTAATTTCATTCCTGCTTTTTTAAGTGCATTTCTCACAGCAACTACTGGACCTAGCCCCATTAATGATGGTTCTACCCCACCTTGCCCTACTGAAACTATCTCGCCTAACGGCTCACAGCATTTTTCTTTTTCACTACTTAATAATATCATACTTGCACCATCATTTATTCCCGATGCATTCCCTGCCGTTACTGTACCGTCTTTTTTAAATGCTGATCTTAATTTATTTAACCCTTCTATAGTAGCATCCTTTTTTGGATATTCATCTTCATTAAATACTATTTCACCTTTTCTAGTTTTTATTTTGATGGCTGTTATCTCATCTTTAAATTTTCCATCTTTAATAGCATTTACTGCTCTTTTTTGTGATTCTAGCGCAAACTCATCTTGTTGGTCTCTTGTTATATTAAATTTAGTCGCTATATTCTCTGCTGTGATTCCCATATGATACCCATCCATTCCATCTGTTAAAGCATCTTTTAGTATATGGTCTTCACTTACTATATTCCCTAATCCGTTTCCACTTCTTACTTTACCCGATAATAAAAATGGTGCCGATGACATTAACTCCACTCCACCCGCTACTATTAAATTTGCTTCACCACTTTTTATAGCTGTATAACCATTTATTATACTTTTCATTCCTGAACCACATATTAAGTTTACTCCATATGCCGGTATTTCTATTCCTACGCCTGCTTCTAAACTTATTTGTCTTGCAATTCCTTGACCTAGTCCTCCTGATAAAACATTTCCTATTACTACTTCATCTATTTTTTTTACATCTACTCCCGTATTTTTTATAACATCTTTTAGTACCTCAGCTCCTATTTTACTTAAGCTCTCTCGTGATAACGTTCCTTGAAAATTACCTATAGCTGTTCTTTTTCCTTCCAATATATATACCTTTGACATCTATATCTCCTTATATTCTCATTCCACCATTTACTGATAAATTATGACCTGTAATATATGACGAATCATCTGATGCTAAAAATAAAATCGCATTAGCTATCTCACTAGGTTCACCTACTCTTCCTAACATTGTTAATTTCTCGAAACCTTTTAACATTTCATCAGGTATAGTTTTTATTATATCTGTCATTATAAAGCCTGGTGATACAGAATTTACTCTAACATCTGCTCCTTTTCTTGCAAACTCTTTTGCCCATGTTTTTGTAAGCCCATATATTGCCGACTTTGTAGCTGCATAATTAGCTTGACCTATATTTCCAAATTCTCCTACTATCGATGCAATATTTATTATTGACCCTTTTCCGTTTTCCATCATATGTGGACCTATGTATTTTGTTATGTTGTATAACGCATTTAAATTTACATCTATAACTTTATCCCACATATCATCTGTCATCTTCGTAAATAAACTATCTCTTGTTATTCCTGCATTATTTACTAAAATATCTATTTTGTACTCTTTTATACTTTCCATAAACATTTTAACATCTTCCCTATTAGTTACATCTAATTCATATCCTTTAACATTTTTATACTCATACGTTAATGGCATCATGTCTACAACTAATACTGTAGCACCCTCATCTGCAAATCTTTTTGCTGTAGCTTCCCCTAGTCCTCTTCCTCCACCTGTTATTAGTGCAACTTTACCCTCTAATCTCATTTTATTACCTCCTAATTATGTAATTGTTATATTTTTATAGTACCAATTTATTTTTTTAATGTCAATTTTTTTATCTACACTTTTTCCATATTTTACGTCTTTTGTTTTTATATTTGTTTCTACACTATACATATTTAGATGTGGCAATTCATTTTTTAGTATCCCAGAATAAAAAATAACTCCTATTTTAAACTATAGTCTATATGATTAATTTAAAAAAAGTTGGATTTTATTAGAACTGTTGGTAAATAAAAGTGAAACGTTTGAAATAATAAAATCAACTATTCAAGACCATAGTCTTAAAATATATTTTTTGTCCAACAACCAAAAATTTCTACGTGTGTAATTATCATTATTTGAAAACTACTTAAGTCAAAAAAAATATCAATGTCTATTCAGATAAAAAAATTGTTGGGATAATTCCCTAATTAAATCTTTCTTTGTCATATGAAAAATTTTATTATATTGAAAAAGTTTAATACCCCTTCAAAAGTTAAAAATGGTACGGATAAATTTATTTATTACTATAATAATCACGGTATCAATTGGATTTAAAAAAGATGACTCCTATATAATACAGAAATCATCTTTTACTATTATAATATTCAAATGTTTTTTCTACTATCTCTACATAGATTACAGTTTAAGGTTTTTTATGTTATGTTATATGACATTCATCACAACAATATGCACATCCATCTACTTGTTCATATTTTTGACCTGCTTCTTTTAAAGCTCCATAACAATCTTTGTGAAACCCTAAATTAACTCTATTCTCCTCTTTTGCTCCTCTTTTACACGAATACGTATGTACTTCATGATCCCCATTACTTTGTCCATTTTTATTAACGTAATATTTTTCCATAATTTTAAAGCCCCCTATAATTTTATTACTCTTATTTTATCAATCCTGTTCTTTTCAATCTTTTCTACTAAAAATTTTATTTTATACGTATCATCAACAACTTCTTCCTTCGCAACAGGAATATATCCAAATAACCCTATTACGTATCCACCTATAGTCTCAAAATTTTCTGTTTCTATTTTTACCTCTGTAATTTCTTCAAAATCATCAATTCTTACAGTGCCATCTACTTCAAATTCTGTTTCTGACACTCTCGTAAACTCTTCTCCCTCATCATCATCTTCATCATGGATATCACCAAATATTTCTTCTACTAAATCATGTGATGTTACTAATCCTGCCGTACCTCCATACTCATCTATTACTATCGTTATAGAATTTCTTTTTTTACGCATATCTGCAAATAATCCACTTATGTCCTTAGACTCATATGTATAGCATACATCTCGTAAAAATTTCTCTACTTTGAAATTTTCTACATCTTTTAAAAAAATTATATCCTTTATATAAACTACTCCTATTATATCATCTATCGTTTCGTTATATACTGGTAACCTAGATATCTTTTCATCTCTATACATTTCTATTAAATCATCATACGTGATAGCTTTTGATACAGCTATGATTTCTGTCCTCGGTGTCATTATCTCTCTTGCCGTTGAATCTCCAAATTCAAATATGTTATTTATCATGTCTTTTTCATCATCTTCTAACACCCCCTCTTCATGGCTAACGTCTACAATTGTTTTTAATTGATCTTCTGTTATAGTAATTTCTTCCTCTTCTAAGTCACCCCCTAATATCTTTATAAATATTCCTGATAATAAATTTAATACATCCGCTACCGGCACTAACAATATCATACACACATTTATAAATGGCGCTACTAATATCGATATTTTTTCTGCTTTTTGTTGTGCTAAAGTTTTTGGTGTTATTTCTCCAAATATAAGTATTGCTATTGTTAATACTATTGTTCCCATTACTACATGTTTTTGTGTCCCATTACTCGAACTTATTATTATAGATGTCATTAACGCCGATGCCGATATGTTTACAATGTTATTTCCTATTAATATTGTTGTTAATAATTTTTTAGGGTCTTTCATTATTTTTTCTATTTTTTTAGAACCTTTTACTTCTCTATCTAACAAGCTTCTTAATCTTATTTTTCCTAAAGATATTAATGCCGTCTCTGATGCTGAAAATATGATTGAAAAAATTAATAATATTCCTAAACCTGCCAACTCCAATGAACTCTTGGGGTCCACTTAAATCACTCTCCTATTCTTTAAAATTATTTTTCATCTTCACTTAATATTACAAAAGCTATTCCTTTTTCTAATGATATATATGCACTATCTTCTACTATTACATTACTTATTGTTTTACTTTCACCTATATATACAGTATCTCTATCCAACTTGTATTTTAATCCTTCTGTTTTTACGCCTTCTAATTTCAATGTTATAGGAATTATAGAACAGTTGCTTCCTTTTTTATTTTTTATCTCTAATTTTTCTGCAACTATATACACTATATTACTTTCATCCACTATTTTCATATCACAGTTATTTGTAATTGTATATATACCCAAATTTAAATTACATAAAGTATGATCTAGCCTCTCGCCTACACTTCCACCTATAAAAGTTATTTTTTTACATTTAAGCTCTAACGCTTTTTTTATTCCTAAATGCCCATCTGTTTCATCTTTTTCTTCCTCATATTTCTCTACTATACAATCGTCTTTATATAAATTATAAACTCCTTCATATATAGAATCTAAATCTCCTACTATATAATCTGGCTCTAATTTAAGCTTTTTTAAATGACGTGCACCTCCGTCGCAACATATTACATAATCATATTCGTCACCTTGTAATTTATTTATAATATTTTGATAATTTCTAATATTTCCACTCCCTATTACTAATGCATTCTTCATTCTATCACCTTTAAACATTTTTATAGAATTCTTTTATGTTTTTTTCTATTTCATCATTCTCAAAAATTGCTGACCCAGCCACAATTACATCTACTCCCGTATCTAACACCTTCTTAATATTTGACAAATTCACTCCCCCATCAACTTCAACCTCAACTGATAACTTATTTTCTTCTATATATTTTTTAAGTATTTTTATCTTTTCTAATCCTTTATCCATTAATTTTTGTCCACCAAATCCTGGCTCAACCGTCATTACTAAAACTAAGTCGACGATTTCTAAATATTCTAATACATCTTCAACTTTTGTGTCTGGTTTTATCGTTATACCCGCTAATTTACCCAAACTTTTTATTTTTTCTAATGTACCTCTTACTTCATTAGTAGCTTCTAAATGAATATTTATTATGTCAGCTCCCGCTTTTGCAAATTGAACTACATACCTTTCTGGCTTATCTATCATTAAATGCACATCAAATATCATTTTTGTTTTACTTCTTATTGATTCTATTACTGGTATCCCTATTGAAATATTAGGAACAAAGTTACCATCCATTACATCTATGTGTACATACGTCACTCCCTCCTTTTCAAGCCTTAATATGTCTCGTTCTAAATTTCCAAAATCCGCTGATAATATTGATGGTGATAACTTAACCATAATTTTTCCCACCTTTTTTATTCTCTAATTCTTTAAATAAAAATACATATCTATTATACCTTTTTTTGTTTATTTCTTTACCTATCCCATCTATTACTCTACACTTCGTTTCGTTTATATGGTTGCAATCTAAAAATTTACATCCTTCCTTAACTTTTTCAAATTCATTAAAATAATATTTTAAATCATTACTTTCCAAATGCTCTAAACTTAACGATGTAAATCCTGGTGAATCCACTATGAAACTATTTTCATCATATACTATTAATTCACTATGTCTTGTCGTATGTTTGCCTCGCTTTATTTTTTCACTTATTATTCCTGTTTCCATTGCTTCTCTTCCTAATATTTTATTTATTATTGTTGATTTACCTACACCCGATGGTCCTGCAAATACTGTAGTATGACATTCTAATAATTTTGCTACTTTATCTACACCTTTTTTTTCATTATTTGTTACTGTCACTACGTCATATCCTATGTCTCTATATATCTTTTCTATTTCTTTACTCTCTATATCATCTTCTTTAACTTTATTTATACATATCGATATTTTTATTCCAACCTCTTCTGCTAAAATTATAAATCTATCTAGTATATCTAAATTTATTTTTGGCTCTCTTATCGAAAAAACTATTAACACTTGCGTTACATTACTTACTTTTGGTCTTGTTAACTCTGTCTCTCTTTTTTCTATCTCTTCTATTATCCCCTCTTTTTCTTCTTCATTCAAAATTGTTATTTTTACATAATCTCCAATGCATGGCTTTATATTTCTTTTCCTAAATATCCCCCTCGCACGGCAATAATATATCTCATCTTTAACACTCACATTATATAGCCCGCCTACACCTTTTACTATTCTACCTCTCATCTAATTCACTTCATCAAAGTTTACATAATTACTCGCTGAATGTACATACCCATTTCCTGTATCTACATACAATTGATATTCTACAGTTCCTTCTCCAGATACACTAATTATTAACGGCAATTCTGTTACTGACACTTCTTTTTCATATATTACTTTTGGTACGCTTTTACTTATTTTTAAAATCTGTACTTTTGCTTTTCTTACTCCATTTGACAAAAATAATGTTTCTATTCTTAATTCTTTTCCTTTTTTCTCTTCTTCTATCTCCTCTGGTTTCGTTTCCTCTGGTTTCGTTTCCTCTGGTTTTGTTTCTTCTGGTTTTGTTTCTTCTGGTTTTGTTTCTTCTGGTTTCGTTTCTTCTTTTGTTCCTTTACTTATTGTTATGCTCACTCTTGTTTTTTCTGCTACTTCATTACCTTCCACAATACCTTGCGAAATTATAACTCCTTCATCTATCGTTTCACTAAAAGTTTCTGTAATAGTTCCAATTTCTAAATTTCTATTTCCTAATGATGCAATTGCTTCATTTCTAGTTATTCCTATTAAATTAGGTACTTTTACAACTCTATTTTCTTTTCCCTTACTTATAAATAACACTATTTCTGATGCCACTATCGCTTTATCTCCACCTTTTGGCGATTGTTCCACTATTGTGTTTTTGTTTGCTAAGTTGTCATATACATATACTTCTTTTATTTCAAATGGTAATTTTTTAAATTCTTTTAAACCACTAATTATATCCATACCTTCAACATTTGGCACTTTTATCTTATCAGTTCCTCGACTTACAGCAACTTCTACTTCATCACCTACATATGCCGTATCTCCCTCTATATAGTTTTGCTCTAATATTACACCTTTCGCCTCTGTATCACTGTATCTTTCTTCTACCTTTTTTAATTCTAAATCATTTTCATATATTATTTTTAAAGCCTCTTCATAATTTAGTCCTACAATGTTAGGAACTTCTACCACTTCCCTAACTTCTGTTTTGAATTTATTAAATGCTAGCATTATTATTATTATCGATAATAATACTCCCGATAAAACACTTACTTTTACAACTTTATTTTTTTTATCATCATCTTCTTCATACTCATATCCCATATCGTCACCATCTTCGTCATTATAAAATGCTTTTAATGCATCTTCTTTTATCATTCTTATATCTTTTTCTGTTAAATTTAAGGTACTCGTTTTACTAAAATCTTGTGGGTTTGTATACCTTTCACCACTTATTTCAGTAAGTGATTTTTTTAACTCTTCATTCATTTCGTGCGCATTTTTAAACCTATCATTTTTATCTTTTGCCCCAGCTTTATATATAGTTTTTATAACATCTTCACTTACTAAATTGTTTATCCCTCTTATATTTGGCATTTCTTCATTTACATGTTTTAATACTATTTCCACTACTGTGTCTCCATCAAATGGAACTTCTCCACATGTCATCTCATACATCGTTATAGCTATAGAATATATATCGCTTTTTTCATCTAACTTAGATCCTCTTGCTTGCTCTGGTGAAAAATAATGTACTGACCCTACTGTGTTTTCTTCAAGTTTTGCTGTTTTAGCTGTTATTGTCGTCGCTATACCAAAATCTGCTACTTTTACTTCGCCATCTACATTTACTAATATATTTTGAGGCTTTACATCTCTATGAATTATTTGGTTTTCATGGGCATGACCAAGTGCTGATGTTATTTGTATTGCAACTCCTAATACCTCTTCTTGTGTAAACATACCTCTTGCCATTATTAAATCTTTTAATGTAACTCCATCTATATATTCCATCACTATATAGTAAATATCTTTATGTCTTCCTACATCATATATTTTAACTATATTAGGATGATTTAATTTCGCCGCTGCCCTAGCTTCTACATTAAACCTTTGTATAAACTTCCTATCCTCTATATGCTCTTCGCGCATAATTTTTAACGTGACTATTCTATCTAGTTTCATGTCCGTAGCTTTATACACTATTGCCATCCCACCAGAACCTATTCTCTCTTCTATTTGATATCTATTTGATATTAAATATCCTTTACTTAACCTCATATTCTCACCTTATCTATAATTTAATTAATATAATCGTTATATTATCTAGTCCACCTTTTTCATTTGCTTTCTTTATTAAAGTATTTCCTATTTCCTCTATTTCATCATTGCTCCTTAATATTTGCTCTATTATATTATCTTCTAACATGTTTGTTAAACCATCTGTACACATTAATACATATTTTACTTCTTCTAAGTTTATTTTTATATTTTCAATTTCAACACTATCTCCAATTCCAACAGCCCTTGTTATTATATTTTTATTCGGATGTATCTTCGCATTTTCTGCTGATAACTTTCCTTCTATAATTAACTCATTTACATACGTATGATCCGTTGTCTCTTGAATTAATTTGTTATTTTTAAACGTGTATAACCTACTGTCTCCTACATTTAGTACATTACCTATCTTCTCACTTATCGTTAATATTACACCCGTCGTACCCATCCCATTTAAATTCTTATTTAATATTGATTTTGCATATATACTTTTATTTGCATAAGCTAAACTTACATTTATAACCTCTTCCCTATCCATATGTTCATCACATTTTCGTAACGCATTTTTAAACCCTTCTATTAATTCTAAACTCGCAATCGCACCGCCTTGATGTCCACCCATACCATCACACACTATGTATAAGTTTTCTAATGCACCTATCTTCTTATTTTCTATAAAATAATTATCTTCATTACTTTTCCTCTTCAATCCTTTATCCGTTATCCCATATGCTTTCATTTTATACTCCTATTTCACCTCTACAATTTTTGCTTTCTTAATTGTCCGCATGCACCGTTTACATCACTTCCTAATGACCTCCTAATAGTTGTGTCTATTCCTAAACTTCTTAAAATATTACAAAAATCATTTATCGTTCCTTTACTACTTTTTTCATAGTCTCTCTCTTCTACAATGTTTATTGGTATTAAATTTACATGGCACATCGTCCCTTTTATTTTTTTTCCCAATTCGTTCGCTGACTTTTCTGAATCGTTTACCCCTTTTATAAGTGCATACTCATAAGTAACTCTCCTTTTTGTCGTGTTACTATAATTTTTACACACTTCTAATAAATCTTCTAACGGATTTTTTATATTCACTGGCATTAATTTAGATCTTATACCATCGTTACCACTATGTAACGATACAGCTAAATTAATTTGTAATTTTAAATCTCTTAACTCTATTATTTTTTCTATTAATCCACATGTTGATACCGTTATATTTCTATGACTTATATTTAATCCTTCTTTCGAATTTATTAATTCTAAAAATTTTATTAAATTATCGAAATTCTCTAACGGCTCTCCACTTCCCATAACTACTATGTTTTTTATCCTTTCCCCTACGTCTTTTTGAATTTCATATATTTGCGCTAATATTTCTCCAGCTGTTAAATTTCTATCTAGTCCATCTATTGTAGATGCACAAAATGAACACCCTTGTTTACATCCCGCTTGTGTCGATACACATACAGTATTTCCATAGTCATGTTTCATAAATACACTTTCTATTATAGTATGTTCTCCTAGCTTAAATAAATATTTTATCGTTCCATCAATTTCTGATTCGTGTTTTTCGAAAATTTCAATTTTAGACATTTCACATACCTCTCCTAATTTAATTCTTAACTCTTTCGATAAATTTGTCATCTCATCAAAAGAATTTACCAATTTATTGTTTAACCATTCATATATTTGCTTTCCCCTAAATTTACTTTCTCCTATTTCTATTACTATCTTTGTTATTTCATCTATATTTAATGTTCTTATATCAATTTTACCCATTATTATTTTCTCCTCAATTTTGCTATGAAAAATCCATCTAACTCCTTACTATCATCTGGTAAAATTTCTATAACACCTTCATCATTCGCTAATTTACTTTCCTCTTTTAAATCTACTAGCTCTATACCATCTTCTTCTTCTAATATCCATCTTATGTTTTGTATGTTTTCCTTATTCGATATAGTACACGTACTATATACAAGTACACCATCCTCTTTTAAATATTTAATACCATTTTTTAATATTTCTCTTTGAATCGGTATTAATTGTTGTATGTCCTCGAAAGTTTTATTTATTTTAATATCTGGTTTTTTACTTACTATACCTAGTCCAGAACACGGCGCATCTACCAACACATAATCAAATTTATCTACGAACTCCTCTTTTAACTCCGTACCATCTAATATCATTGTCTTAATGTTCGTTACTCCTAACCTTCTTATACTTTCTTCTATAAGTTCTATTTTATGGTCGAAAATATCACAACTTACTATTTCACCTGTTCCATCCATATTATAACTACTATTGAATGTTTTACCTCCTGGCGCTGAACACATATCTAACATCTTTTTATTTGCCATTGGGTTTAATATTTCTACTGCATACTGCGACGTCTCATCTATTACGTGAAACATCCCCTCTTTAAAACTCTTTAATTTTGATATGTCTCTTGTGTTTTTTAACTTTAGTGCATTGTTTACTAATATCCCATCTAATACTTCTATTTCTTTTAATTCTAATTCATTTTTTAATTTATCTTTTGTAGTTTTTAATGTGTTTACAGCAATTGTTACACCACTTCTTTTATTACTTCCTATACATATTTGCTCCACTACCTCATAACTAAACTGTGATAACCAATATTTTATTATCCATATATCATAAGAATATTTAATTGATAAATATTCCGCTTTTTTTAATCCTTCTAATAAATTCTCATCTTTGTTTCTTATTATATTTCTTAGCAATCCATTTACAAATCCCGATAACCCTTGAAACCCTTTTTTCTTTACGAAATTTACCGCACTATTGCAAATACCATGGCTTGGCACTCTATCCATAAAATGTATTTGATATACTCCTATTCTTAACGTGTTTAGTATTATTGGTTTCATTTTTTCTGTTTTTGTTTTTGAATACTCATTTATTACATAATCTATATATATTAAATTCCTTAACGTACCATTTACCACTTCTGTTAAAAAGTTCTTTTGCACATTTGTTAAGCCTTCATATTTTTTTAAGGTTCTTCTTAAAACTATATTGTTATATCCTGATAACTCAACTATATCTATTAACGCATATACTGCTATCTCTCTTTCATCTATTTTATTCATCTTTACCTCTTTTTATAGTTTGTTTTATTTTTATTTTAACATATATAATGGTATTTTTCACTTTTTTTTGTATTTTTTTTTATATTTTTTATTTTAAAATTAAAAAAAAATTTAAAGCATCTAATTGCTTTAAATCTTTTAACTCTATACCTCTTCATTCAAACCTATATTTCTCATTTACATTTTCTAAAAGTATTCCAAAATTATCATACATATCATTTCCTACCTTATTCATTAATTTGTAAAAATCTCTTGTTTCACTAGCAATTTTCTCATCTTCCGTTTTATCTATATAGTCTTTTCCCTCAATGTAATACATTTGATTATTTAACGCATTTTCAAATATATTGTATATTTTTTTTTCTTTTTTTATTTTTTTATCATTCTCATCTAAATTATTTAACAATCTTTTAATCTTTTTTGCCGTTAATACTTTTGTACTATTTGCATGTTTTACCATGTCCTCAGCTAAATATACATTTTTTCTAATCACTGTATTTAAATTATATATATCTTCTCTTACCTTTTTTAAATAATTATAGTACTCCCTCTTCTCTTTCGTTGTTTTAAATATTTTATCGTTTTCACAAAACTTATTTACTATGTCTTCTACATTATCTTCTTGGTTATATCTATCTAATACTTCTCTTAATGTTATTACTTCTGTATTGTCTATAAATGCACCACCCTCTGTTGCATTTATTACCTTTACCTCATCTTTTAATTCTTTGCATATATAGTTAAACCATTCTAGATATGAATTTAATATTTTATCCGTATACACGTACTCCTTATAGTTTCCCTTTATTTTAAATGTTTCTTTTTTATTTTTATCGCCCTCATAAAACGTTCCTTTTGCATGGGTCGCACCAACTTCAGATTCAAAACTTAAATCCTGCCCTATCATTATTATCGGATTACACTTTATTTTATTCAAAAATAAAAATCCTAAACTCGCTTGCGTACCACTAAGCTCTTTTACCTTCATTATTCTCTTTTCTAAACTTTCGTTTAACAAAATATCCTCTTTCCTTACACTCATTACAACTTTTTTGCAATGTTTTAAAAATTCGTAGTTCGCCATATCTATTGTTATCATTGGTACTTCTATACCTTTTTTTATGTCTTCTTCATATAGCTTTGCCTTCGCATCTACTGTAACTAAAAAATCTGGCTCTATCCCATTTATCTTTAGCACCTTATATGCTGTATACACACATACTATTAAATATTTACCTTTTGCTTCTTTTAATAATTTTATATTTCTATTTAAAGATGGACCTGCTGATACTAATATACCACCTCTCCCCTTCATCATATTTTCTATATTATTTAAATGATATGTCTCAAAATTATGTTTTATATTTAATATTCTATATCGTGACCATAATTCCGAAAATATAAGTTTTGTATTTCTTTGTATACTTAATTGCCTTACTTTTTTCTCCATATTCCTTAAAATTTCTAAATACTCGTTTTTATATGTTGAATATGTATATACATTTTTAATCATTATAGACCATTCATAATTATCTTCTGTCAACACATCATCTAATAATTTTTCTTCTGTTATATTTTCACCTATTATATATTTGATTATAATCCTATTAACTTCATTTTTTAATGTTTTATTCTTTATATATGTTTTGAAAATATTGTAACTTGGCTCTAAAACTATTATTTTCACCTCCTCTTCTTTATATATTTTTATCACTTCATCTAATTCATACCCTACCCCTATCCCAAATAAAAAAATTATCTTTTTTTTTCTTTTTTTTTCTTCCTTTTCTATTTTACCTACTATCTCTTTTGCTGTTCTTCTTGGAAAGTATTTACTATGAACGTATTTACCATTTTCCATTAATGTATTATTACCCTCTATGGTTTTTATTAATTTTAATTCTTTTGCACTTTTAATTTTCTTTTTTATCTTTTCATTTTTAATAGTTTCCATGTTCTCTTCATATATTTTATTCATAGCTTTCTCCTATTCTAAAGTTTCTAATAATTGACTTAGAAATATACTTATATTATATTTTAAACTGTCTCGTATTAATACATAATCTCCTTTTTCACAACCGTCTAACATATCTTTTAAATTATTTTTTATTCTATTTTTCATTTCTTCTTCTAATATTTCATCTAACACTACTAACATTTTTGATACACCTAGTACAATTTCTTCTATTACTCTTACATTTATATCATTGTTTTCAAATACCTGTTCTTCTACCTCTCTTATTAGTACTTCACTTTTTTTATACGTATCTTTTATAGTTGCTTTAAATTTTTGCATTTACTTTCCTCACAGTTTTATATTATCTATATTATTATTACCTACTTTTTTTATTTAATTTATTTTCTTACAAAAAAAAACCTATAAAATAGGTTTTTTACTTATACTAATAATTGTAATACGTTTTGTGGTGCTTGGTTTGCTTGACCTAACATATTTGTTGCTGCTTGTTGTAATACATTTGCTTTTGTTAAGTTCATCATTTCTTTAGCCATATCTGTATCTCTTATTCTTGACTCTGATGCTGATAAGTTTTCACTTGATACGTCTAATGATTTAATTGTGTACTCAAGTCTGTTTTGTAATGCACCTAAATCAGCTCTACCATTTACTACTGTTTCTAAGTGAGTATCTATACCTTCTAATGTATCTGATATTGCTGATGCAGTTGAACCTGAAGTTGTTAAACCTTGTATGTTTGTACCTATCTCTTTATAATTTGTTGTTAAATCTAATTTTACTAATTGACCTTTGTTTGCTCCGATTTGGAACTCTTGTTCATTTGATAATGACCCATCTAATAAAACTTTTGTATTAAATTCTACTCTACCTGCCATAGCTTCTATTTCTGTACCTAATGCCATAACTTCTTTATCAATTTTTGCTCTATCATTATCTGTGTTTGTATCATTTGCTGCTTGTACTGTTAACTCTCTTACTCTTTGTACCATGTTGTCTATTTCTGTTAATCCACCTTCTGCTGTTTGGATCATTGAAATACCATCTTGAGCATTTTTTGATGCCATGTCAAGACCTCTTATTTGTGATCTCATTTTTTCAGATATTGCAAGTCCTGCAGCATCATCAGCAGCTGAATTTATTCTTTCTCCTGTTGATAATCTTGCTGATGCTTTTGATTGCATGTTACCTACGTTTTTTAATGCTCTGTGTGAATTTAGTGCTAATATGTTTGTGTTAACTACCATGTTACTCATAATAATATCCTCCTTGGACTGTTAGACTATTCCTTTAGTCTTAAAATAATTTACATCGAAGTTTCCTTCACTTTTTTATATCGGATTTAAATATAAATACTTAACACTTTTTTCAAAACTTTTTAATTTTTTTAATAAATAAAAAAACGCTTTCGCATTTTTTATTTATACTATTTTAGTTTGTTATTGTAAGTCCTGTTTCTTTATCAAAAATATGAATTCTGTTTACATCTATTGCTACTTCTACTTCATCATCAACTTTTGCATTAGTTCTTGGGTCTACTCTTGCTGTTATTGATTGACCTTTTACTGTCATATATAAAAACACTTCTGCTCCTAACATTTCTGTTACGTCTACTTTACATTTTATTACACTTTCTTTTGACGTTGATACAAATGCTTGCTCGTCGTGTAAATCTTCTGGTCTTATTCCTAATGTTACTTCTTTTCCAATATATCCTTTTTCTTTTATAATATTTCCTTTTGTAGCTGGTAATTTAATTTTATAATCTCCAAAGTCTAATGATATATTGCCGTTTTCTTCTATTGCTGTTACGTCTAAAAAGTTCATTTGTGGTGAACCTATAAACCCTGCTACAAATAAATTGTTTGGTTTGTTATATAAATTTTGCGGAGAATCTACTTGTTGAATATATCCATCTTTTAAAACTACTATTCTCGTTCCTAATGTCATAGCTTCTGTTTGATCATGAGTTACATATACAAATGTAGCTTTTAATTTATTGTGTAATTTTGAAATCTCTGTTCTCATTTGCACACGTAATTTAGCATCTAAGTTCGATAACGGTTCATCCATTAAAAATACTTTTGGACTTCTAACTATTGCTCGACCCATTGCCACACGTTGTCTTTGTCCTCCTGATAATGCTTTTGGTTTTCTTTCTAATAGTTCTTCTATTCCTAATATTTTTGCTGCATCTGTAACTTTTTCTTTTATTTCATCTTTTGGCATTTTTCTAAGCTTTAAACCAAATGCCATATTATCAAATACTGTCATATGCGGATACAGTGCATAGTTCTGAAATACCATTGCTATATCTCTATCTTTTGGTGGTGTATCATTTACAACTTTACCGTCTATTAATAACTGACCTCCCGTTATTTCTTCTAGTCCCGCTATCATTCTTAGCGTTGTAGATTTACCACAACCTGATGGTCCTACAAATATAACAAATTCCTTATCTTTAATGTCTAAGCTGAAATCTGGTACCGCTATAAACCCATTATCATATTTCTTTTCTATGTTTTTTAATTCTACACTAGCCATATTTTCCTCCTATTAAATGTTTTCATAACTATTATACACTCTTTTTCTTTTATTTTATATATTTGTTAGTAACAAATTTTTTACATTTATTTATATATTTTTTTTCCTTTATTCATTTTTAAAAATATTTTGTACACATTTTACGCCAACATATTTATTTTACCTATATATTATTTTTTTTTGGAACTTTTTTATCAAATCCATATCCTAAAACTTCTTTTGCATCTGTTATTATTATAAATGCATTTTCGTCTATTTCTTCCGTTATTTTTTTAAGCATCGTTATTTGTCTTGGGGCTATTACTGTAAATAATACTGTTTTGTCTTGCTTTGTATACATTCCCGTTCCATGTAACCCTGTTACTCCTCTATTTAATTTTTCCATTAACTCTTTTGAAACATCAATAGGGTTACTAGTTACTATATATATTGTTTTTGCAAATGTTAAACCTTCTAACACGGCACCAAAAGTTTTTCCCACTAAATACGCCGCTATTAATGCATATAATCCTTTCTCAACTCCAAATATATATATACCTACCGTTATAATTACTACATCTATATACATTAATATTTTATTTACTGGAATGTGTGGGTAATACTTCTTAATTATTACCGCTAACAACTCCGTGCCTCCTAATGAACCCGACGACTTGTTTGCTAATGCAACTCCTAACCCTACCCCAACACTTCCTATTATAGTTATTAAAAATTCATCTATAGGATTTAAATTAACATAACCTAAAAAATAAAAAACTATCGTACTTACTATGAACCCAAATAAACTTCTTCTAAAAAATTTTTTACCAATTACTTTAGCTCCTAATATAAATAGCGGTATGTTCATTACAATGTTTGTTAACCAAACTGGAATCCCTTCGTCCATAACAGAACCTGTTAATTGCTCAACTATAATACTAAGTCCTGATACTCCTCCTATTACAATCCCCGCTGGTTTGAAAAATATCATCGTACTAAAAGCTACAAATATCGCTCCTAAAACTATATTTAAATAATCTACTATAACATCTTTATCGATAGATTTGTCCATTGCACCTTCTTTGTTCATTTTTTCTCCTTTATTTATCAAATATAATCTCTAATATAAATAGTGGTATTTGTAATGTTCTCTTTATTCTTGTTGGTTGCATTGCTAGTCTATAAAACCATTCTATGTTATATTTAATAAATATTTCTGGTGCTCTATTTACTTTTCCTGCAAACACATCTATCGAACCACCTACTCCTATACTTAATTTACTTCCGAGTTTTCCTTTATTATAAAATATAAATTTTTCTTGCTTCTCCATCCCTAGTCCCACTAATAATAAATCAACTTTTAACTTTCTTATTGTTTTTATTATTTCTATTTCTTCCGTTTCATTAAAGTACCCATTTCTACACCCAACTACTTCTACATCTTTATATTTCCTCTCTATATTTTTTTTCGCTTTTTCAGCAACACCTTTTTTCCCACCTAATAAATATACTCTTAATTTTTCTTTTCTATGGCTTTTTAATAACGCCTTTGCAAAATCGAATCCCGCAACTCGCTCTTTTACCTTTATCTTATTTAAGTATGATGCAAACACTATTCCTATCCCATCTGGTAATACCATATCCGCTACATTTAATATATTTCTAAATTCTAAATTTTTACGTGCTATCATGCACATCTCTGGATTCGGTGTTACTATGTACTTCCCTCCTTCACTTTCTAATAACTCATTTCCCTTCTCTACAGCCTCTTCCATATTATATGTATCAAAAAATATATTTAATATTTTTGTCTTCATTTTTACTCCTTAAAAAATGTTTTCTTTAACAAAAGTTTTATCTATCTATAATTCTATGCTCCCCACGCACTAACACCCATCCTATATCCGATGTTATTAATATTCCTCTGTTATCATTTCTTGGCACTATTAATAGATTATCTTTTTCTATTTTTTCACCTGTTAAAATATCTTTGCCAGCTGTTATATTTGTTAATCCATTCGCAACTTCTGTATATCCTATTGCACTTCCTGATCTCAATATTATTTCTGTACCTTCTCCTCCAATTAATAATTGGTTTCTAAATAATTGCACTGGTCTATACATAACGTTAGGTACTTCTCTATTTTCTCTATCTTCTCTATCTTCTCTATCTTCTCTATCTTCTCTATCTTCTCTATCTTCTCTATCGTTACTGTCTATTTTTAATTCCATTACCATTTCTAACACTCTACCTATTTCTTTATCAACGTAACTTTTTGATACTACAGGATCTAATGTGCTTCCTGGCGTACCTGTTCCCATTGCAAAAACCGTAGCATAACTTAATCCTAATATTGATACACTCATTATTATTACTCTTTTTATATTTTTCATAGTTTCCGTTTCCTCCTAAAATTTAATGTATTATATCACTTAACACTTTTATATTCAATACTATACAAATTTATTTTTTACTTATTATAAGTCTTCCCGTTAAATTACTTTCTAACTCTATAACATCTATATGTTCATTTTTCACAACTTCAACCTTGCCTTTTTTTAATAATTCTTTTATAAATTTATTATTTATCTCTATTCCTTCTTTCTCTAAACCATTTTTCCAAATACTTATTTTGCAATTATTTTTCCATCTGGAACAAAAATAAGCTTTTCTGTTTTCTAATATAGTTCCACTACATTTAGGACATTTACCAAGTCCCTTACTTCTTGTGAATTTGTTTTCCTCCTCAAATTGTATGCCTATATTTTTATCACTTTCTTCTATTATATACTTAACAAATCTTCTTATACTTCCCATAAATTTATCTACTTCCATTTCTCCCTTACTTATAGAATTTAAACCTTTTTCCCACCTACCTGTCGTCTCTGGTGATTTTAATTCTTTTGGAACTACTTCTATTACTTTTATTCCTTTTTCTGTAGCTATTAGGTTTTTCCCTTTTCTTTGCAAATATTTCACACTTATTAATCTTTCTATTATACTTGCTCTTGTTGCTGGTGTTCCTAATCCCGACTCTTTTAACATCTCTTTTAATTTTTCATCCTCTACTAAACGTCCCGCATTCTCCATAGATGATAATAACGTCGCCTCTGTAAAGTACTTTGGCGGTTTGGTTTCTTTTTTTTCTTTACTTATTTTTTTTACTTTTATATCTTTTCCTTTTTCTAGCTTCGGTAACTCCTCTTCTTTTGTTGTTTTTTTCTTACTTTTAAATATTTTATACACTTCATTAAACCCTAGTTCCTGTACTACAATTCCTTTACTTTCAAATAAATTATTATTTATATTTATTATGACTGTCGTTACGTCATATTTATAATTATCATAAAACACACTTATAAATCTTCTTACTATTAAATCATATATTCTTCTTTCCTCTACTCCTAATATTTGCATATTAGGTTTTTTACCTGTTGGTATTATAGCGTGGTGATCTGTAATTTTACTATCATTAATTATTCTTTTTGTTATTTTTAATCTATCTAATCCTTCTAAATATTCTACATACTCTATATATGGATCTACTTTCACACTTTTTATTACTTTCATTAACCCACTTTTCATATCCGTACTTAAAAATTTACTATCTGTTCTTGGATAGGTTATTAATTTTCTTTTTTCATACAAATTCTGAGCTACTTCTAATGTTTTTTTCGCTGTATACCCATATTTTTTATTACTATCTATTTGTAATTCCGTTAAATCATATAACAATGGCGGTACTTGTTTTTTCTCTTCTTTTTTTATACTTTCTACTTTTCCATTTTTACCATTACAATTTAATACTATTTGCTCTGCTTCATCTTCTTTATCTATTTTTTTGGTTTTTAATTTTTCATCTACTAATTTACCACTAAATTCCTCATATTTACTCATAACTTCATAATACACTTTGCTTTTAAAATCTTTTATTTCTTTTGTTCTTTCTACTATTAAATTTAATGTTGGCGTTTGAACTCTTCCTATACTTAATAACGCATTATATTTTAACGTGTATGCTCTTGTACTATTTATACCTACTAACCAATCCGCTTCCGATCTACATTTAGCACTGTAATACAAATTATCATATTCTTTACCATCTTTTAAATTGTCAAAACCATCTTTTATTGCCTTTGTCGTCATGCTAGATATCCATAATCTTTTAAAAGGTTTTTTCGTTTTAGATATTTCATATATATACCTAAATATTAATTCACCTTCTCTCCCACTATCTGTTGCACATATTATTTTATCAATTTCTTCGCTTTTAATTAATTTATATATAATACTTAATTGCTCTCTTGTCCTTGGTATCGCTTTTAATTTTATATCCTTCGGCATTATCGGTAACGTCTCTCTTTTCCACCTTTTTAATTTTTCATCATAATCATCAGGATCACATAACGTTACTAAATGTCCTATCGCCCATGTAATTATATATTTTTCACCTACCAAGCAACCATTTCCTTTAGTTGTACTTTTTAATACTTTACCTATATCTCTAGCTACCGACGGTTTTTCGGCTATCACTAAAATTTTTTCCATAATATACCTCTTTTTTTCTTGTCTATTTTCATTCACTATTGTAACATATTTTTATACAATTCTTAAGGAGGATACTATGAATGGTATTATAATTCAAAATACTTTTAATGATTCAAGTTCTTTTACATCTCTTATTTCTAGTTTAAAGCTAGCTTTTAAAAAATTTAATATATCTATTTCTATTAAATCTAATTCGGATTTTTTATGTAAGCTATATGATAATTCAGATCATGATTTTTTAAATAATATTGATTTTGTTCTGTTCTGGGATAAAGATACAGACCTTTGTGCTATGATAGAAGATAGAGGCGTTAGAACTTTTAACTCATCCAAAGCTATTTCTATTTGTGATAATAAATTTTTAACTTATTTAGAACTTTTTAAAAATGAAATAAACATACCCAAATCTATCCTTATCCCTAAGTCTTTTTTTACCGTTGACTATTCTGATAAACCTTTCATAAAAAATATTGTAAATGATCTCGGGCTACCGTTAATTATTAAAGAAACTTTTGGCTCTTTTGGTCTCCAAGTTCATCTTGCACATACTGTACATGATGTTTGTGAAATTTTAAAGTCAATTTCTCCTAATCCTGTACTAGCACAACAATTTATTAAATCTAGCTTTGGTAAAGACTTACGTCTTTATGTTGTTGGTGGTGAAGTTGTTGCATCTATGCTACGTAAAAATGACTCTGGTGATTTTCGTGCTAATATTGCAAATGGCGGTAATGCTTTTTCATATTCTCCTACTAAAGAAGAAATGAATTTAGCTATTCATGTTTGCAACGTCTTAGATCTTGATTTTGCTGGCGTTGATATTCTCATTGGTGAAAATGGTATGCCAATAGTTTGTGAAGTTAATTCTAATGCTCACTTTGCTGCCATTAATGAACTTAATAACACTAATGTAGAATATTTCATCGTAAAACACATTATAAATTCTTTATAAAAATTTTACATGCATTGACAAAAAACATTTAACAAATTATTATTAAATTATTAAATTATTAAATTATTAAATTATTAAATTATTAAATTATTAAATTATTAAATTATTAAATTATTAAATTATTATTATGAGGTGAATTATGAGAAAATATAAATTGCTTTGCGATTCGTCGGCTGACTTGAGTCTGGATTTTTATAATGCAAATGATATTGATTGCATACCGTTTTCAATTTCTTTTAACAATATCGACTATGATTATGAACTTAGAGATTTCACTCTAGGCGAATTTTATTTGAAACTTGCTTCTAACTCCAATGCACCTAAAACATCTTTACCTTCTGTTGGTGATTATGAAGAAATCTTTTTAAAAAATGTACAAAATGGTCTTGATGTTTTATGTATTTGTTTATCATCTAGTTTAAGCGGTTCTTTTCAAAGTGCATCTACTGCTAAATCTATAGTCCTTGAACAATACCCAGATGCTAAAATTAACATCATTGATTCTATGCAAGCAAGTGTTGCACAAGGCTATATAGTTAAACGTGCTTTAACTAATCTTAATAACGGTCTAACCCTTGAAGAAAATACTGCTGATATCGAAATTTTTAAAACTAAAATCGACGTTTATTTTGTCGTTGATTCTTTAACTCATCTTATTAAAGGTGGACGTCTTAACGTAGCATCTGGTTTTTTAGGCTCTATGTTCGACATAAAACCTGTCATACAATTTAAAGATGGCGTATTAAAACCTATTAGCAAAGTTCGTAAATTAAAAAAATCTTACGGATATCTTGCTAAAAAAGCTGTTGAAGCTAACAATAACTCAAATAAAACAGAATTCATTTTAGTATACTCAGGCTTTGAATCTTATGCTGATGACCTTAAAGATGAACTCGCTAACGTTTACAATATTAAACAAGTTTTACCTATTTCACGAATCGGTGTTACTATAGGATCACACGTAGGTCCTACAGCTTTTGGAATAGTTATAATTAATAAATAGCCGTAAAAAAAAGGAACACATAGTGTTCTTTTTTTTTTACGGCTATTTATGTTTTATTTACAACGTTTTTTCTTGTATTTTTCCTTTAATATGTTATTATTACTACATAACTACAATTAATTAGGAGGATATTATGGCTAAAATGAAAGCTCTTACTAAAAAGTTTCCTAAAAAAGGAATATGGCTTGAAAATGTTGATAAACCTACCATAGGAGATAACGACGTTCTTATCAAAGTTTCTAAAATGGCTATATGTGGAACAGATTTACACATATACCTATGGGATGAATGGGCTAAAAATACTATTCCTGTTGGTATGACTATCGGACATGAATACGTTGGTACTATCGTTGAAATTGGCTCTAACGTACACGGCTTTTCTATTGGAGATAAAGTAACTGGTGAAGGACATACCGTTTGCGGTTCTTGTCGTCATTGCCGTACAGGATCTAAACACTTATGCAAAGCTACATCTTCTATAGGTGTTAACATTAACGGCTCTTTTGCTGAATACGTTAAACTTCCTTACGATAACGTTTGGAAATGTATAGATTCTATAGATGATTCTGTTTATAGCATTTTTGACCCTTTTGGTAATGCTGTTCATACTACTTTATCTTACGATGTGTTCGGTAAAAATGTTTTAGTTACAGGTGCTGGACCTATCGGTATTATGGCTGGTATGATCGCTAAACACTTACGTGCTAAAAATGTTATAATTACCGATGTTAACCCTTACAGAATTGAACTAGCTAAAAAAGTTGGCCTTCATGTTGTTGATGTATCTTCTTCTTCTATTACAGATAAAGCTAAACAATTAAATATTGACGGTTTTGATGTAGGTCTTGAAATGTCTGGTAATCCTTTTGCCTTTAATGACATGATTGAATCTATGGCTATCGGTGGTAATATTTCGCTTTTAGCTATTCAAAAACCTGACGTTCAAGTAGATTGGAATAAAATCGTTTTTGGTGCATTAAATTTAAAAGGTATATACGGACGTGAAATGTTCAAAACTTGGTACCAAATGCAAGATTTATTAGAAACAGGTCTTGATTTATCTCCTGTTATTACACACACTTTTAAATTCGAAGACTTCCAAAAAGGTTTTGACCTCATGGAAAAAGGAAATTGTGGAAAAATTATTTTAGAATGGGATTAGGAGGACATTATGAAAACTGATTTTTATAAAAATTTAAGAAATACTTTACAAGATTTAGAAAATGCTGGTACTTACAAACATTTACGTCATTTACAAGATGCTATGAAAGGCACTGTTGATATCGAACATTACCCAAATTCTATAGTTATGTGTTCTAATAATTACATCGGTCTTTCTAATAACCAATTTATTAAAGACGAAGCTAAAAAATCTATCGATAAATACGGGCTTGGTGCTTCTAGTGTTAGATTTATATGCGGTACTTATGATATCCATAGAGATTTAGAACAATCTTTAGCTAAGTTTTTAAATATGGAAGCTAGTCTTACTTACACTTCTTGTTGGTCTGCTAATACCGCTGTTATCCCCGCTCTTCTTAATGCCGGTGATACCGTTATTTCTGATGAACTAAATCATGCTAGCATTATCGACGGTTGCCGTCTTGTTGGAAAAAAAGTTAATAAAAAAGTTTATAAACATTCTGATATGGCTTCTTTAGAAGAACAATTAATTAACAGTAAAGATAGTTCTACTGTTTTAGTCGTAACTGATGGCGTTTTTTCTATGGAAGGTGACATAGCTTTATTACCTGAAATAATTAAACTCACTGATAAATACGGTGCCTTACTTATGGTTGATGATAGTCATAGCACTGGTGTTATCGGTAAAACTGGTCGCGGTACTATGGAGTACCATAACGTAACTTCTGGTGTTGATATTATTTCTGGTACTTTTGGTAAAGCTCTTGGCGGGGCTGGTGGTGGATTTATCGCAAGTACTAAAGACGTTTGTGAACTACTTATTCAAAAAAGTAGACCTCACTTATTTTCTAATGCTCTTCCACCTGTCTTATCTTCAATAGCTTTAAATGCTATTAAGTTTTTAGACGAAAATCCTAACATCGTTACTTCTCTTATGGAGAAAACTACTTATACTAGAAATAAAATTAAAGAAGCTGGGCTTACTCCTTTAGAAGGTGATAGTGCTATTATCCCTCTTATCGTTGGTCCTACTAGTCGTGCTATTAAAGCCGCTAACTTGATGATGGAAAAAGGATTATATACTACTGGGTTTGGTTTCCCTGTAGTTCCAGAAGGTGAAGCTCGCGTTCGTTTACAAATTTCTGATAGCCTATCTTATGATGAACTTGATAAAGCTATTGATATTATTATTTCTACAATGAAAGAGTTAGATTAATTAGTACGTTTAAATTTTAAATCTAAATGATAAAATATAAGTAATAAAAAAAAGTAAATAAAATTAAATAAGTTGAAATAAAAAATCTGCTAAGTAATTTTACTTAGCAGATTTTTTATTTCAACTTATCAACACCGTATTCTATTAATTCTGTATAACCACCTATAAATTCATCGTCTACAAATATTTGGGGTACTGTTATACTTTTTGTCTTTTTCGCTAACTCTCGGACTTCATCACGTGTTATTACTTCTTCCTCATAACTTATTTTATTGTCGTCAAGAACTCTTTTTGCCATAATACAATATCCACATGTTGTAAATGTATATATCTTTATTTTTTTCATTTTTTCCTCCTTATGGGTTTGAAGTTTATTATATCATCTATTTTCTTTTGGACAAACTTTTTCCTATTTATCTAGTATCATTTAAACCTTCAAATTGTGTCCAGCCATTTACGCCTTTTCCCGATAATACTTTTTCCACTTCCGTAGGAGTGTTAAATTCTAATTCTTCCATTGCTATTAGTTCACTTTGTGTTTCTTTTACTTTCCCTAGCTTTATATATTCTGATAGTTTTTTTCTTGTCTCATCCAAATTTTTCATTTTACTACCTTTAGTTAAAATATATTTATCATCTTTTCCATAAATAACCTTTAGCGAACCTTTCTTGTTTTTACTCATATACTCTTTATTACCTACAGCTTTCATTAACTTACTACTTAACTTTTCTACATTTATATATTTTTGTTGTTTTTTCTTTGTAAATATTTTAATCTTATCATTAGTATCAACTTCGCCATCTTCTATTAATCTTTCTAATAAATCCATAGTGCATTTAAAATCACCTTTAATTATTTGTTCTATATTTTTTCTAATTATTTTATATGCTAGGAGATTAATTGCTATACTTTCATCATCTAGCGCTTTTATATAATTCCCTATATTTTCTAACTCAATTATATATTTTTGTGTGTTTTCAAATTCATCTCTAGATTCATTTATTTTTTTACTTATTTTAAGTATGTCTTTTTTTGTTTTTCTTACTTTAGATGCATATTCTTCTGTATCTATTGATATTTCTTTTTCTTCAAATTCATAATATAACTCTAATAAAAATTGAATATTTTCAATTTTTTCATAATTTTCTAATTTTATCAATTGATATATTTTAAAAGTATTACTAATATATTTTAAATTTTCGGCATCTTCATTGCTGTCTAACAATATAACTTTAAACTCATCTGGTACGTAATTACTTTTTACTAACTCGTCTAATTCACTACCTTTTAATTCATTACCTCTAATATATTTTATATACAATTCATATTCTTTTTGTGCATGCTCTGCAATGTAATTTTCAACTACTGGTTCTATATCTATTACTTCGTGTTCCATGAAAATTATTGAATACATTATATATTTTGTTTTTTTATATATATAGTTTGAGTAGTCTTTCTTATTTTCACAACCTATTATTTTTTCATATATATCTTCATCAAATTGATATAGTTTTTTTATGAATAGCCATATATTCACATGATTGTCCATATAATTAAATATAAAGTATTCGTTTCCACGTTTACTAGCTACTTCAATAATATTTTTATATTTTTCATTCTCATATTTGTTTGTTTCTTCATAATGTTTTCCTAAATGTAGAAGTAGATCTATATTTAAAATTTCATCTTGTTTAAAATCTTCATCATATAATAGTTCTATTATACCCTCTGGGTTATTTAACTTGTAATTATATGGTTTAGAGTCTTTTCGTCTAATACTTTTTATAAATTCTTCGTCTCTAAATGTTAATTTACCTTCATAAAAATATGCTATGTAATTTTCATAGTCTTTACTTATATAACCTTTATCAACTATAAATTTTAATAGTGGGTAATATTTATATTCTTTTTTTCTTTCTATTTCCCTTAGTTCTCTTTCTCTTAGTTCTCTTTCTCTTATTTCTCTTTCTCTTGTTTCTGCACTTTCTTTTTCTCTTTCTCTTTCTTCCTCTTTTTCTCTAAATAATGTTACTAATAAGCCTTCCCCATTTTGCAACTTTGCAAAATCTTCAGGTAGCATATTTTTATAAACTACCATTGCAAATAATTTATTTTCTTCTAAACTTTTTTTATCCTTTAATTGCTCTTTATATATTATATACTCATTACAAATATTTCTTATAATTCGCATGTTGTTTATATACAAAGAGACATTCCTTAAAAACCTTTCTTCAATGTTATTATTTTCTTCTTTAGGTAAAAAATTTCTAAATTTTACATGTGCATTTGATCCATGTACTACGGGTATTATCGGTATGATAAAATCAAAAAACTTTGTTTTATCATCTACTGTAAATAATTCATCACGCACTAAATAGAAAAATCTTATAGGCTCTTTATCTTTTTTATTTTTTGCATTTATTAACTTGTTTATTTCCATAAGTCTATTAAATATTCTTTTGTTATCAAATCTATCTATATCCTCAAATACAACGACGTCAATTTCTGAATTTTTAAATATGTAAATTACTTCATTTAAATATTTATCAAAGTATGATTCTGGAGCATTTTCTTTTGTTTCTATTTCATTGTTACCTACAGATATTTTTTTTAAAATACCACCTTCTTTTTGGGCTTTTATTATTTTATATATAAAGAATATTGTTAATGCTATTACTACAATGTAAGTAATATAGTTTAATTTTGATTGTTCACCTATGTTTATCACTACTATCATTTTTAATTTTTCACTTAGGTTTAATATATACGATATCATCAATATATATATAGTTATCCAAATGCTATAACACCACATTGTTTTTTTATTCATATGTTCTTTTACATTGAAATGTGCTTGATTAATATTTTCTCTTTCTATCTGGTGTATTATCTGGTTGATTAACTTTTTTTCTATTTCTATTTCTTCTTTTTCATCTATCGCATCATTTATTTTGTCTTCTGTTTTATCTTTCTCTATTTTTGCTTTGGCTTTGGTTTCTCCATCTTCTTCAAATTGTGCAAGAGATACATATACATATTTTTTTTCCATCACTATTTTTTTCATAGGTTTTTACAATACTGCTTTTACCAGATCCGTACCCACCTGTTATTGCTATATTTTTTAATTCTGGTTTTTTAAAAATATTATCTAACGCCTCGTTATACCCTTCCATTTTTTCAACATCTTCCACTGGTGTTAAACTTTGAAACTCGTAATTAATAGTATTAGAGGTTTTATTTTCATCATCATAGTTTTTGTTTTCTGTCATATAATTTTCCTTTCTTTTGTATTTTTTATTATATTATACATTATTATAGTATTTTCTTCATTATTTAGGGATAATATATGATTTTTAATTTCTTTAAAACATCCATTTAAATTAAGTTTTATCTATGATTTTTTATTTGCATAAAAAAAAGAGATAAAACATATAGTCTTATCTCCCCCACATGTAGAATATTTGGATTAGGGCATTAACCGTGCCTTCTAGTGGTTATTAATATTATATTCCATTATAATTTTTTTATTCTATCAAATAATTCTTCCCATTCTTTTGGCAAAATATTAAATGCATAAATATCAAATTCTGCATTATCTATACATTCCCTAAGTTCTACTTTTAAACTTTCACCATCTTTAACGTTTAATACTTTCTTTAGTGCGTAAATTTGTGAAAATAAATCTGTGTTTTTAGGTAATGTCTCTTTGTCATCTACCGCACTATCTAGTTTCACAATTGATGATGTTCTACCTATTAATTTATTATGATGTGCACAAGTATTTCTTAAGTTTTTAATAGCATCTAACCATGTATTCATAGATAGAGCCGTTGTTTTTTTATACTTTTTTCTTGAATATCCATAAATCAGAACTCTTTTTTTTAAATCCCCTCTAAGATATTTATATATATTATTTATAGTTCCAAATTCAAAATATGAAAAGGCTGCCCAAGCTGGTATTTTATTTTTATCTTTTTCTTCACCCTTTAGATATACCTTGAATTCTGGATACCTTTTATTGTTTTTTCGCAATTTTTCTTCACTTTTATCAATTTTTTCTTTAAATTTATTATATTTATCCTTTTTAATCTTTTTACGACTCTTGCTTTTCTTCTTATCATTTCCTTTTGTATAGTAACCATCATTTAAATAAAAAACTGGATCGTTTAATTTTAAAGAAACTGCATTTGCAATATGACTCTTTATTTGTATTTCTGCTTTTTTACAATATAAAAAAAATAACTTTCTCAGTTCACTGTCAAAATTATATACTTTAAATAATAGTTCTTGATTTGGTTTCTCTTTTAAATTACTAGTATGTGACAATAAGTATTTACTATATGTACTAACTCTAAAATAACCCGCATAATTTAAAAATTCCCTCATATCATTTTCTTCGTCTTTTATAAATACAACTTGTTTTTCCATTAACTTAATTTGATCATCAATATTTAGTGGTTTATCTATATTTTCAGATTTATTTACATTCATTTATTTCCCCCTAAACAAAAAAAAGGATGGTATACCATCCAAGTTCCCGCATGTAAGATATTAGGAATAGGGCTTGCACCACGCCTCTTAACGGTTAATTTATTATATCATATATATAGTATCATAATCAATACATTTCTTATTTGATGTTCTTATTTTATTTTATCTAATCTACAATTGATAATAGTTTATTTTTTATTTCTTTAAAGTCTCCATTTAAATTAAGAGTTGTCACCTTAATGTTTTTACCATCTATCGGAAAATTAATATCTATTTCTTTATTCACTGTAGGGTATAATAACAATCCGTCTATATGTCCCTGAAATTTACTATTATTTATATAGGCGAACATTTGAAATAAATGGCTTGTTCTAACTTTTTCTTTATCTCCTTTATTATTAGTTACTAATGTTTTTAAATAGTACTTAGTATCTATTATTAGTTGGGTATTTTTTTCTTTATTTTCTATTACTATGTCCGTTCTCATCTGTGGCAATAATGATCTATCTTCTTCTGACATATCATTATCTATTTTCCATTTTATTATTGGTGCATGAACTTTATAAGTTTTGTTGTCTAAATGCTCCTTATAAAAATTTAAAACAAATTTCTCATACAGTGTTGGCATTTTATTTTCTTTTATGAAATCCGAAAATACTAATTTATTACCGTCTTCATTTGCAATTAGCCCATTATAAATTAACTCACTAATATTTATTAACATTTTATAATTTGAATCATTTTTATTATATGTAGGTGTTCCAAATAATCTATTAGATAATGTTATTTCTTCTATGTTTGAAAAATATATCCTTACTTTTAACAGCTCGTCCCTCGTTTCTTTATCTAACTTCGGTGCTTTTATTAAAATGTTAATTGTTGTTTTTATAATTTGGTTTAACTTAATATTTTCTGAAAACTCATCATATGTACAAACTATTTTTCCTTTTTGCAAATACTGTCCGTTTATTGTTTGTTGTACATTTATTTTTCCTTTAATTATTCCAATTGCCTCTGTTTGTTCAATATATTCTTTTTTAACTCCTCTTTTAATTAAACTGTTTACTCTTTTAATATAAATTTTTCCAAGTAAGTTATATATATTGTCAAACTCTTCTTCGCCTGTACGTATATTATCCTTTTCTTCTAATATGTCCCACCCATAACAAAGCATATAATATATATTTTTTATAGGAATTTTTAAACTACTACTCATCTGCATTTCCTAATAACTCTTTAATAGATTCTAACGCTTTACTTTCATCGTCAAACCAATATTCTTCTAAAAGAGGTTTTATTTCATATTTAATTATTTCTTCATACCATTTCTTTACATCACCTTTTCGTATTCCATTGTCATAATCACAGAAATAGCTATGTCCTATTCTAAACCCTTTTCCTAAGTTAACATCTTTAACTATTTCATCATTAATATCACTTATTTTTGAATTTATTTTATTTATCATATGTTCACTTACACCACGTTCTAAAAGTTCTTTTTTAAACTTATCTTTTCTAAACGCTGGTTGTAGCTCAAAAAAACTAAATCTTCTTCTTAATGCATAATCTATCATAGTTAAACTTCTATCTGCTGTATTCATCATACCTATCATGTATAAATTTTCTGGAACTGAAAAAGGTTTATCATCATAAGTTAGAGTTAATTCCTCGCCACGTTTGTCGCTTTCTATAAGCATCATTAATTCACCAAAAATTTTACTCATATTACCGCGGTTAATTTCATCTATTATAAAGAAATATTTTTCATCTGGATTTTCTGATGCTAATTTACTAAAATCATAAAACGGTCCTGTTTTAAGTTCAAATCCCGTTTCACACGGTCTATATCCCATAATAAAATCTTCATATGAATAACTTTGATGAAATTGAATCATCTTAATTTTAGATGTATCTTTTTTACCTATTAAAGAATATGCTAACCTTTTTGCTATATACGTTTTTCCTACTCCTGCCACCCCTTTTAAAATAATATTTTTCTTTCTAATTATAAGATTCTTTATAGTGTCATACTCTTCTGCATCTATAAACGACTCTAATAATAAATTTTCTTTTGTATAATCTTCGTATACTTTGTTTTCTTCTAGTTCATGTAATTCATCTATGTTATAAACTTCATCTATCTCCGTCTTTTCATTCCAAGATTTATGTGATAACTCTGGAAATGAATGAACTTCATAATTTTCATCTTTAAAATTCTCTTTTAATAATTCTACTAATCTAATATACTCCGTACCGTCACATATTTTACTTTCTTTAATTTCTATATTTAATTTTTTTCTTAATTTTTTTCTAGTATTACTATCTAATGTTAAATAACTCCATGGTTTTATCCAATACATCCCTGTTGTAATACTCCAACTAACTTTGTTCTGTGTTATTACTTTATCATATACCTCTATAAATTTTTGTTTGTTTTCTCCTGTGTAATTTTCTGATAACTTAATTGCAATTTCAAACATTTCCCATAAGTTATTTATATCTTCTTCTCCTCTTTTTTCTTCATTCTCAAAAAAAAATGCACTTATGTTATTTTTTTTTGGTATACCTATAAATGATGTAGGTGCTTCCTCTTCTATATTTAAAACTTCTGTGAGCTTTTTTATTGTTAATATTCTATTTTCATCTGTAATTCCTTTATTAAAAAATCCAAATATAGTAAATGGACAAATATCTTTTACCTCTTTATCCTTTATTATTAATGGGTTTTGTATAGTTGCTTCTTCCATTAAGTTATATGCCGAATTAATTTTTTCTATTAATTCTCCTCTATTGTTTTTATAATCTAATAATCTTTTTGCAAATATTTCATAAAATGTTGTCCACTCATACGTACCTTTTTTATTTATTGTTTCTCTAGATTTTAAAAACTCTAAATATTTATTTATTGGTGATATTAAATAGCTATATCTTTTTTTATCATTATCATTTAATTCTGTTGTGTTCTTATTTATGCTTATTAATTTTTCTACTTGTTCTGCTGAATCAACATTAAACAAATTTCTATTTTGTAATATTCCCTCTATTTTATATACGCTATATAAATTTTTAATTTCCCTGCAATACTCCGTTATTGTGCTTTTTACATAAAGTTCACCATTCTTCTTTCCTTTTTTCATCCACTCAACAAACTCTTTTTCTAATTCTAAATCTACATTTTCCATATTTACCTCCTATCTACAAGTTATTTTATATATTTTATCACATAATTGTAAAAAATTCCTTAAAAAGCCCCACGCCTAAATATTTAGGTGTGGGGCTTACCTTGAACTTGTAAATATTACTTACAAGTTCACTTTATTTTTTCTCTAATAACACAACAGTTTCCACATGGTAAGTTTTTGGAAACATATCTTGTAATTGTAATTTTTTAACTTCATAACCATTTTTATTAAATATTTCTATATCTCTAAGTAATGATGTTGGTTTACATGATACGTATATTATATTTTTAACTCCATAATTTATTATTATGTTTAATGCTTTTTCATGAATGCCATTTCTTGGTGGATCTAATATTATAATGTCTGGTTTATCTTTTATTTCCTCTATAACTTTTAAAACGTCACCGCATATAAAATCTACATTAGTTATATTGTTTATTTTACAATTTTCTTTAGCATCTTTTATTGCTTCTTCAACTATTTCAACTCCTATTACTTTTTTAGCTCGTTTTGAAACTATTTGTGATATTGTTCCCGTTCCACAATATAAATCAAAAATAGTTTTATCTTTTGTATCACCTATAAAATCATTTACTATTTCATATAACGCCTCTGCACCTTTTGAATTTGTCTGGAAGAAAGAAAAAATATTTACTTTAAATTTTAAATCTAATAATTTTTCATAAAAAAATGTATCTCCATATAATATATTTAATTCATCTGCTTGTACAACATCGGCAACACCTTTATTTACTATGTTATAAATCCCTTTTATTTCACTTTTTAAAGTCAAATCTAATAAAATCTTTTTAAAACCTTCTAATAATTTTTCATCTAATCCATATTTAGTTACAAGCCCTATTATAATTTCACCTGTGTTGTCACCTTTTCTCACTAATAAATGTCGTAGACATCCTGTTTGTTTATTTTTATGGTAAAAAGTTTCTCCACTATTTTTAAAATATTCAAGAACTGATGTTAATATAGTTCTATAATCGTTATCTACTATGTTACATTTTTTAGATGTTACAACTTCATAGTAACTATTTCTTTTTCTCATTCCTAACGCTAGCTCTCCTTCTTTACTTTCATCACCAAATGAATATTCCATTTTATTTCTATATTGTTCTGATGTTGGTGATTCATTTATTCCTAAGTATTCCCCTATTTCTATATTTTGAAATAAACCTAGTACCATTTTTTCTTTTATTTTTAATTCATCTTCATATTTTATATGTTGAAACGTACACCCTCCGCACATACCAAAATCTTCACATACAGGTTCTATTTCCATTTCTGATTTTTTTCTTAAATTAATTACTTGCCCTTTATCTCCTTTTCTACTTTTTTTAACCCTTATATCTACTATCTGCCCTGGAATGGCATTTTTTATTTTTACTTCTCTATCATTTACGTAACATATCCCGTTATTTGGGAACTTAAACCCTTTTATTTCTATTTCTTCATATTCTCGTATTTTTTTTCTGCTCATATTATCTCCCTTTTATTGTTTTTGTATATTTACTATGATACTATTATAACATTAAATTATAGGAGAATTATTAAATGTCTAATTTAGAAGAAGTTAAAGTAGGTACTATCGTTTCTGGCACTGTTACTAAAGTTAACCCGTATACAGCTCTCGTACTTTTACCCAATAAAAAATCTGGACTCGTTCACATTTCTCAAGTATCTCATAAATTTATTAAAGATATTAATGATGCTGTTAAAGTTGATGATGTAGTTATGGTTAAAGTTCTTTCTATTGAAGAAAAAACTAATCGCATATCTCTTTCTATTAAAGATGCTACTGAAAAGCCTGTACAAAAGAAATTTGCAAATAAAAAATCTTCAAAAGACGATGTTATACCTGGAAGTTTTGAAGATAAACTTAGCACATGGCTAAAATCATCAAATGAAACTCAAACAACTTTAAATAAACGTATTAAACGCCGTTAAATAAAAAATAAAAGTTTTTTTTAAATTGGAACCTATATAATAGACACTAAAAAAGTCTATTGATATAAGTTCTTTTTTTATGCACTAGACTATAATGATTTGAGGGTATTAGTGAAGTATTGTTTACCAAAAATGAAGTTGAAAATTTAAGAACAAATAAATATTAAAAAAAATTACTCTAAAGGCAATAACGGATCAAGTTGCATTTTATAGCAGATAGTGAAAATGAAAAGTATTTAATAAACGACTACATGAATTATTATTATAACTTTAGATATCAATAGAATTTAAAGAAGCTAACTCCTGTAAAATACAGAAATCAGCTTCTCGCTTTATATTTTTTTATTGTATCCTTAACTATTTAAAATAATAGCTAGTTGTTTTTATTGTGTTTTATTATTTAAGTTTATTTGACCTATTAATAAATTTCCACTTGTTTGTACTTTTACCTAAAACTTAATATCTTTTTAATTTACCTTTTTAACTTTCATAACTTTTAATTCACTTATCTTTTTATTTCTCTTTTGTATTCATATTATGTTCCATTTTTATAAATTAACAGCTATAGCATTTTATAATTATTACATGTGCTACAATATATTAATAGCTACCAGAATAAAAGCTTGGAACGTCACCATTAATTATTGTATTTACTAACCCAACTTCTCGTATTACTTCTATACTTTCTTTTCTTAATGGGTTCGCTAATTGAACTTCTATTTTTATCTCTAGTCCTAATTTAAAATGCGATTGGTTATATCCCGCTGTTGTAAAATCTGTTTTATAGCTTACTTCTACATTCCCAACTGCCATAACCCATATTTTATATGTTGGTCCTAAGTTTGACAATACTTCTACATCTGATATTATACCTAACGGTAATTCTATTAACTTATCTTCTATTTCCATTAAATCTTCTGATAAATCCTGTGCTATCTCTGCACATAATTCATTCATTTTTATTGTATTAACTTCTAAAGATTTTACATTCCCATCTATATCAGTTCTTAGATTATATATTTCATCCATACTTATATTATTCTCACTAACTGTATTTAAGACACTTTTTGATACTTCTATATTTAAATCATTTTTTATGTAGTTATCTACTATGACTAAAACATATGGCAATAATTTATTATCTACATATTGCATCGTAATTATTAACAGCCACGTTAATAAAAATAAAATCCCACAGAATTTTATTATTTTTTTTTTAATACTATTTTTTTTATTATTATTTTTTCTCACTATTCTCATATAATCACCTACTTTTATACTATTAAAAAAATATAAATAAGATACTTAAATTACTTTTTTTATGATACAATTATTAAAATTTTTAATTGAAATAATATATCACGGAGGTATTTATGAACTACTCTAAAAAAAATAATAATAAAAATATAAAAAAAATGACATCAAATACAACTAAAGTAAAATCTAAAGCCAATTTGATTCTTAAAAAACTAATTATAGCCTTATCTCTTATTTTAGTTTTTTCTGCAATTGGCGCTCTTGCTGGCGTCTATCTTGGCATTCTTAAAAACGCTCCAACTTTACAAGCAACTTCTATTCAACCGGATATTTATTCTTCACAAATTGTCAGTGATGACACTAAAGAACTTTACCAAATGTTAGACGCTAGCGAAAAACGAATTTATGTTACTCTTGATTATATACCTTTACATCTTCAAAACGCTTTTATCGCTATCGAAGATTCTAGGTTTTATTCTCACAATGGCATAGATGTTAAAGGACTTACTCGTGCTATTTATACTACTATTACAGGTAAGTCAACTTCTGGAGCTAGTACGATCACTCAGCAACTTATAAAAAATGCACGTAACTTAACTAGTAATAATGTCGTTTCTAAACTTCAAGAACAATATCTTGCTATACAATTCGAAAATGATTTAATAGATACATTAGGTTCTAAGTTAGATGCAAAACAACATATTTTAGAATTATATTTAAACGAAATTGCACTTGGTAACGGTCTTAACGGTGTACGTACAGCATCTACTTTCTATTTTGATAAGGATGTTTCCGACTTAACTCTATCTGAAAGTGCTGTAATTGCCAGTATTACACAATTTCCATCTAAATTATCGCCTAACGTAAATCCAACCCTTAATCAAGTCCGTGCCGAAACTGTACTTGATTATATGTTAGAGCAAGAGCTTATTAACTCGGATGATTACATTGTTGCCAAAAACGATCTGAAAGACGGTGGCGTGTACACTAGAATTTATGAATCTCGTAAAGTAGTCGAAGAAGAAACGTCGACTTACAGTTATTATACTGATCAAGTTATTAAAAATGTTGTAGACGATCTTGTTGCCATCGGATACACTTCTTCTGACGCTTCTAGGTTAGTTTACAATGGTGGGCTTACTATTGAAATACCCATAGATCTTAAAATTCAATCTATATTAGAAGAAACTTATTTAGATAACTCTTTTTTCCCAGAAAACCAATTTGAAATAGATTTGCAATATTTTATTTCTGTGAAAAATACTATTACAAACGATGTTAAGCATTATGAAAGAAAAGGAACTATTAAAAACTCATCAGAAATAGAAGATTTTATTTCTGATGTCCAAAAAAATTTATTAGGTGCTAACGATATTATTATAGCCGAAGATATAACCCCTACAGTTCAACCTCAATCCTCTTTTCTTGTTATTGAGAATTCCACAGGTGCGGTCAAAGGTGTTGTCGGCGGTCGTGGCGAAAAAACTGCCAACCGTTCTCTAAATAGAGCTACTCAATCCCTTAGACAACCAGGATCTGTATTTAAAATATTATCGGTTTATGCACCTGCTTTTGACCTTGGATTGTTATCACCTGGCTCAACTATAGATGACGTACCGTTACCAGCCGACAAAGATGAACATACAATTAAAAACTGGAGTCACACTTACGAAGGGCTTACTACTGCTAGACGTGGTATATACCGTTCAATAAATACTCTTGCTGTCCGTGGACTTGAACTCATTGGCGTAAACACTTCTTTCGCCTATTTAGAAAATTTTGGGTTTACATCTCTCGTAGAGAGCTATTCTTCAAATGGACAAATTTTTACTGATAAAACACCATCTTTAGCTCTAGGTGGCATTACTGACGGAGTAAGCAATTTAGAACTTACTGGTGCATTCACTGCTATCGCTAACTATGGTACTTACAACAAACCTTATTTTTATACAAATGTTTATGACCACAATAACGTTTTAATTCTTTCTAATGACATTGCGCCTAAACAAGTTATATCTCCTGAAACCGCTTATTTGCTCACCAGCACTATGATTGATGTTGTTACCCGCGGTACTGGAATCGGAGCTAGTTTTAGCAACATGTCTATCGCTGGAAAAACAGGTACTACATCTGATAGTAAAGATTTAATTTTCTCTGGCTTTACACCATACTATACTGCTACCGTATTATATGGATATGATCAACCTAAACCTATTGTTGGTGATAAAAATGTTAGTAAAAATTTATGGCGTCATATTATGGAGCGTATCCACACAGAAAAAGAACTTCCGAACAAAAACTTTTCTAGACCTAGTGGCATCGTAAATGAAAATGTATCTTTAGATTCTGGACTTCTTCCTAATGAATATACATCTAAAGATCCTCGTGGTAACAGAATTGTAAGTGAAATTTTTAATAAAAGATTTGTCCCAACTACTATCGAAAAAACCCATGGTATCGCACGTATAGATACATCTACTGGGCTATTAGCTAGTAAATTTTGTCCTACTAATTTAGTTAAGAATGTTGTGGTTTTAGATAAAGATAATGATTTCTCTAATAAATATTCTTATGTCTCTAATTATTCGACTGTGGTTTTAGACGCTAAATATGAACGTCCTACTGAATTTTGTAACGTTCATACTAGTTATGATTTTTTTGACAATGATGGTTTCTTTAATAATGATTCGGATTTAATCTTTCCATCTATTGATGAGGATTTTAATAACAATAATATCATCGATGAACTTGTTGAGGAAGATGAACTTGTTGATGAAGATGAACTTGTTGAGGAGGATAATTTAATACCTCCACCACCTGAAAATGTTGACCCTGAATTTATTGATGATTTTAACTTAGTAGATGAACTTACTTAATATTTTTTACATATAAAAGAATAATAAAAAAGATAGATTACAATTCATTGTAATCTATCTTTTTTATTATTCTTTTATGTTTACTTTGCTAATTCTAAAATAGCATCTTTTGGTACCGCACCAACTTGCTTCTTATGAATTTCACCATCTTTAAAACATATAATCGTTGGTATGTTCATAACACCATATTTACTAGCTATCCCAGATGCTTTATCTACATCTACTTTGTATATTTGTACTTCGCTATTATTTGCAGCTATGTCCTCAAAAACAGGTGCTACCATTTTACAAGGTCCACACCAATCTGCATAAAAATCTACAATTACAGGTTTTGTTGCACTTTTTATTTTTTCTTCAAAATTACCCTCATTTAATATTTCTACAGCCATAATATCCTCCTTCAATTTAAATTATATTTTATTATTTTATTATACATTAAATAGTTTTTTATATGTGTGATAAAGTCACATACTCTTACTCAACATAATCTTTCAATTTTCTACTCCTCGTCGGATGTCTTAATTTTCTTAAAGCTTTCGCTTCTATTTGTCTTATTCTTTCTCTAGTTACCAAAAATTCTTTTCCAACTTCTTCTAATGTTCTAGGCTTTCCATCCTCTAATCCAAATCTCAATTTAAGAACTCTTTTTTCCCTATCAGTTAATGTGTCTAATACTTCCATTAGTTGCTCACGTAACAACACATACGTAGCTACGTCCTCTGGTGATGGCGTTATTTCATCTGATATAAAATCTCCTAAGTGACTATCTTCCTCCTCTCCTATCGGCGTTTCTAAAGATACTGGCTCTTGTGCAATTTTCATTATTTCTCTTACTTTTTCACTTGATATTTGCATTTCTCTTGCTATCTCTTCTATTGTTGCTTCTCTTCCTAATATTTGTAACTGCTCTCTTGAAACACGTATTAATTTATTAATAGTTTCTACCATATGCACAGGAATCCTAATAGTTCTCGATTGATCCGCTATCGCTCTCGTAATAGCTTGTCTTATCCACCAAGTAGCATATGTACTAAACTTAAACCCTTTAGTATGATCAAACTTCTCAACAGCTTTTATTAATCCTAAATTACCTTCTTGTATTAAATCTAGAAATAACATTCCACGACCTATATACTTTTTAGCAATACTAACAACTAACCTTAAGTTTGCCTCAGCTAATCTTTTTTTACTTTCTTCATCACCTAACACAACTTTTTTAGCTAGTTCGATTTCTTCTGTCGCTGATAATAATTGCACCTTTCCGATTTCTTTTAAATACATTTTAACATGATCATCGATATTTGCTGTCGTTGTTGCCATCATTTCTTTAATATTTTGCTTTATAACTTTTTCTGATGTATCATCTTCCTCATCGGATTCTTTTAAAATTTCAACTTTTCTTTTTATTAAATTTTTATAAACATAGTCGTATTCTTCTTTCCCTAAATCTAAATCCACTAAATAACTTAACACCTCTTTATTTTCTAATATGTTTTTACTTTTTTTTGCTATTAACGCTAATTCATCTATTCTAGCTGATAATACACTATTTTCTAAATCTTTTAATATTATTTTTTCTTCAAATTTTTTTAGCATTTAATCTTCCTCTCTAAAAGTATTCACAATATTTATAGTTTAATATACATATTTTTTATCTTTTGTTTTAATTTATTCATTTCTTTTAAGTCCTCTATCTTTTTTATTGCATTGCTCTTCGTTTTAATGTAACTTTCTAATACTGTTTTTAACTGATCATTTAGTGCTTTTTCTATTTCTTTATTTGAAAATTCAATATCTGTGTTAAATATTTTAGATATTTTTTTTTGCTTTTCTATTTCATAAAAATTACTAACTACAAAGCTTGGTGTTAAGTTTTCTTCATTTGTAAATATTATTTTTAACGCTTTTCTATAATCATCATCAATTATGTATTCCTCTTTTAAAATATCTTTTACTTTATGTATTAATAACGGTTTACAGATTAACATGTTTAATATATTTTCTACATTTTCCTTTCGTTGGAAATTATTTTTTATATTTTCACTCTCTTTTTTTATGTTTACAAATTTACTCACTTTATTATTTACAACTTTTCCTTCTTTTATGTCCTCTTTTAAAGATTCTCCTGCTATACCCGTTATCCTTGCTACTTCCTTTATATATATTTCCCTTTCAGCACTACTTTCAACACTACTTAAAATTTTAACTGTTTCTTTTATAAACTCTATTTTCTCATCTAAATTTTTTATATCATATTTATTTTTTAATGTTTCAATTTTAAATAATACATATGGTTTTGCATTTTTTAACTCTTCTTTTAATTTCATCGCTCCAAATTTTTTAATATATTCATCTGGATCTTTTGCATTGTTTAATAAAAGTACTTTTACTTTTATATCAGATTTAACTAATAAGCCTATTGTTTTTAATGTAGCTTTTATCCCAGCGTCATCATTATCAAATAGTATCGTTATCTTTTTTGCATACCTTTTTAGTATTTTCATATGCTCATTGTTAAACGCTGTACCTAATGTAGCTATCGAATTTGTTATCCCACTTTGCTCCATCGCTATTACATCTAAATAACCTTCAACTAATATAAAATTTTCCGTGTTTTTCTTGATTGCAAAATTTAAATTATATAATATTTTACTCTTGTTAAATAAAATAGTTTCTGGAGAATTTAAATATTTTGGCATGTTATTATCAATCACGCGTCCACCAAATCCTACTATGTCACCTCTTACGTTAAATATTGGAAACATTAGTCTATTAAAGAATCTATCATAATACTTATCATCTTTTTTTATTATTAAACCACTTTTTAACAATAATTCATTTGTATACCCTTTCTCTAATAAATATTTATGTAAATTACTTTTCCCTACTTTAGAGTATCCTAATCCATATTTACGTTGGGTGCTTAGTACTATACTCCTTTTTTTTATGTAATCCCTACATTGTACACCTTCCTTGCTTTGCAATTTATCGTAGTAATATCGTCCTGATAACTTATGTATTTCTAATAACTCTTTTTTTTCGTTATGTCTTTTAACATAATCATCTTTATTGGTGTTTTTTATCTCTTCAAGGTCTATTCTTGCTATGTTAGCTAAATGTTTTACCGCATCTATAAAGTCATAATTTTCTATTTTCATTATAAATGTTATTACGTTACCACTTTCACCACACCCAAAACAGTGATACAACTGCTTACTTTCATTTACACTAAATGACGGCGTTTTTTCATTGTGAAATGGGCATAATCCAAAATATCCTCCTCCTTTTGGTGTTAATTTTAAATAACTACTTATTATATCTTTTATATTGTTTGAATTTCGTACTTCTTCTAATATTTCGTCTGAAAAGAACAAATTGTTCCTCCTCTCTTCTTCCATTACTATTTACTATTCTATATATTTTCATAAATTCCTTTTTATTTTCAAATTTATATCATTTTTTATTTTAAACTTATTGTTATACCTTTTTAAACTCATTTCTCTTTATTGTTAATGTATAATACTATCCTCTATTCTCACCTTTATTATTTATTATTCTATTTGAAAATATATTTTCCCTCTGTCATTTTATTTATACTTACAAACAAAAAAGCTAACTAAATAATTTAGTTAGCTTTTTTGTTTAAAACTTCATTTTTTCTATAAAGTATTGTTCTAATTCATTTATTGCCACTCTAACTTGTTCCATCGTATCTCTATCACGTATCGTTACTGTGTTATCTTCTCTACTTTCAAAATCATATGTTATACAATACGGTGTTCCTATTTCATCAAACCTTCTATATCTTTTACCTATCGATCCTGTTTCATCAAACTCACAAGTGAAATGTTTTGATAACGTGTTAAATATTTCTACCGCTTCATCTGATAATTTTTTCGATAATGGTAAAATACCAACTTTTATAGGTGCTAGTGCATTACTAAATCTTAAAACTATTCTTGTATCATTTTCCCCAATTTCTTCTTCGTCATATGCATCAAATAAAAATGCTAATACTGCTCTATCTAATCCTAATGCTGGTTCTATTACATGAGGTAAATATTTTTCATTCTTTTCTTGGTCAAAATATGTTAAATCTACTTTTGAACTTTCTTGATGACTTTTAAGGTCAAAATTACCTCTATCAGCAATTCCCCAAAGCTCACCAAATCCAAACGGGAATTTATATTCAATATCTGCTGTTGACTCACTATAATGCGATAGCTCATCTGTTCCATGCTCACGCATTCTTATATTTTCTTCTTTTATACCTAATGATAATAACCAATTAAAACAAAAATTTTTCCAATATTTATGCCATTCTTTAATTGTATCTGGTTCACAAAAAAATTCCATCTCCATTTGCTCAAACTCTCTCGTTCTAAAAATAAAATTTCCTGGTGTTATTTCATTTCTAAATGATTTACCTATTTGCCCTATTCCAAACGGTATTTTTTTTCTAGTAGTTCTTTGCACATTTTTAAAGTTTACAAATATTCCTTGTGCCGTCTCTGGTCTTAAATAAATTGTATTTTTACTATCTTCTGTAACTCCTGCACTTGTTTTAAACATTAAATTAAATTCTCTTATGTCTGTATAGTTTTGCTCACCACATGACGGACATACTAATTTATTATCTTCAATATATTTTACCATTTCTTCATTAGTCATACCGTCAGCTACGCCATCTATACCTTTTTTAAACATATCGTCTTCTATTATTTTATCCGCTCTAAATCTTTCTTTACATTCTTTACAATCCATTAATGGATCTGAAAATCCACCTACATGTCCTGATGCAATCCACACATCTTTATTCATTAATATTGAACTATCTAATCCAACCACATTTTTTTGCTCTGTTATAAATTTTTGCCACCACGCTTTTTTAACATTATTTTTTAACTCAACTCCTAACGGTCCATAATCCCACGTATTTGCTAACCCTCCATATATTTCCGATCCCGCAAATACAAAACCTCTATTTTTTGCCATAGCTACTATTTTCTCAAATGACTTCTCTACATCTTTCATGCTATCTCTCCTTTTACTATATTTTCTATTAATATTTTACTATTTCTGAATTTTTTATAGCCTTGTTTTCTAATTCATCTATTCCTACATTTAAATTTCTATCTATTGATTCTATTATAGATTTTTTTGGTTTTGTTTCTGGATGGTCTGCTAAAAATATCGTACAGCAATCTTCATATGGTCTATTTGATATTTCATAAGTTTTAAGTTTAATCGCTAAATTAATTATATCTTGTTTATCATAACTTGCTAGCGGTCTATATATCGGTATATCCACAACAGAACTTATAGCATGTATACTTTGTAACGTCTGACTCGCTACTTGCCCTACACTATCTCCCACTACTAATCCTAACGCTTTTTCTTTTTCCGCTATTTTTTCTGATATTCTTAACATCGCTCTTTTTAACAATATCGTCATTTTTTCTGGTGGAACATTTTCATATAAATACAATTGGGTTTCCGTAAATGGCACTACATACAATTTTATGCCACCTGTAAAATGTGATAATCTTTTTGCTAAATCTTTAACTTTTTGTTTAGCTCTTTCTGATGTGTATGGCGGACTATGGAAATACACACATATTATTTCTACACCTCTTCTTGCCATTAAAAATCCTGCTACTGGGCTATCTATACCTCCCGATAAAAGTAATATCCCTTTACCTGCACTACCATACGGTAGACCTCCTAAAGTTTTTATAACGTCTGTTGATATATATACTTTTGTTCTTATTTCTATGTTTAAAATCGTTTTTGGATTTTTAACGTCTACATCCATATTTTCCATGTTTTCAAATATATACCCACCTACGTCCATTGATATTTCATTAGATTTTAAATGAAATTGTTTATCCGCTCTTTTCGTCACTACTTTAAATGTTTTCTTTTCATCACCATGTTCTATTTTCATTATTTCTAACGCCGATTCTCTTATAACGTCAATATTTTTTTCTTCTACACAATACCCTTTTGCAATTCCTATTACTCCTAATACAACTTCCACTCTTGGTATTATTTCTTCAAAGTCAATATCCCCTTCTGTATTTTCTAATATAAAACGTCCTTGCTCACGTACTATATAAAAATTACCTAAATTATCTACATTTTTTCTTATGTTTAATATTAATTTATTTTCAAACATACCTCTGTTTTTACCTCTTAATGCTATTTCTCCATATTTAATTACAAGAACCTTTTTCATGCTGTCTCCTAATCTTATCTTTTTTTAAACTTTCTAAGTGTACCAACTAATTTTTTTATTTCCTCTACGGTTTCTCTTGCTTCTTCTACTGTGTTATATCTACTTAATCCAAATCTTACAGATCCTAATATTCTTTCTTTACTATACCCATAAGTAGTTAACATTCCTGTACCTGTACTATTACACGATGTACCTGTAGAAACATATATTTCTAATTCTGATAATCCATGTAATAATACTTCACCTCTTATATGTTCAAAACTTAAATTTAATAAGTAGTTACTACTATTTTCTAAATTACCATTTACTACTACTCCATCTAATTCATCTAATAATTTTAATAATTCTTTTTTTACTTCCCCAACTTTTACTGTGTACTCATCTTTATTTTTTTCCCACGTTTCAAAAGCTTTTGCTAAACTTGCTACACCCGATACGTTTACTGTTCCTGCTCTTCTTCCATTTTGGTGATTTCCGCCATATATTAACGACTCAACTTTTACACCGTCTTTTATTATTAATCCTCCTACACCTTTTGGTGCATGGATTTTATGTCCCGTAAAACTATAACCATCTATATTTAGTTTTCTAAAATTAACATCTAGTTTTCCAAACGATTGTACTCCATCTACATGTACTAATATTTCTTTGTTATATTTTTTTACTTCACTAACTATTTCTTCTATAGGCATTATTGCACCTGTTTCATTATTTACATGCATTATACTAACTAATATCGTATTTTCTTTTAACGACTCTTTTAGCTGTTGTATACTTATTACTCCTTTTTCATCTACATCTAAATACGTAACTTCTACACCTTCGTTTTCTAATTGTTTTGCTACACTTTTTACTGCTGAATGTTCTGATTTTTGGGTTATTATATGGTTGCCTTTTCTTTTATATCTTTTAACTACTCCTCTTAAAAACATATTGTTAGATTCTGTAGCGCATGATGTAATTACCAATTCATCTTCATTACATTTTAACCCTCTCGCTAAAATTTCTATAGATCTTTTTACTTCCTCTTCTGCCATCATTCCCATTTTACTTTTTGCATGGGGGTTACCATAAACAACTTGTCCTACTCTTTGAAATTCTTCCATAGCTTCATCACATATTTTACTTGATGCTGCATTATCAAAATATATCATCCCATCACTCCTATTTGTCAAATTCATATACTATTAAATTAACTAACACTATCCCCGCTGTCTCCGTTCTTAAAATCCTATTACCTAATGTAATTACTTTTAAACCCTTATTTTTTGCATACTCTATTTCTTCTTCTGTAAATCCACCTTCTGATCCTACAAATATTCCTATTTTTTTTATCTCATCTTTATTTTCTATTTTTTTTATTACTTCCTTTAGTCCTATTTTTAATTCTTTTTCATAGGCTAATATATTTAAATCATTATTTTTACTTTGTTCTATAGCCTCTTTAAATGTTACAGGGGTTTTTATAATCGGTATTTTTCCCCTACCACTTTGTTTACTAGCCGTTTCTGATATTTTTCCATATCTCTCAACTTTATTAGCCGTTTTTTCATTTAACTTCACTACTGTAAACTCACTTACAAATGGAATTATTTCACTTACCCCTAACTCTACTGTTTTTTGTATTATTAAATCCATCTTTGTTTTTTTTGGCATACATTGATATAACTTAACTTCTATTTTCGGCTCACTTTTGTTTTTTTCTTTACTTTGTATTTTACATACTATTTCTTTTTTACTCATTTTCTCAATGATGCAATTATAATCCATACCTACACCATCACTTATTTCTATTTTATCTCCTACTTTATGTCTTAAAACATTATTAATATGTTTTGCATCATCACCTTTTATTTTTATACTTTCTATTCCTATTTCTTCTACAAAAAATCGTGGCATTATTTCACCTTGGCAACTATTGATGCCCACCCTTCTTTATAAATTACTTTTTCTATTTTAAATCCTTCTTCTTCTAATTTATTTTTTACTTCCTCTGCTCTTTCTTCTATTATTCCTGATGATATAAATACCCCATCTTCTTTTATAACTTCTTTTACAAATCCTCTTATTCCCATTATTATATCTGCTACTATGTTCGCTACTACTACATCATATTTTTTTACACATACTTCTTTTTTTAATTCATTATCATTTAATACATCACCTGCTTTAACTGTATATGTGTTTTTATCTATTCTATTAAGTTTTGCATTTTCATATGCTATGTTTATCGCATTTTTATCTATGTCTACTGCAAATGCATTTTTTCCACCTAACAACAAACTCACTATCGATAATATTCCACTACCACAACCTAAATCTAATACTTCACTTTCTGTTGTTATATATTTTTCTAACGATTCTATACACAATCTTGTCGTATGATGTAACCCCGTTCCAAATACGTGTCCTGGATTTATCGTAAATACTACTTCTCCTTCTTTTTTCTCATATTCCTCCCACATCGGTTTTACTAATACACTTTCCCCAATCTTAAAAGTCTTATAATATTTTTTCCATTTGTTTTTCCAATCTTCATCATCTACATCTACTTCACTTAATTTTAAACTACCTACATCTATACCTATATCAATATTTTTTATATTTTCTAACGCCGTCTTCACTGACATTAATATGTCATGTCCACATGGGTCTTGACTTAAATAAAATGTTAATGTACAAACTCCATCATCAACTCCTTTTACTAAATCTTCATCTACATAATCCCAATTTTTCGCCTCTTCTGACGTTAAAAAATTTTCTAAATCTTTTTTGTCTTCTATTTGAAATCCTTCCACTCCTTGTTCTATTAACAAATTTCCTATAGCATCTGTTCCTTCTGTTGTGGTTTTAACTTTACATTGTAACCATTCCATATTTATCTCCTTTAAATAAACCATAGCACTATGTCTATGGTTTATTTTTTTTCTTATTTATTTTTACTTTTTTAATTCATAAAATTTTGTGAACAATAATTGTAACTGTTCAAAATCTTTTACACTTCCTGTTTCCATTATTGAATGCATACCAAATACTGCCGTCCCTATATCAACTACTGGTATATTTAATTTACTTTGTATAGCTGGTCCTATCGTTGAACCACCTCTTATATTCGATTTGTTCACATATGGTTGTGACTCTATTTTATTCTCATTACATAAACTTTTCATTACTGATGCTATATACCCATTAGTTGCATATTTTCTTCCTGCACTATGTTTTATTACTAAACCTTTTCCCATTAACGGTTTTAATGTTATATCCGTTTTTTCTGGAAAATTCGGATGATGGGCATGAGCTAAATCTGCCGATAACATTAATGAATTTGATAACGCTCTATACAAACTCTCTGTATCTTTATCCCCTGTACCTATTACTATTCTTTCTAATATGTTTCCTAATAAATTAGAATTTGCTCCTTCTGCTGTCATGCTTCCTATTTCTTCATGGTCAAAACATACTAATACTTTTGTTGCCTTACTTTTTCCACTTTCTAATAAAGATTTTAAACCACTATAAACCATAGACACATCATCTAATCTACTTGATAATACAAATTCTTCATTCAATCCTACTAACATACCTTTTTCATATCCGTATAAAAATAATTCGAATTCTAATATATCTTCTTTATTTATTTTTAACTCGTCTTTTAATATATTTAAAATATAATCATCTTTCTCTAATTTTTCTTCCACTAATCCTATTATCGGTAACGTGTTTTTTGCTGGGTCATATTTCATTCCGTCATTTACTTCTCTATTCATATGGATTGCTAAATTTGGTATTAATACTATTGGCTTATTTATATTAACTATTTTTTCTATTGGATTTAATGAATCACTTCCTTTTAAAAATACTTTTCCCGCTATTGATAACGGTCTATCAAACCACGTATTTAATATAGGTCCTCCATAAACTTCTGTATTTAATTTTATATAATTATTACTATCTATTATCGAAGTCTCTCCTTTTATTTTAAAAGACGGTGCATCTGTATGTGCGCCTATTAATTGAAAACCATTTGTTTTAATATCTTCCCCTACTTCAAAAGCTATTACACTACTATCATGTTTAGTTACAAAATATTTTCCACCTGTTTTTAAATCCCATTTATCTTTTTCTAATATTTTTTCATATCCTGCTTTTTCTAAACTTTTTTTTACATTTTCTGTCGTGTGAAACGCCGTCGGGCTTTCATAAATAAAATTTATCATATCCGTTATAAAATTCATTTCTATACCACCTTCCCATTGAAATAGTTAAATATATTTTCTAATAAAATTATAAACTTCTTTTATGCAAATTGCAACATTGTAGAATTTTATAATTTGTACATTTATTTGAAGTTTGCCATAAAAAAAATATATTGCTATAATTTACACAATAAAAGGAGGTACATATGCTAAATATTAAAAATTTAAACATCCACTACAATAAAAACCACGTCATAAAAGACCTCAATTTAAATATGAAGTCTGGTTCTATTTCTATTTTTCTCGGTCGTACCGGCTGTGGTAAAACTAGTGTTTTAAATTCTATCGCTAATCTTATAGATTTTACAGGTGATATAACTTTTAACGAAATTCCTATAGTTAATAAAAATATTAATATTGCTATGTCAACACAGCATTACGATCTTTATAATTTTAAAACTGTTTATGAAAATATTATACTTGGTCTTAAATTACGTAAACAACCTATAAATAAAGATGAAGTTTTAAAACTTATTGGTTTTTTTTCATTAACTGATTTTATTCATAAATATCCCGACACTTTAAGCGGTGGTCAAAAACAAACCGTTTCACTTCTTAGAAGCATCGTTACAAAGCCTGACTTATTTTTATTAGATGAACCTTTTTCCGCTTTAGATTCTTTTAGCCGTGAAAATTCTCAAAAGTTTTTATTAGACTATTTAAAAACTATTAACTGTACTACTATTCTAATTACTCACAGTATAGAAGAAGCCGTTTTTTTAGGTGATAACATTTTTATATTCCACGGTTCGCCTGCTTCTATTTCTAAAACTTTTACAAACAACAAAGGTCTAAATCGTTATGATGATTATTTTATATCTCAAACTAAAATTATTCGTAACATTTTTGGACTCACTTAGGAGGAATATCACAGTATGCAAAATTTGAAAAATAAATATTATGGTATTTTTATTGCTTTGCCTATTCTAACCTTATTTTGGTTTATGCTTTTTTTAATGTTAGATTCTAAAATTGTTCAAAGCCCTTTTGATGTTTTTGCTCAAATCCCTGTTTTTTTATCTAATAAAGAAACTTATATACATTTGTATTTTAGCCTTACTAGAATATTTTTAGGTATTTTATTTTCTATTTTAATCGGTACTTTTTTTGGTGTTCTCATGGGGCTTAATAAAAAATTTGATAACATTTTTACACCTATATTATATTTAACTTATCCCGTTCCTAAATTATCTTTATTACCAATTGTAGTTTTAACCCTCGGAATCGGCGAAATATCAAAAATTGTTATGATCGTTTTAATTATAGTTTTTCAAATTATTACTTCTATTCGCAGTGCTATAATTAATATTCCACCTAATAATTTTCATTTTCTAAAAGTTATTGGTGTTAGCAAGTTAAAAGTTTTTTATGTAGTTATTTTACCTATTATTGCTAAGCAAATTTTTGTTAGTCTTAAAATCGCTGTAGGTACTGGTATATCTGTACTTTTTTTCACTGAAAATTTTGGTACTAAATATGGACTAGGTTATTATATTATGGACTGTTTCCAAATGGCTAATTATTTAAATATGTACACTGGCATAGTTATTTTAAGTTCTATAGGTTTTATATTGTTTGTTTTTGTTGATTTTTTAGAACATTATTTTACGCCGTGGAGTTATTAATATATAAATTTTTATTATTTATTTTACTCTTTTTGCATTTTTATTTAGATATCCACATTAATTTATTTCACATGTCTTATAAATTAATTTTGCTTTGCTTTTAAATATTTTATTTTTGAATACTACTTCTTTTCTTATAATAATTAAATTTCTCACTTTTTTAAATTAACCGTTATAAACTATCTCTATTTTCAAATTTATAATTTCATAACTAATATATTTTTACATTTTTATTTAATTGTCATATTATCCCTTTTAAACTCGTACACTATATTATTAACTTTTAAGGAGATATTTATGAAAACTACATATTTAAATTTATTTAGTACTAATGGCAACGGAAAGGTTTTATTATTTAGCACCCTTATCGCATACGCAATAACCGTTATTGGCTTTATAGCATATGCAGCACTTCTTACTTATACACAGATTTCTGGTAATAATATTGGTGTTATTGTGACTTTAATAACTGTTTTTGCAGTTTTTATCGGCGGTTTTGATACTGCTAAAAATTCATCTAGTCGCGGTCTTTTGTGGGGTCTTCTATCTGGACTTCTTTACTCACTTATTTTATTATTTATAGCTTTTGTTTTTTCAGAAGCTTTTTCTGTAGATGGTAAGTCATTCTTTTTAATATTATTAATGATTTTAACAGGTGGTGTAGGCGGAGTTTTTGGTATCAACTTTAAACGATAAAAAAAAGCGAAGATATAATCTTCGCTTTTTTTATCGTTTAAATATTCCTAGTTCTATTTTTCTAAATATTTCTGGCTTTAATGCTTTTATTTCCTCACCACCTAAATATTTTAAAATACCTTTATTTTCTTTAAATTTTAAATATTCTCCATGTAACAATTGATTACTTAATCCGTATTTTTGTTTTATTTTCTTATTTTCTTCTGTATCTCCATATTTTCTATCACCTATTATAGGATGTCCTATAAGTTTTAAATGTGCTCTTATTTGGTGTGATCTTCCTGTTATTAATTTAACTCTCACTAAAGAATAATTATCATTATTTTTTAAAACTTCATATTCTGTTATTACTTTCTTTTCCCCTTCTTTTCCACCGCTATTTTCTCTTATTACTACTTCATTTGTATCATTATTTTTGTTGTGGTATCCTTCTAATCTTTTTTTACCTTCTAATTTACCTACTACTATCGTTATATAATATTTATCTACTTCTCTTGTTTTAAACATTTCATTTAATTGTTGCACTGTTTCTAAATTTTTTCCTACTGTTACTAATCCACTTGTATTTACATCTAATCTATTGCACACAGCTGGTCTAAATCCTACACTACTTTCTACATCATAACTTTTATTTTCTATTAAATGATTTATTACACTATTAATTAAAGTGTTCTCACCTTCATCACTTGTAGATGAATGCACTGCCACCCCTTGATTTTTATTTATTATTAAAATATTTTCATCTTCTAGCACTATACTTCTAACATCTAATTTTTTATATTGTCTATAATTAGTTTGCACCGTCCTAAACTTATTTATCGTATCATCTGCTAAATACAACGTAACTATATCTTCATTTTTTAATATTTCGTTCCCAGTAGCTTTTTTACCATTTAATTTAATATTTTTCTTTCTTAACATTTTATATACAAAGGCTTTTGTCCCCTTATTTAAAAATTTTAATAAAAATTTGTCTAGTCTTTGCCCTTTATTTTGACTTGTTATTTTAAGTTCTTTCATTTATCCACCTTTTACTCTTTTACATTTTTTAAATATTCTGATATGAACTCACCTATATCTCCATCTAATACACTTTGCACATTTCCTATTTCATAATTCGTCCTATGATCTTTTACCATACTATACGGATGCATTACATAGGATCTTATTTGACTACCAAAACCATTACTTCCTACATTTCCTCTTATTCCTGATATTTTTTCTATATTTTCTTTTTCTTTTAACTCAAATAATTTAGCTTTTAACATTTTTAATCCTTGTTCTTTATTTTTTATTTGAGATCTTTGACTTTGGCATTGTACTACTGTATTTGTAGGTAGGTGTGTTATTCTTATTGCTGAATCTGTAGTATTTATATGTTGCCCACCTGCACCACTTGCTCTATACGTATCTATTTTTAACTCCTCAGTTTTTATCTCTATAGTCATATCTTCATCTATAACGGGTAATACTTCACACCCTGCAAATGATGTATGCCTCTTACCTGCTGTATCAAATGGCGATATTCTAACTAGTCTATGAACACCTTTTTCACTTTTTAAAAGTCCATAACAATTCTCGCCTGTAACTTCAAATGATACTGATTTTATTCCCGCTTCTTCTCCACTTAAATAATCTATTATTTCTTTTTTCATATTATTTTTTTCAATAAATCTTGTATACATTCGTAACAACATACTTACCCAGTCGCAACTTTCTGTTCCACCAGCTCCTGCATGTAACGTTATTATACAATTATTTTTATCGTATTTTCCTGTAAACGTACTTTCCATTTCTATTTTTTCGTATTTTTTTAAAAATTGTTTGTGCATACTTAAACATTCTTTTATAGTTTCTTTATCTTCCTCTTCTAAGGACATTTCAAAAAGCTCAATTGTTTCAATTAATTCTTCTTCTAATTTATTATAATTAGTTACTACACCTTTTAATTCTTTTAATTGTTGCATCATTTTTTGAGAATTATTTACGTCATTCCAAAAACCATCTTTCTCCACCTCTTTCTCGATTTCTAAAATTTTATTTCTCTTTTCTTCTATTTTTAATTTTATTTCTAACTCATCTATTATTTTTTCATATTTTTTAATTTCTAATAAATCGTTTTCATATTTTATCATCTAATCACATCCATTCATTTTAAATTATATCATATATATTATAAATTTTATATTTATTTTATTGCATTTTGCTTTCTTAATTTATTTTGATTGTTTAAATTAAATTTATTTTTTCTACTCTTAACGTCACTTTTTAATTTTTTCATAACGTTATTATAAGCTTTATCTACCTATTTTTTTATTTATTTTTTTACAAAAAAAATATTTATTATAGAGTTTTATCTCTATAGTAAATATTTTATGCTATTATTTATTATTTGAACGTTACTGTCTCATCTTCATTTTTTATAACTGTAATAGGTTGTCTTTTCTCTTTTAAATGCAATATATCTCCATTTTGGTACTTTATACTTGTCGTTCCATCTACTTCTATTTTTGTTATACTTCCTATCCCATCTACATCATATAAATATGTTGTTCCATCTATATCTATTTTCTTTTTTTCACCGTTTGTTTCTAATATTAATACTGTTTCTCCTAATAACTTTTCTCTAAACAACCTACTTATTCCGCGTCTAACAATAGGTATCTCGTCATACTGTTTAGTAATATATACTATCCTACCAGACGGCTCTGTTATTTTTAAAAAAGTAGCATTTCGAACTAAAGATATTATTCCTTCATCTGTTTTTATTTCTCTTACATACTTTGAATCGTATACTTCTATCTCTTCGATATTAGAAACATAATGGGTTGTACCCATTATTAATAATATTATATATGATACAATTAATATTATTTTCATTATATTCTCATCATATTCCTTACCCATAATTTAATTCCCTTTCTAACTTTTAAAATATTTCAAACTCTATCACTTTACCATCCAATTTAATCATCTCTACATCTTTACCATTTTTGATTTTATTTACTCCGCTATAACTATGCTCTACATCTTCTTGCGTATATTTTTTTTCTAAAATTATTTCTTCACCATTTGGATTTTTTATAATTACTGTACCATCTTCTTTTAAAGTTGTTTTTGTACCATTTGAATTTCCAATAACAAGTAAACCCATACCTGTATTTCTAAACGTCATTACATGCGTCTCTCTACTTATTGGTATAATAAATTTTACAGTAATCGTCGTTAGTAAAATTGTTACTATACTTAATACCGTTGTTACTTTTGCTAGTTTTGTTAATATTTTTGCTAGTTTTTCCATTTTAATTTTTTCACCTTCTTTTTTACATTCTAATAATATTTAGTTATTTCTATTTATACGCTATTTCTATACTACCATAACCATATATTATTTCACGTATAATTACTGTCTCTTTTCGTCCATAAGGATCTACTATTTCATATACTAAATGCTTTACTTTTTCTGTTACATATGGTTTCATTTTTTTACCCTTTTTATTATAAAATTTTTGTTCTACTACCTTCGTATTATTTAGCGTTCCTTCTATTCCATATTTTTCTCCTAGTTTCATATTTGCTAAAAAAACTACTGATGTTCCTTCTTTTATTGTTAGCTCATCTGCTCTTGTCCAGTAATTTGCCCCACTTATATATCCAACTTTAAAATCGTCCTTTATATAACTCCTAAGTAATCGTTTTGATTTATACTCTACTACTACTTCAGTTGCTTTATATTCGTTATCACTTTTAAAGTTCTCTACTTTTTCTACAAACTCATTTGCTTTTTGTTCTTCTACTTCTACTACTTTTACATCGTCTGGTATTTCTTCTACTTCTATTATTTTTATATCTGTTATTTCTTCTGGCTCTTTATGTAAATTATTGAATATTTCTTTTTGTTCTTCTTCTGTTATATCTTCTAATTCCATTCCATCTGGTACTTTTTTTAATTGCACTACTGCCATTTTTTGTTGTACTCCATCCCCTTCTTTAGCATATATTTTTACATTCCCCCCTAATGCTCCTATTAATGTCATTGGTACTAGCGCCACCACTTTTAATCTTTTTAATTGATTTCTTTTCATGATAAAACCCTCCTATATACACAATAATTTTCCTTATTGGTATATATACTTATTTATAAGTATATATACTTATTTATAAATTTTCAACATATTTTTTACATTATTTGGTTTTGTATATAAAAAAAGAGCTGAAAGCTCTTTTTTTTGAATAAATATATTTATTTCCTTATCATCTTCGCACTCTTCTTTTTACTTAAATATGCTCATCATATGTTTTTATATAGTTTATTTCTTCTGTTTTGTTACCTAATAATATAAATACTAATATATTCTAACTGTTTTTTTGTTTGTCATCTATTTATATAACGCTTTTATACATTTCTTTAATGCTTTAATTAACAAATATATTATAAGTACTACAAATGTTATAAATAACCCTATAGCAAAAAACTCCGCTACAGTAAACCCCGTATCTACTCCATATATTTCATATTCCATGTTTTCTCCCATCTCTAAATATTTGCTATAATATAGATTTAAAAATATGATAGTAAAAATCACACAAACTTTTACATACTTCAATAACAAAAGATAATAATACTCCATCTATTACTATACCTTCTGTTTTATAAACTACTATTTTATTATATTATTTCTTTAACTTACTTCGCCTTCTTTAATGTTTTATCCAAATATTATTTCTAATATCTTTGCTAATATATAGTCTATTCCCTCTCCCATATTGAAAATCTCAAATATGTTAGAATACCCTTTAGTAGCAATTTAGTTTTTTCTTTTTCACCTATAGTTATATCATTTCTATTTTTTTATATTACATTATTTTCTTATATTTTTTATTAATTATTTTCATATTCGGTTAACATAACACCAAAAAATCGACCGTCTTTGTAGATACTTTTATCTGCATTTTTTTCAATAACCATTGGTTCTGACTCTCTCATAATATCACCAGATACTACAATGTGCATATTTTTTACAATGTTGTTTTTTTATTTTTTATACTTTCTACCCTCTTTAATTTATAAGTCTTTTAAAGTAACGATTATTATCTTTTATTTTCTTAATTTAAATTGTTTCCCATAGTATATAATAATATTTATTTATGTACTGTCTATATAATTTACAGTAGTTAACATTATAAAATTATGTTATGTGTTTTATATAAGTTATTTTAATACTTTTTTTGATAATACTACTAAGAAATATGACATTGTTGTTATTCCTAAAAAACCTTCTAGTACTGTTAATAATTCAAATATACCATATGGTGATATATCGCCATACCCTATAGTAAGAAAAGTTATTCCACTAAAGTACATTCCACTAGGAATATTTTTCATATAACCATTTTCTATATACATAAAGCTAAATATAAATCCGAATGCTACTATAATAAATATAGCTACACCAAGTACTTCCATTGGATTAGTTCCATGTTTTCCTACTACTTCTGAAATCCATAGTTTAGGTTTTTTACCAAGCCATGAACTAGTTTCCATATCATATTTTGAAAATTCAAAATGTGATATCCATTCTTCTTCATATTTACCTTGTTTACGGAAATTTTCTTTTAATATATTATATTGATTTTTTTTGCTTATATTGTTTTTTTGTATTTCATTTTTATCTGTAGGATTTTTATAATTTTCTATTCCATGTTTACATTCTTTAAGTTCTAAATGTAACTCCCCTAATATAGTTGTACCTTCTAACGTTAATTTTTCATATTCTACACTTTTTAAATTCAATACTTTTTCTATTATAGAGTATTTAATTTCTAAAGTTTCTGTTTTTGTTTTTGGTGTATCCCTAAAACGATATAAACAATTATCTTTAAATATACATTCATCAAAACTTATTTTTTCTATTTCTAATGTTATAAATTCTAATTGGTATATTTCTGCATTATAAAAATATAGTTTTTCGCATTTTATATTTGTAAATATTGTTATACCACGAGTAAATTTCGTATATTTCATTTCTGGCGATTCGCTAAATATAGTTCCTGTAAAATATATATCCTCTTCTCCAAAATCTGTTCTTAGAAAAGTTACTTCTTTAAATTTTGTTAAACTGAAATTTTTTATACCTTTCTCAAATATTGCTAAACTAAAATCTGCTTTTCCTTCAAATTCTGATTTTTCAAATATTACATTTCCTTCTCCGAAACTTGTCTGTATAAAATCAACTTCTTTAAATTTTGCTAATGTAAAGTTTTTTATACCTTTTTCAAATATCGCGTGGCTAAAATCTGCTTTTCCTTCAAATTCTGATTTTTCAAATATTACATTTCCTTCTCCGAATTTTGCGTGGCTAAAATCTGCTTTTTCTTCAAATTCTGCTTCATCAAAACTTATTTCTCCTTTCCCAAAATCTGTTTCTTTAAAACTTACTTCTTGAAATTTTGCTAATTTAAAGTTTTTTTCTCCTTCTCCGAATTTTGCGTGGCTAAAATCTGCTTTTTCTTCAAATTCTGCTTCATCTAAAAATATATTTCCTTTCCCAAAGTCTGTTTCTTGAAAACTTACTTCTTGAAATTTTGCTAAAGTAAAGCTTTTTTGTCCTTCTCCAAATATGGCGTAGCTAAAGTCTGCTTTTTCTTCAAATTCTGCTTCATCTAAAAATATATTTCCTTTTCCGAAATCTGTTTCTTGAAAACTTACTTCTTGAAATTTTGATAAAGTAAAGCTTTTTTGTCCTTCTCCGAACGTGGCGTAGCTAAAGTCTGCTTTTCCTTCAAATTCTGCTTCATCAAAACTTATTTTTCCTTCTCCAAAATCTGTTTCTTGAAAACTTACTTCTTGAAATTTTGCGAAAGCAAAGATTTTTTGTCCTTCTCTGAATTTTGCAAAACTAAAGTCTGCTTTTCCTTCAAATTCTGCTTCATCAAAACTTATATTTCCTTCTCCAAAATCTGTTTGTTTAAAATTTACTTTTTGAAATTTTGATGATTTAAAGCTTTTTCTTCCTTTTTCAAATATTGCAAAACTAAAGTCTGCTTTTCCTTCAAATTCTGATTCTTCAAAATTTATATTTCCTTTTCCAAACCTAACTCCTCTAAAACTTGCCACACCTAAAAAAATTGAATTATTAAAATATTTATCACCTTTAGTTATGTTTAAATTTATAAATGATGTGTCTCCATTCCATAGGCAAGCTCCTGCTCGTAACTCTGTTATTTCTTTTCTATTTTTTTCCCTTTTATATTTAAATTTTTCTATAAAACACCCATTTATGTTTATATCCCCACCTTCATTAAATATTTTATTTACTTCATCACTTGTTTTATATACATAAGTGATTTCATCAATGTATGTTTCATATTCATGGGTAACTTTTATTACGTTTTTTCCGTTTTTATTTTCTTTTTTACCTATAGTAGTTTTATACTGTCCTTCTTTTCTTTTATTAATATATTTATTAAATGCTTCTTCTGTTTCTTTTATTTCTTTTGTAAAATCGTAACATCTTATTTCTTTTCCCATATGTCCCCCTAATAATTTATTTAGTTTATAGTACTATTATATATTTTTATATTACTATTTACATCAATTAATTATATTTTATTTAATTGCATTTAACACATGTTATGATATTCTCATTTTACAATGCAATAAAAAAGATGACTGCGTATATTTATAATACGTAGTCATCTTTTTTATTATTTTATTATTTTATTTGTTTTAATATTTTCTATGAGAACATTCCAAATAAAATACTAGCTGTTATTAACATCATAGCACCACCTATACGTGATGATATTTGCGCAAAAGAAATAAGTACCATTCTATCTGCTGCACCTAATACCGCTATATCTCCACTACCACCACGGTTAGCCATACATAGCCCTGCTGATATTGCTGCTTCTATCGGATAGAATTTAAATATTTTAGCTGTGAACATTATTGATACAGTAGCACCTAATACTATTGCTAATGCTATTAGTGCATTTGCTGGTGTAAATGCATCTATAATTTCTTGGAAGTTTGTAGACATTCCTACTGCCGCCATTAATATCCATAATGTATTTTTAACAAAAAATGTTTGCATTGATTTTGCACCTGATTTAACAACGTCTGGTACAATGTTTAACACGTTCATAAAAATTACTAAAATAACTAATACTGCTAAACGATGTAATGAAAATGCTGGTACAAACTGTTCCCAAATTTCTGATATGAAATGAGAAAAAGCAAATAAAATACCTGTAAATATTAATGCTCCTGTAAATGTTTCTTGTGTCGCTTTTACATCTTCCCATGCTTCTTTTTCAATTTTCGTTCCATCTTCATCGTCCATTAACAATTGACCGTTACCTGTTAAATCTGGTTTCTTTTGTCCTAGTACATTTAATAATGCTCCTGTTAATATAGCAAATATATTAGCTATTGTTAATATAGATAAAGAAAATGCTAACCAGTTTTTAGTTGCTTCTTCCGTTGCACCGTTTGCTGATTGCCACATTTCTGCCATTGGAATAGCTCCTGCTCCTGTTCCTCCACCCATAATTGGTAATACATAGTTAGATAAAATTTCTCCTATACTTTTTCCAAATAATAACCCAACTATTGAACCCGCAACTGTAGCTCCTATAACACCTATAATTATTAATGGTAAGTATCCTTTAATAGATTTTAATAAAATTTTTCTATTTACTGTTAAAACAGATCCAACTATTAACGCTGGTATAAATAATTCTAAAAATCTAACTGGTGACTTATTATAAAATACTTTTGTTGTATCTAAAAATGTTTCTGGTAATAATCCGTAAGTTGAAAAAATTGAAGCAACAAAAAATACTAATATTGTTCCTCCTCCAATATATTTATTCCATATTGGTATTCTGTTTCCTATTTCTCCAAATAAAATACCAAATACCGCTAGTAAAGAAAAACTTATTAAAAAGTTATTTCTTATGTACCCACCGTAAACTACATTTTCTATTGCTCCATTATCACCATACTCATAAACTGGCATATACATTAGAAATATTGATATTACTAATAAAAATGCAAATGTTATAAATGGTATCCCTTTTAAATTAAGATTTTTCATAAATCCTCCTATTTTTTATAATTTGTATACATATGTACAACACAATCTTATAATATAACGTTATTAAACTATTATCAACAATTTTGTTTAATTTCGTCTATATATATACTTATGTACTTTTAATATATATACATATTATTATCCGTTTTTATTTTTTTATGCAACATCACCTTTTTTTGTCGCTCTTTTTATTACTGTTTTCATTCTAGCTACAATAGTAAAATCTAATGCTCCTTTATCTGTTGCTGTTATTTGTGCATTTTTTACATTTAATTCCTTTAATGTGTCTATTATAACTTTTTCTATATCTTCTCCATATTGTTTTTTAACAGAACTTTCTAAATTTATTTTTATTCCGTTACCTTTTTCTATTTGGATAAGTATATCATTTGATTCTACACTTCCTACTATTGACGGTCTTAAAATTTCCATATGTACCTCCCTTTTAATGTCTTCTTATTCCGCTACCTTCTATTTTTTTTATTGTTGCCTTACCTTTTTCTGTTTTTAAAAATTCCTTCGTTGCATTTGGCAGAAATTTATAACTTTCTTCTACCTCGCCTTTTTTTATTAATTCACGTACTTTAGATGCACTAATAGTATTACTCTCTATTTCTATTCTACTTATTTCTTCCACTACTACGCCATATTTAGGTAGTTCTTCTTTTAAGTTTTTATTATATACATTCGTTGTCTTACAGTATGGTTCTGTCCCTACATACCTATAGTTAATATTAAGCGCCTTACTAATATATTTTCCAAATATATTAGTATCTAACTTAGCATAGGCATCTGATATACATTCCTCACTCTTTATAAAATAAGTTGGAAATGTTGCCGTCGATATAATATATTCACTACCATTATGCACTGTAACATCTTCATAATCTTTAACTACTTCTTTCAATAACCTATATCTATCTTCATATTCAAATACTGACTTATTTTCCTTAACTACAAATATATGCACATGATCACATCTCTCTAACGCTTTATCTATTAAATATTTATGACCCAATGTTATAGGGTTTAAATTCATTACTAACGATCCTATTTTTTCTCCTGCTACTTTTTTACTTTCTAATTCTTTACAATAATCTACTATACCATTTCTTTTATTTTCTAAAAAAACTACGTTATCTACTTTTATTATCGTATGAAATCCTAGATCGTTAAACTGTTTTTCATTATCTGGTTTTGTATATACGAATAAATGAAAAATATTTATGGTAAATGCATATTTTATAACTTCTGAAATTAAAATATTACTTATTCCTTTTCCCTTAAACTCTTCCCTCACTACTAATTGTAAAATACAATTTTCTTCAAAACTTATTCCACCTACTAATTCTTTATTTAAATACACACCTAACTTGTACTTTTTTTCCTCATACTTTAAGCCTGCAGCTTCTAATAAATTTTGATATTCAACTAGTTGCTTCTTAGTGTTTAACAGTACTTTTTCATAATACATAGCTATTCCACCTTATAAAATCTCTCTTTTATTTTTAATAATAACAATATAGACATTGTAATGTCTGCACTACCTCCTGGCGAAATATTCAATTCTATAAACTTCTTCGTATATTTAAATGCTAGTTTTTTGCCTATATCAGTTTCATATCCACCTAATTTATTTATTTCTTTTCCTACATCTTTAACGTACTCTAACATGTTTATGTCATTTCTATGCAATATTACCGTATCATCTAACCTCTCCATTACAAATAATAAAATGTTTATTACTAAATCATTTCTATTACCTTCATAGTTAGAAAATTTTTCTACACCTTCAAAAGCTATCGGTAATCCTCTATGCGTTTCACCACGTATTCCATTTATTCCATATTTTTTATATACTTTTTCTCCATACGTTAACTTCTCTTTACTTTCTATATTTTTAAAATCTTCAAAAATATCTACTGTTAACATTTGAACTTTATTTTTTATTTCCTTAAACTCTTTTCCATTATAAACATTGTTTAATACACTAGGTAATAATATCCCTAATATAAATATTGCCCCTTTATGCGTATTAACATCGTTTGTAGCTTCTAACATTCTCTTTTCTGCTTTAATTCCTATTAGCCTTAATTTTTTAAAACTATTTTTATCTATTTTAAACCCTTCTTCTAAATATTGTTCTATACTTTTTTCTAGGTTTAATATGCTCTTTTTAAAAGTATCTATATCCATATTTTCATGTCTACCGCTACTTTTTCTCGTTACTAATCCAAATTTTGGATCCGCTTCCACTTCTTCCATTAAACTATTTTTTGCTATACTTTTAATTTCTTCTATTAAAAATTCTTGCACTATACTTTTTGATTTTACAATTATTTCTTCCACTGTATGTTTTTTTTCCTTACTACATACATTATAATCTCCATTACATATTAAACATTTTCTTTTCTCAAACCCTAATTCTAATCTTGATATAGACCTAAACCCATCTTTATATAAATCTAAGTCTATCAATCTTCCAACTTTACAATTTTCTAATTTTATAAGCTCTTTTTTTACATGTTTCTCATCTTTTTCATTTTCTAATACCAAAATATAATAATTACCGTCATAGCTATAATGTTTCATGTATTCTCTTACTTTAAACTTCCTCTTTACTTCACTTATAAAATAACTTAGTAATACATTTGTCTCCTTTATATTTTTTTCATTTCCACATATATTAGACTTTATCGTAATTACTAATTTTTTTTCTTCTCTTAATACTTCACGTACTTTTTCAATCCTTTTTTCTCTGTCTTCTAATATTTTTAATCGTATATCCATATTTACATTTTTATTTGCTTAATCGTATCCATTACCGTTCCATCGCGATATTCTATTACCCCAATTATTTTATCTTCATATTCATTACTTTTTGGTACTTTTGTTATTTTTGTTATTTCTTCTTTTAATTCTCTTATATCCTTAATTTCTATATTAGCTTCTTCTAATAATTTCTTTATATCTCCTCTTAACGGATTTACACATATTCCCCTCTCTGTTACTAATACATCTATTGTATCTCCTGGTGTTATTACATTTGTTACTTTATCTAAAATTATTGGTAATCTTGAACGCATTGAGGGTGCTACTACTACAGTTATATCCGCCCCTGCCGCCGTATCTGGTGCACCACCTATTGCCCCCATTATTACTCCTGTTGATGCCGTTAATGAATTTATATTAAAATTAACATCTATTTCTGTACATGATAATATCATTAAATCTAATTGGTGTGCCACACATCCCTTATTATGCGGGTTTGCATACATTGATGCACTCATTTCTATATGGTTTTTATTTCTTACTAAAGAGTTTGCCGCCTCACCATCAAATGTTTGCGTATCTAACAAACTTTCAAATAAATTCGCTTCTAATAATTCAACTAAATATGCTGTTATTCCTCCTGATGCAAAAGATCCTTTTATATCATTTTCTTCCATGTACTCTCTTAAATATTTACATACCGCTAAACTTGCTCCTCCACTTCCCGCCTGAAATGAAAAACCATTTTTAACTTTTTTCGTCGCTATTAAAACTTCTGATGCCTTTTTTGCTATTAATAAATCATTTGGATTCTTCGTTATTCTTGTTGCTCCTGTTGCTATTTTTGTTGGGTCTCCTATACTTTCTACTTCCACTATAGAATCTATATAATCCATAGATATTGATATATCATTTAATGGAAATGGTACTATATTATCTGTAAGCGCTATTACGTAATTTGCATATTTAACATCTGCCATAGCATATCCTATTGCACCAAATGCACTAACTCCCTCCTTACCATTCATATTGCCCATAGTGTCACAAATAGGCGCTCCTATAAATGCTACATCTATTTTAACTTCTCCTGACTCTATAGCTCTTGCTCGTCCTCCATGACTTCTAAATATTACTGGTTTCTCCATAATGCCATTTCTCGAAATCTCTTCCGCTATTTTACCTCGTAACCCTGATGTATGTAAACTAGTTACTGTACCATTTTTTATATTTTCTAGCAACGGTTCATGTGCTTTTGTTAAACTAGATGCTATTATTGTTAAATCTTTTATTTTTAACTTTTCTATTTCTTTCATTACTAAATTTAATACATAATCCCCATTTCTTAAGTGGTGGTGAAACGATATTGTCATACCATCTTTTAATCCACTTTTTTCAATTCCTTCACGTAACGTTTTTAATATCTTTTCCTCACCATTTTTAAAAGCTTTTATTTTTGGCGCAAATTTATTACCTGTAGGTTCTGTTTCAAAAGCACCTGCATACGGCTTTACTTTGCCATAGCCTTCTATATATTCTGGTATTTCGATATTTACTTTATTTCTTACCGTTTTATCCATAGCTTCCTCCCTAAATTTTACCCGCACCTTTTGCTAGCGTTACTATTCTTCTAGCTTTTTCTATAACTGGTATATCTACCATCTTACCATTTACTTTTATTACTCCACCTTTTTCTATACCCGCTTTTTTTACCGCATCTAAAATTATTATTGATTTTTCGATTTCTTCATCGGTAGGTGTGAAAACTTTATGCACTACTTCTATTTGCGATGGATGTATACACGATTTTCCCGCAAATCCTAACTGCTTACCAAATTTAGCCTCTTTTTTAAACCCTTCTACATCATTAAAATCAGCCCAAACAGTATCTATTGCATTTATTCCCGCTATACTTGCTACGTTAGCTATTTGTGTTCTAGCAAAAAATAATTCCGAACCATCTTTTGTCCTATCCACTCCTAACAATCTTGTGTAATCTTCTGCACCAAATGAAATAGATATGATTCTTTCACTCGCCTTCGCTATTTCGTATGCATTTTTAACCCCCAACGGTGTTTCCAATGACGCTTGTATTTTACAACTTCCTACTTCTATTCCATTTTCCTTTTCTACTTCTTCTAATAATTTAGACAATTCTATAACCTGCTCTTTACTCTCGCACATCGGTAATCTCATTTTTCTTAATCCCGCTGGCACTAATCTCCTCACATCAATTTCCCCAAATTCTGTGTACAACGGATTTATCCTCGCATAAATTTCAACCTTCCCAAATTCTAAAAATTTTAATGCTTCTGCTAACAATTCCCTCGCCGAATCCTTTTCGTCGTATTTTACCGCATCTTCTAAATCAAAAATTATACTGTCTGGTTCAAACGTTGGTGCATCTAAATATAATTTTGGATTTGTTGCTGGACAAAATAACATCGTTCTACAAAGTTCTTTTTCCTTCATATTTTTTCCTCCTACCCTTTTAAGTACCTATATAATTAACCGAATATATTTAATAATATTCCAGCTGCTATTGCTGAACCTATAACTCCCGCTACATTTGGACCCATTGCATGCATTAATAAAAAATTTGATGGGTTTTCTTCTTGTCCTACTTTTTGCACTACCCTCGCCGCCATCGGTACTGCTGATACTCCCGCTGCACCTATCATTGGGTTTATCTTACCTTTTGTAATTTTACATAATATTTTACCAAATATAACACCACATGCCGTACCTACAGAAAATGCAAATAATCCTATTGCTATTATTTTTAAAGTCTGTGGATTTAAAAACGTATCCGCTACAGCCGTTGAACCTACTGTTAATCCTAATAATATCGTTATCGTATACATTAATGAATTTGTCCCTGCATCAACTAATTTTGGAACTAATTTTGATTCTTTTAATAAATTACCAAACATTAACATTCCTATTAATGGTGCTGATGTTGGTAACAATAATATAACTAAAAATGATACTACTATTGGAAACATTATTTTTTCTTTTGTAGATACTTTTCTTGATTGCACCATTTTAATTTGTCTTTCTTCTTTTGTCGTTAAAAGTTTTATAATTGGTGGCTGTATTATCGGTACTAACGCCATATATGAATATGCCGCTAATGCTACTGGTCCTAATAAATGATCTGCTAATTTACTCGTTAAAAATATTGCCGTCGGTCCATCTGCTCCACCCATACTAGCTACTGCCGCCGCTTCTGGTCCTGTAAACCCTAATGCCACCGCTAATATTAATGCTAAAAATATACCAAATTGTGCCGCCGCACCTAATAATATACTTATTGGGTTTGCTATCATTGGTCCAAAATCTGTACTCATCCCTACACACAAAAATATTAATGGTGGGTATATTCCATACTTAGTACCTAAATACAATATGTTTAATAAACCACCCTCATCTGTTATTCCCGTCATCGGAAAATTTGCTAGCAACATACCAAATGCTATAGGTATTAATAAATACGGTTCGTAACCTCTTCCTATCGCTAAATATAAAAATATACAGGCTATAGATAAAACTATTATCTGGTTTAACGTTATTTGGGCAAACCCTGTATTAATAATAAAATCACTAAAATATTGTAACATTTTTACCCCCTATTTATCGTTAAAATAACATCACCTAATTCTACAGCTGTACCATTTGGTGATACTATAGATTCTACTACACCGTCACAAGGTGATATTACTTCTGCTTCCATTTTCATAGCCTCTAATATAACTACTACTTGATCCTTTTTAACTCTATCTCCTACTTTTACTTCTAATCTAAATACATTTCCTGGCATTGGTGATGTAACATCTTCTACACCTTCCCCACCTTTTGTAGCTATTTTATTAGTTGTCGGTTCTTTTACTTTCGCTTTTGAACTGCTTTCTATATTTCCCTCTACTTCTTTAACTTCTTCTAACTCTACTTCATACACTTTTGAATTTATTTTTATTTTATATATTTTTTTCATTTTTTTCTCCTCTTATATTTCTCTTATATTAGTTATTTTATATGTTTTATCTTCATCTTCTTTGTTAGCTTCTATAGTGCATACTATCGATGCTACTAATTTTTCCTCATCTTCTACTAATTCTTCCATGTTAACAAAAGTTCTTTTTTCTTTTTTAACTTCTATTTTTTTTGTATTGTTGTCTTTTTTACTAATATCTTCTTCTTCAAATATAAATTTAAAACTATATAGTATTAATGCTATTACTACTAATGTTCCAAATACTATCGTTATTGACACAAACATTATATACAATGATTCTAATATTGTTATATACTCTCCAAACATTTTTACCTCCTACCCAACTATTTCCATTTTAATTATTTTAGTTGTATTTTTATTTTCACGCTTTTCTAAAAATTCCTTACCTATATCTGGAAACATTGCATACATTAATATATCTTCATCACTTTTTGCTAGCTTACCTATTTCCAACTTTAAACTTTCAAATTCTGGTTTTATTAAATTTGCTGGTCGTTCTGTTATTTGCTTATCGTCTCCGATTATTTTTATTTTTATTTCATCACTTATGTTCCTTGGTGGCATTCCATATAACCCTTTTACATAATCTTTAATTTCTTTTGGCACTATTTTATATCGTTCTCCCATTAATACGTTAAATACTGATTGTGTTCCTACCATTTGCGATAACGGTGTTACTAACGGTGGAAATCCTAAATCCTCTCTCACTTTCGGTATTTCTTTTAAAACATCTTCATATTTATCTTGAGCATTTTGATTGGTTAACTGAGATAATAAATTTGATAGCATACCTCCTGGTACTTGGTATTTTAAAGTTTTTGGCTCTACATCCATTACTTTTGGGTTTAAAATTCCTTCTTCTCTATATTTTTCTTTTATAGGTTTAAAATAATCCGCTATTTCTGATAACAATTCTACATTTAATTTAGTATCCTTCTTATCTCCTTTTAACGAATATACAAAAGCTTCTGTAGATGGCTGTGATGTACCTCCTGAAAATGGCGATATAGCTGTATCTATTATGTCTATCCCTGCATCAATTGCTCTTAAATACAACATCGATGCTATACCCGTTGTCGCATGTGTATGCAATTGTATTTCTAAATTCGTAACTTCTTTTATTTTTTTTATTAAGTCGTATGCAACATTAGGAAGTAATATTCCCGCCATATCTTTTATACATATTGAATGTACTCCTAATTTTTCTAGTTCTTTAACTTTTTCAACATAATATTCTATACCATGTACGTCACTAGTCGTATAAGCTATGCAACCTTGAGCATGACCTTTATATTTTATAATTGATTTTACTGATACTTCTATGTTTCTAAAATCATTTAATGCATCAAAAACTCTTATTATATCAATACCATTCTCAATTGATTTTTTTATAAAAATTTCCACTACATCATCAGAATAATGTCTATAACCTAATAAGTTCTGACCTCTTAATAACATTTGTAATTTTGTCTTTTTTACTCTTTTCTTGATTTCTCTCAATCTTTCCCAAGGATCTTCATCTAAAAACCTTATACAAGAATCAAATGTTGCTCCACCCCACACTTCTAAAGAGTGATATCCTACCTTGTCCATTTTTTCTAGAATTGGTAATATTTCATTTGTTTTCATTCTGGTAGCTATAAGAGACTGATGTCCGTCTCTTATGACAGTTTCTGTTATTTTTAATTTCATAAACATCTCCTTTTTTCGTAAAGTAATGTATACAAATATACACTATATTTATAATATATATTTTAATGCTATATATGTCAATATTTTTAGTACATTTAACGTTATATTTATTTCTATCTTATTTGTAGTAATTATATATTTATAGTACAATTATAATAATATTGTTTTAGGAGGTATATTTTGAAAAGAGTAAATGTTAGCGATATTATTTATAATAAAATAATTGAAGAATTTAAAAATGATAATATAAAATTTGGAGAGTGTTTAGTTGAAACTAAATACGCTGAAAAATTTCAAGTTAGTAGAACACCATTACGCGAAGCTATTAAAAAGTTAGAACAAGAAGGATTAATTATTAGAATGCAAAATGGTCGTCTTAAAATGATGGAAGTAGATAATAATACTATAATAGAAATATTCAATATTAGAATAGCTATAGAAAATATGTTGCTACAGCAAATTATCGAAAACCATGAACTTTTAAAAGAAATGGAAAATAATATAAATGATTGTATAAAATATTTAAATACCAAAAATTTTCTTCTTGCTAAATCAACTGTTTCACAATTTAGTTCCATTTTATATAAATCATTAACTTTAGATTTATCAATTAAAATGTTGTCAACCTACAATATTTTAATCGATAAGTTAAAAAATAAAACTTTAGCACCAGAAATTAGACTTTCTATAGCTATTGATGAACATGTACAAATTTTTAAAGCTTTAAATGAAAAAAATTGTTCTCTAGCAATGCAATTAAATGAAGAGCATATTCTAGGTGCTAGAAATTCTCTTCTTAAAAACATTAGATATTAAACATAAAATAAAATAAAAAGAAATGACTACTTCAGTCATTTCTTTTTATTATTAACAATTTTTATACAAATTAGTCGCATCATCTATTTCCAATAGTTTGATGTTGCTGGATATGTTTATTAGACTATTTTAAACATATATATAATACGTTCATTTTTGATGGACTACAGCATCTAAAAAACTTATTCTTTGAAATACTACTTGCCGTTATCATTGTTAGTAATTACCCTATAATTTTATCCAGTTTATATATTTTAATCTTGCTAACTCAAATGCTTTAATAACATTACAATTGATAGCCAAGTAATAACATTTTTATATCTTTTAAAATGAAAAGTATATAACATAACTTACACATATTATTTTTTTAATACATTAACTGTTATTTCTATTACACCTTTTGAAACTTCTTCACTTTCAAAAACGCTAAATATATGTCCTGTATTTGGTATTATTTGTATTTCTATATTTTCATTATCACTTACTCTTTTTAAATTTTCTGGCGCATCACTTATATCATCATCTTTTCCCGATATAAACATTACATTATTACTATACTTAGAAAATTGTTCTTTAATATCATAGTTTTCTAAACTGTCAAAAAACTCTCTTGATAATTCTATTTCTCTAAATCCTAAATCTATATTGACTTTACCTTCTGTACTTGCAATTTCTAAATCCTCATTGCTTATTCCATCTTTTAAACTAGATAAATCTTCTGGCGCTGACCACAATACCATATTTTTAACATTCTCATTTTCTGCAAATGTTAGTATAGCTATTTCACTTCCTAAACTAAATCCTTGTATAGCTATATCTTCAACTCCAATATTTTCTAAAAATTTATAACTATTTTGAGCATCTTCTATCATTGTATCAATTGTTGATTGATAACTTGGTACTGTTGTATCGCCATATCCTCTAAAATCTATTCTTAATGAATTTATCCCTTCTTTACTTAATTCATTTGCTAATATTTTATATAATTCTCCTACTTCATCTCTTGATGAAGCGAACCCATGTAACATTAATACAGTTTTATTTGATTCATTATCATTTACAATTGTATGTGTACCTACTACGTCACCAATTTTAACTTCTACCTCTTCTATACTTTCTACTCCCATTGTTTCATCTATGTCTCCTATTATGTTAAAAGTTTTTACACTTACTGCTACTAATACACTTATTATTGCCAATACACTTATTGCTATTACAACCATTATTAATTTCTTATTACTATTATTTTTCATGTTAACCTCCTGTAGTTTATACTATCTTCAAAATTATTTATATATTAAAACTATATGACAATGTCAAATAGTTAGTTTGCATTATTATTTTAAAATACCGAACATTTTATTAGAGAATAACTATTACTATATTGTTACTAAAAAAGACCTAGATGATTATCTAAGTCTTTTTTTTAATTGCGGGGGTAGGACTTGAACCTACGACCTTTGGGTTATGAGCCCAACGAGCTGCCAACTGCTCCACCCCGCGTCATATTGTACTATTAAATTAATTGAAAATGGGAGATGGAGGATTCGAACCTCCGAAAGCTTAGCTAACAGATTTACAGTCTGCCCCCTTTGGCCACTCGGGAAATCTCCCTCAATAAGCCGACGATCGGACTTGAACCGATAACCTGCTGATTACAAGTCAGCTGCTCTGCCAGTTGAGCCACGTCGGCAAGTATTTGCATACTTGTTGAGTATATTTTGTTTTATTACTTTAATTTTAAATGAATCTGGCAACCACTTACTCTCCCAGGCAGTCGCCCACCAAGTACCATCAGCCGTCTTAGGCTTAACCATCGTGTTCGGTATGGGAACGGGTGTTTCCCTAAGACGCATCATTACCAGAAAATTTTT
>CAMZNU010000030.1 GCA_947313885.1 uncultured Clostridia bacterium | reverse complement strand
CCTATAAACGTCTTGTTTGGGTCTATGAAACTTTTCATGTTGTATACGCTATTTACTATGTTTGACATAAATGGTATATACAATAGCCCTATTATTAATACTACTGTTGGCAATAAAAGTATACCTAAAATCCCTTTTTTTTTGTAATGCATAAAACCACAACTCTCTTTTTTAAAAAAACAAGTTTACATAGTTAACTATTTAAACTTGTTTTAATTAGTTGTATTTAGTTATTATTTATTTAATTCTGCTGCTCTTTCTAATACTTCTTCTGCTGTTAATGTTCCATCAACTATGTTACTTATGTTACTTACCATGTAGTTCCATGCTTCTTTATCTAATCTTGAATCTACTGGCATATCTGCACCTTTAGCTTCTGATGAGAATTCTAATCCTGTAACTTCTAAGTTAGTTAAACCTGTAGGAGCTTCAATTGGTCCTGCTGGTGCTCCACCTACTCTTGCAAATCTTGTAAGTGATTCTGTACTTGTCATTTCTTGAACAAATGCTACAGCCGCATCTTTTTTGTCCATGTTTTCCCAAGCACTTCTACTTATGTAGAATCCTGATGAAAATCCTGCTACTATATCTGTTGGATCTTTTTCACCATCTGGATGTGATGGGAATGCCATTGCTATTGTAGTATCTTTATCTTCAATACCACCTGCGAACCAAGAACCATCAACTATCATAGCTGCTTTTTTGTCTCTAAATAATTGGCTTATTGCATCATTGTTAGTAGCTATTGCATCTACTGAGAATGCTCCTGCTTCTTCTAATTCTCTAAATAAGTTTAATCCATCTACCCAACTTTGATCTATGTTACCTGGTTTTAAATCTGCTTTATGTCCTTCAATTCCACCCATTGTTAATATTAAATGCTCTATCCAGTAGTGTGGAACGTCTGCAAATGATGCCGCAACTGGTACTATATCATTTTGAGAAAATACTTCTATTGCTGTCATGAAATTTTCCCATGTAGTTGGTAATTCAAGGTCATACTCGTTAAATAAATCTTCGTTTACGAATAATCCTTCCCAGAAACCACGTACTGGTACTGCATAACTGTTTCCGTCTTCTGCTACCATAAATGACATTGATGCTTCTGATACACCACTTCCATAGTCTGGATATTCTGCTCTTATTTCTTCTACTGATACAAAACTATTTGTATCTATTAATGGTTTTGCATCTGCTCCTGTAAAGAAAAATATTACATCTGGTTCACTACCTACTTGATAATCTGCTTGAACTGATGCTTTCCATGCTTCATCTGATGTTGATGATACGTCATCAACTGTAACCCCTGGGTTTTTAGCTTCAAAAGATGCTATGTTTTCTTTGTAATCCTCTGCTGATGGATCTGTTCCACCAAACATTGACACTGTGTTAAGTACTACTTTGTTTGTTACTTCTTTTTTTTCTTCTGTTTTACTTTTTGTGTCTCCTGATTCATTTGTATCTTCTTTCCCACAACTAGTTAACAAAAATGTTCCTAAAATAATTGCTGTTGTCATAGTTAAAAATTTCTTCATAAATACCTCCATAAATTTTAAAATAATTATTATAGTTATATTCTATGCTCACATATACTTTTTATGTTTGTACATTTAGAACATAAAAATATCACTAATATATTTTTATATTAACATATATATTTTTTTTTGTAAATATATATATTTTTTTTTGTAAATATATATATTTATATCGTGGTTTTTAAACTTATTTTTTATACGTACCTTTCATTACCAGTTTTAAAATTTGTACTTACGCACATAATATAGTTAAGTTCTTAAAATTGGAGGTCGTTTATGTATCATAATAAAGTTATAATCTGCGGTGTAGATACTTCTAATCTACCCAAACTGAAAAAGGAAGAAAAAGAAAAATTATTAAAAAAAGCTCTTGACGGTGATGAACATGCACGTGACATTTTTATTTTTTCTAACTTACGTCTTGTTCTTAGTATTATTAAACGATTTAATAAACGTGGTGAAAATTTAGATGATCTATTTCAAGTTGGGTGTATCGGATTAATGAAAGGGCTTGATAATTTTGATTTAAAACATGGTGTCCAATTTTCCACTTATGCTGTTCCTATGATCATAGGTGAAATTAGGCGTTATCTTCGTGATAATACTCCTATTAGAATTAGTCGTTCCATTAGAGATACTGCTTATAAAGCTCTTGCCGCTAAAGAACGACTTACTAAAGAACTTGGTAAAGAAGTTTCTATTGCTTTAATATCTAAAGAAATTAATATTTCCATAGAAGATATTAATGTCGCTCTTGATGCTATTCAAGAACCAGTTTCATTATTTGCACCCGTCTTTAACGATGGCGGTGAAACTCTTTTTGTAGTAGATCAAATATCAGATGAAAAAAACCTTGATAGTAAGTGGATAGAAAAACTTAGTTTAGTTGAAGGTGTGGAAAAATTGTCCCCCCGTGAAAAATCCATTATTAATATGCGATTCAGTGAAGGACGTACTCAAACAGAAATAGCTACAGATCTTGGTATTAGCCAAGCTCAAGTTTCTCGTCTTGAAAAAAATGCTCTAAAAAGTATGAAAAAATATGTAACTTAATAATAAAAAGATTTTTAAAATTTATTGTTATATTAAAAAAGACTGTAAAAATGATTTAACATTTTTACAGTCTTTTTTTTAAGCCATAATCCCTATCATTAAAAATATTATAAGTAATATTACCTATTAGTACACCCATTTTTTTATCCCTCTAACAAGTTTGTAATTTCTTTTATTGTATAATTTTCTAATTTCTTCTTATTTAATGCTTTTGTTTTTAAAGTAATTTTTATTTTCTCTCGCTTCATTTTTTTAGTGCCTTATATTTACTTTGAATTATTTTTTGTATTTTCATATTATATCTATTACTTCTAATTTACTTATCTTTTCATATGAATTGAACATTTTTCTTTCTTCTTCAAATACTCCATCGTTAAATCACATTTAATTTTAATACGCTTTCCCAATGTCTTAAATAAGCTTGATCATCTCTTACTGAGATAATCATACTTTGCATTATTAAAAATACTATTATGTCGCTTTCCTTATTATATGTATTATTTTATCATTTATTTTTTCGCAAAAAAAATAATGGCGGTTCTGGTTGTCGCCATCCCCTTCGATATTTATGCAGTTTTTTGCTTTGCAAAACTCCCGCTTTTTTGTTTTCCCCTATCTTAGATTGCGGTTTTTACTTCGTAAAATACCGCTTTGGTGGTCTATATCAAAAAAATAACGACTCTTTTTAGTTGTCGCCTGTCCCCTTCGATATTTATGCGGTTTTTTGCTTTGCAAAACTCCCGCTTTGGTGGTCTATATCCCGACACCGACACCACAACCAGCACAGGTTTTAGTCCCCTTCGATATTGGGGTGGTCTATATCGACAGATACTGTCGTAAAAGCGTTACTAAACGTTTTAGTCCCCTTCGATATTGGGGTGGTCTATATCATTAGATATGAGTTATGAAATTTCAAAACTTATAGTTTTAGTCCCCTTCGATATTGGGGTGGTCTATATCTATATAAGTAGTCCAGTCGACACCATTTATATGTTTTAGTCCCCTTCGATATTGGGGTGGTCTATATCAAAAAAAAAGCAACAAAGAAATCGAAATAAAGTTTTAGTCCCCTTCGATATTGGGGTGGTCTATATCCGCTAAGATTTTGTAATTTCTTCTTTTTATATTTTTTATTGTTTATTTTTTGCTTCTT
>CAMZNU010000029.1 GCA_947313885.1 uncultured Clostridia bacterium | reverse complement strand
TTATTTAAATTATTTAATATTTCTTTTTGTTCTTCTTCTGTTACATCTTCTAATTCCATTCCATCTGGTACTTTTTTTAATTGCACTACTGCCATTTTTTGTTCTACTCCATCCCCTTCTTTAGCATATACTTTTACATTCTTCCCGCATCGGTACTAGTGCCACCACTTAATTAATTTCTTTTCAGGATAAAACCCTCCCCCTATTGATATATATACTTATCTACAAATCATCAACATATCTTTTAATTATTTGGTTTTGTGTATAAAAAAAGAGCTGAAAGCTCTTTTTTTTATTCGTTGTTTTCATATTTTGTTAACATAGCACCACTAAAACTACCATCATATGATAGAATTTCTCTGTTTGATTTTTTATCCCATTCTTTTCTCATAACCTTACCTATTGCTATAATGTGCATATGTTTTGTTGGATATTCTGTAACATTTTCAAACAAAAGTGTATCAAAATATATGTTATCATCATTTTTATTTGCTTCAACATATTCAAATATTGTATTTTCTATTTGTGCTGACTCTCCTGTTCCACTAACTTCTATTACCGCTCCTATTTCTACAATAACATTATCACCTAGATACTTATCTTCTTTTGTATAACTCTCTGGTGTTCCTTTGTATAATTTTTCAACTTTCCTATATTCCCTATCTTCTTTTTCTTCGCCTATAACTTCTACTATTTCTGCCATAGACATTCCCGCTTTTCCTACTAAATAGTTTACTGTTTCCTCATATGTGATTTTTTTAATTATTTCTGATGATGTTCTTTCATCCCCATATTTTGGTATTTTTCTTATCTCCTCAACTAAATTTTCACTATTTTTTATTTCCTCTGTTTTTTCTTCTACAACATTTTTATTAGGTTTATATACTTTAATAACACTGATGATCAATACTAATAATATTAATATTGTCAATATTATTTTTACTTTTTTCATTTATTCTCCTTTACAAATAATTGGTAATTATAAAGTTTACATTTTTTCTATAAAATATTGTCCCACCTATCGTAGCTGTTTTAGAATAGCCCAATCCACTTAAGCTCATTCCTAATGTATCACTTTCACTAATACTAACTTCTCGTACCAATTGACCTTTAACTAATATGCTTACCTTCTGTGTTGGATAACTACTTAGATCTTCTAAAAGTAGGCTTTTATATTCCGATGTACTTCCTACTGAATATGCACTCAACGAATACACTTTATTAATTTGTCTAAAACTATTTTTTGAATAAATTTCTTCCATCCATCCTACTTCTATTGCATCCCCTCCTCTTAATGAATATATTCGTTCTACTGACCTTCTATACACTCTTCCTTTTCGCAACTTTGTATTTATTATTTTATTTGCTTCTTCTTCACTCATTTTCCCTTTACTTATTAAATACTCTATAGCTTCCTCATTCGTTAAATCTCTAGTTTCCTCACTTATTAATTTTACTTCTTCTAATTCTTCTTTTAACTCTTCTACTTTTTCTAAAAACTCATTTGCCTTCTCTTCCTCTACTTCTACTACTTTTACATCATCTGGTATTTCTTCTACTTCTATTATTTTTATATCTGTTATTTCTTCTGGCTCTTTATTTAAATTATTTAATATTTCTTTTTGTTCTTCTTCTGTTACATCTTCTAATTCCATTCCATCTGGTACTTTTTTTAATTGCACTACTGCCATTTTTTGTTCTACTCCATCCCCTTCTTTAGCATATACTTTTACATTC
>CAMZNU010000028.1 GCA_947313885.1 uncultured Clostridia bacterium | reverse complement strand
TAATAATCCATTGTGGTGGATGTATGATAACGCCGACAGAGATGAAAAATAGAATAAGAGTAGCAAATGAAAGTGAGAAACAAATAACAAACTATGGTGTAGTAATAGCATATTGTAATGGGATATTAGAAAAGAGTATAGAAATTTTAAAATAAGAAAAAGTTTAAGTACAAAGGACAGTAGAAAAAAAGAATTTGAATATAAAAGTAAAAGATGACTTCTGTATTATACAGGAGTCATCTTTTTTTAATGTTATTAATAGATATTTTTTATGGGGAAAGAATCTTTTTTGTTTAAGTTAAAACATTAAGAAACATAAAAAGTCTAGTAATTAAATAAATAATAGGGATAGCTAAAAAAGTTCTAATTAAATAAGTTTTTAATAAATCGAGAAAAGAAATGCCAATAGAAGATTTAATTAAAACCATGCCACTTTCGGCGAAATAAATTAATTGAGAGAGAGATAAAACACCGATAAAAAACTTAATAGGTTCAGAAGGTACATGGCTAATAAGAATTATAGGTAGATGTAAATCAAAAAAGCTAACTAATGTACTAATAGCTATAAGTTCGGCAAGTTCTAAGGAGTTAGTAAGTAAAAAATAAATAGGGATAAAAGGTTTAGAAATAAATTGAAATAAAAAAGTATGTTCTATAATAACTAAAATAACAGAGCTAAAAAGAATAACAAGAGGCATAAGTTTAACGTAAGTTATGCAAAGTTCTTTTAAAGAGGAAGTAAAAGCACTTTTTAAAGAAGTGTGACGAGCTTTATTAGTAGCAAGAAAAAGAGCGTATTTATGTGAAGATAAATCATTATTTTTAACGTAACCGATAGGTCTATAGCTATTAAAAGTTTCGGTATTAAACTTTTTAAGAGGGAGTTGTAATATAACATAACCTAAAATAAAGCAAACAAATAAAACAGTTAAATAAAATATGGGGAAAATATGACCTAGTTCAAGATGGTGAGCTATAGTATGAGCAAAAGGTACACCGACAATAGAAAAAGTAGTAGCGACTAAAAAAGCTTCACGACGTTTAAAGTAGCCGTTGCTGTGTTGAGTGCTAGTAATTATAGCACCCACAGAACCTTCAGATGCTAAAGATGCAATAGAATTAACTACAGAATACCCAGGAAGGTTAAAATATTTACGCATAAAAGGGTTACATAATGTACCGATATATTCAACGAGTCCAAAACTAATTAAAAAAGGTATAGTAAAAAAAGTAATAAAAAAAACGAGGCTAAGGTGTGTAATGAAGCCGTGGTTACCGACTAAAGAAGAACGAATATAATCATGAAGAAATAAGTTAAAAAAAGGATTAGAAGAAAACCAATTGTTTAAAATGATGAGGTATAAAAAGCAACCTAAAATTCTGTAAATGATAGAATAAATATCTGATTTAAATAAAGAGTTTAAAAAATCTATTTTAGAAGTATAAAAGATGAATACAAAAGATAAAAGTAAAATTAAAAAAGCTAAAAAATTAGTTATATAAACTATGTATATAAAAAAATTATTAGAGATGAAAATGGCGAAATGGTTAGTAAAAAAATTAAGTTCGCCGAGGAAAGTAAAAGGTACTAAAAAAAGTAAAATACCAATAGTAGAAAATAAAATAAATTTAAAAGTGTGTTTAGAAATCATAATAGCCTCCATAAAATAATAAGTAATAATATAATATAATATGGATAAGCTATGCATTATGTGACTAGCTATAAATAAAATAACCCTATAAGACAACACTTATTGTGTGTTGTTTTATAGGGTTATTAGGTTAACTTTTGTTTAAAACTTAGAAGCTAACTATATTCATTAAAGAAAGACCGTATGTAATTGCATATACGATAGGTATAGAAAGCATAGTTCTGTAAACAAAAATTTTAATAACGTCAAATAAATCAACGCCAATTTTTGTATTAACTAAAACCATTCCAGTTTCCGACATAAAAATTAGTTGAGTAAAAGACATAACTCCGATAAAAAATTTAGCGGCTGATGATGATACACCTACGATAAATAAAGCAGGTAAATACATATCGGCAAATCCAACTATACTAGCGGCAGCTAAGTCAGGAGCGATAGATGGATCAAAAAGGAAAGAGTAAAGAGGTACAAGAGGTGTTGATAATATAGTAAAGAAACTAGTTTGTTCGGCTATAACTAAAGAGACAGTACCAACAAGCATAATAATAGGTAAGAAACCTACGTAAATATTTATAATAGTAACAAAAGCATTTTTAACAGCTTTTGAAACGGAAGCATTATGAGCTTGATTAGATGCAGACTCTAAAGCGTGTTGGTATTTAGAGACCCCAGAAGGTAATTCTTCTGTTTTAGGGGTAACGCCAGGATAATATTCATCTTTAAACTTTTTAAGAGGAAGACGAGCGGTAACCATGGCAATTAAAGCACAAACAAAAAATATTGAAAAATAGAAAATAGGGAATATTCCGCCAAAGCCAAGTTCTTCTGAAACAGAAGTTGCAAAAGCGATACCAACGATAGAAAAAGAAGAAGCAATAATGTAAGCTTCACGTTTAGTATAATATCCTTTTTTGTATTGGTTATCAGTAACGACGATACCCATAGTGCCGTCGCCGACAAAAGAAGCAAGAGCATCGACAGCAGAATATCCAGGAACTTTAAAAAATTTCTTTACGAAAGTAGATGCAACGGTGCCAATGTATTCAACAGCACCAAAGTCAGTAATTAAAGGGAGAGTAAAAACTCCTATAAAAAATGTTATGTAAAGAGTTGATAGTAGTCCGTGGTTACCGACCATAACACCGCCTGTGTAAGGGTCATTAATTGCATCAGCGATAAAGTTACCAGAAAACCATTGGTTAAGAACGACAAGGTACATAAAAGAACCTGTAATTCTACCGAACACATTAAATTTACTAGTTTTAAAAATCGAGTTTAATAAGTTATTTTTAGATGTGTAAAAAGCGAACACAAAAGTAAGTAAAATAACTAAAGTTGCGACAATTGTAGTAAATAAAACGAATGGATCAAATAAATTATCGATAATAAAACTAGTTGCATGAGAAATAAAAATTTTACTTTCTCCTTTAAAAGGGAGAGGAACGAGAAGTAAAATAAAACCGATAATAGAAATTAAAATAAATTTAAGTGAGCCTTTGTTTTTCATAAATAAACCTCCTTAGGTTAAAAAATATAAACATCTTATAAAAGTATAAAAAAAGTACAAAAAATAGTCAATAAAAACAAAAAAAAAATATTAACACATAAATAACAATAAGTAATGCACAATAACAATATATTGTATGCAAAGTAAAGGTAAAAAATTGACAATAAAAAATAAAAAGAATATAATTATATAGTAAAAGTTATAAGGTGTTTTTATAAATGGAGGTATTTATGAAAAATGTAGAAATATTTTCTGAGATAGGAAAATTAAAAAAAGTCATGTTACACAAACCAGGAGAAGAAGTAGAAAATTTAACACCTGATTATATGGAGAGATTATTATTTGATGACATACCGTATTTAAAAGTAGCGAGAGATGAACATGAATATTTTGCTAAAGTTATGGAAGATAGAGGAACAGAAGTTGTATATTTAACAGAAATGTTAGAAGAGGCTATAGAGGATACAAAAATAAAAGATGAGTTTGTTAATCAATTTTTAAAAGAGAGTGGAATAACATCAAAAGGATTAGAAGAGGGAATAAAGGAATATTTATATGATTTTACGAATAAAGAGATGATAAATGAAATGATAGCAGGGGTGCGAAAAAATAAAATCAAATATAAGAAAGAAAATTTAAAAGATTATATAAAAGATGACTATGCATTTTATTTAGATCCGATACCAAATTTATATTTTACAAGAGATCCAGGAGCAATAGTAGGAAATAGTTTATCTTTACACAATATGAAAAATGAAGCGCGAAAAAGAGAGACTATATTTTTAAAATATATAAAAGAGCATAGTAGGACGTTTAATAAAGGAGAAAAAATAAATACGGTATATGATAGAGAATTAAAAGATCCTATAGAAGGTGGGGATGTTTTAATATTATCGGAAAAAGTAGTAGGGATAGGGTATAGCGAGAGGACGACACCAAATGCAATAGAGGAATTTGCGAGAAGATTATTAAATGAGAACAATGGGTATGAGAAAGTATTAGCGATAGATATACCAAAGAAAAGAGCGTATATGCATTTAGATACGGTATTTACGAGAATAGATTATGATAAGTTTATAGTACATGCAGATATAGAAAATACGTTATCGGTATATGAGCTTACGAAAGAAAATAAAAATATTAAAATTAAATGTTTAGAAGGAACGTTAGAAGAAATATTAAGTAAGACGTTAAAGATGGATAAAATAGAATTAATAAAATGTGCAGGTGGAGATATAGTAGCGTCACATAGAGAGCAATGGAATGACGGTTCTAATACTTTAGCAATAGAGCCGGGAGTAGTAATAACGTATGAAAGAAATACGATATCAAATGAGTTACTAGATAAAAAAGGTGTAAAAGTAATAGAAATACCAAGTGGGGAACTATCACGTGGTAGAGGTGGACCTAGATGTATGAGTATGCCATTGATAAGAGAGAAAATATAGGGAGGAATAAAGTGCTTAGTAATACAGAGAGGTTAATGAGAGAGTTAGTAAAAATAAGTAGCGATACGTTTACGAAGACGGAGTTAGATGTAGCTGTATATATGAATGAGTGGTTTAGTAAATTAGAATATTATAAAAAAAATAAAGAGCATTATGGTTTGTATATGTCGTTAAAAGATGGTCTTAAAAGAAAAATAAGTTGGGCTATGGTAAAAGGAAGTGGAAAAGAGACGGTAATATTAATAAACCATTTAGATACAGTAGATACGTTAGATTTTGGTAAGTATCAAAAAGATGCATTAGATCCTGAGAAAACGAGAGAAAATTTAAAAAACTTAAAATTAAGTGAAGAAGTAGAAGAAGATTTAAAAAATGATGATTGGATATTTGGTAGAGGTGTTGCGGACATGAAACTTGGCGGTGCTATACAAATGGAAATAATAAAACATTATAGTGAGTTAAAAGATTTTAAAGGTAACGTAATATATTTATCAGTACCAGATGAGGAAAATTTATCAGTAGGAATGAGAAGTGCAATAGATTTGTTAAAAGAATTAAAAGATAAATATAATTTAAATTATACGTTAGCGATAGATTCGGAAACACATTTAAGAGAAGATGAAAAAGAGTACGTATATTATAGTGGGTCAGTAGGTAAATTGTTAACAACAGTGTATGTAACGGGGAAGAAAACACATTTTGGGGATATATTTCAAGGTATAAACCCGTCATATATATTATCGAAAATAGTTAATAAAACGGAAATGAATACGTATTTTTGTGATAAGCAACACGGAGTAATATCACCAGCACCTGCGTGGGGATTTGTAAGAGATTTTAAAGAGAGGTACGACGTATCATTGCCAGAAAGTGCAGGAGGGTATTTAAGTTTTCTAACGTTAAAAAGAACACCAGATGTTATATTAGAAGAGTTAAGAGAATTTTGTATTGAGGGAGTAAAGGAAGTTTATGAAGATATAAATAAAAACTATAAAATATTTAAAGAAGATATAGAGGCTAATTTTCCGTTAAAACCAAGAGTTGTAATGTATGATGAGCTAGTAAAAGAAGCTAAATTATTTAATGAGGATATGACAAATGACTTATTAAAGGAAATAAAAGAAGAAATAAAACAGTTATTTAATGATGGGAAAATAAGTTTAGCAGAGGCGAATTTTAAATTTGCAAAAGGGTTGTTAGAGATGATACCGAATAAGACGCCGACGGTAGTAATATCACTAGCCCCACCATATTACCCCCACGTATCAAGAAACGACTGTAAAAATAAAGTAGAAATAGATGAATTAATAGTAAATTATATGAGAGATAAATATGGAATGAAAGCAAAAGACAATGAAATTTATATGGGTATATCGGATTTAAGCTATGTAGATTTTCAAGGTGGAAGTGAAAAAACGATAGATGTAATAGAGAATAATATGCCGTTGTGGGGAGAATTTTATAGTGTACCGTTAGAGACTATGAAAGAGTTATCAATACCAGGGGTAAATATTGGACCATGGGGTAAAGATTTGCACAAAATAACAGAAAGAGCCAATAGAAAAGATATAGAAAAAACAGAAAGCCTAATAAAACACATAATAGATAATATAACGTAACTATTAGAAAAGAGGTGTATGAATGGGTAATAAAAATAGGGCATGGGTAGAAATAAATATAAAAAACATATTAGAAAATTATAATAAGTTTAAAAGCCATGTAGGGAAACATACAAAAGTAATGGGAATAATAAAAGCTAATGGATACGGACATGGTTCTTTAGAAATAGGGAAGGCGTTAATAAAAGACGGGTGTGAATATTTAGGAGTTGCAGGGATAGATGAATGTTATGAGCTACGAGATGGCGGTATAGATGTAAATATATTGTTGTTAAATGAAGTTGATGATGAGGAAATAGAAAAGGCTGTAAAAGAAAATATAACTTTTACGGTATTTAGTGTAAAAAAAGCTAAGTTAATAAATGAGAAAAGTAAGGATAAAAAAAGTAAAGTACATATAAAACTAGATACAGGTATGAATAGAGTAGGATTAAGTTATAAAAAATGTGTTGAGGAAATAAAAGAAATATATAAATTAGAAAATATAGAAGTTGAGGGAATGTATACTCATTTTGCAACGGCAGATGAGGAAGACGATACCTTTACAAAAAAGCAATTTAAAAGATATAAGGAAGTAGTAAAAAAGTTAGAAGATGAAGGAATAGAAGTAAAAATAAAACATGTGTGTAATAGTGCAGGAACGATAATGCAAAAAGAGATGCACCTAGATTTAGTTAGGGTGGGAATAAGTTTGTATGGATACTACCCATCGGATGAAGTAAATAAAGAAGTAATAAGATTAAAACCGTCTATGGTTTTCAAATCTAAAATAGTACATATAAAGGAAGTAGAGGCAAAGGAGGGAATAAGTTACGGCTTAGGATCTGTGAGTAGTAGTAGGAGAAAAATAGGAACGGTAACAGTAGGATATGCAGATGGATATAGTAGAAACTTAACAAATCAGGGAATAGTAGAAATAAAAGATAAATTAGTAAGTGTAGTAGGAAAAGTGTGTATGGATCAAATATTAATAGATTTAACAGATGTAGAAGAAGTAGTTATAGGGGACGAAGTAATATTATATGGAAATAAAGTAAGTGTAGAAAATATAAGTGAAAAAATAAACACAGTAAATTATGAAACGGTATGTATGGTAAATAGAAGAGTACCAAGAATTTATAATAATGGTGTTAATGTTAATTATTTAGTGTAGGAGGAATTAAAATGAGAAAAGTTAAAGTAGCGTTATGGGGATTTGGGGCAATGGGACGAGGAATAGCATCGATGATAATGAAAAAAGAAGGTATAGAAATAATAGGGATATGCGATATAAATAAAGAAATAGTAGGAAAAGATGCATATAAAATATTAGGAATAGAAAGAGGGGAAAATAAAGAAGTATTAATATATGAGAATATTGAAGATATAATAAAAGAAAAAAATTGTGACGTTGCATTACTTGCGACGGATTCGTTTACAAAAGGTGCATTTCCGAAAATAAAATTTTGTTTAGAAAAGGGCATAAATGTAGTATCAACAGCAGAGGAATTAGCGTATCCAGAAGCACAAAGCCCAGAACTTGCAAAAGAGTTGAATGAAATAGCTAAGAAAAATGGTGTAACGGTATTAGGAACAGGAATAAACCCAGGGTTTGTATTAGATTATTTAATATTAGCGTTAACGGGAACGTGTGAGACGGTAGATTTTATAAAAGCTAGTAGAATAAATGACTTATCACCATTTGGTCATGCGGTAATGGAAGAGCAGGGAGTAGGAATATCAGTAGAAGAATTTGATAAGAGAATGGGAGAAGATAATTTAGCAGGACATGTAGGATTTCCAGAATCTATACAAATGGTAGCAAAAGGACTAGGAGTAGACATAGATAAAATAGAACAAACAAAAGCGCCGATAGTATCAAAAACAGATAGAGAAACACAGTATGCAAAGGTAGAAAAAGGAACGTTAGCAGGAATAAGACAAAGAGGATTTGGCTATGTAAATAATGAATTGTATATAGAGATGGATCACCCACAACAAATATTGCCAGAGACAGAAGGGGTAAGTACAGGTGATTTTATAGAAATAAAAGGAACACCAAATATAAACATGTCAATAACGCCAGAAATACCAGGGGGAATAGGAACGATAGCTATGGTAGTAAATATGATACCCCAAACGATAAATTCAGAAGCGGGATTAAAAACGATGTTAGATTTACCAGTACCAAGAGCGATAATGAGTGATTTTAGAAACTTTGTAAAAGAAGAAAAATTAGTATAGGGACGGTGATCATATGATAAAAAAAGGGATGTGGGTGCAAATCCATAACATAATATTAGAACCAGAAGAAAGAGCAGAGCAAGTACCAGAGGACACAAAAAAAGTTCCTCTTGAGATGTGGGTTAAAGGATATTTAAAAGAGGATTGTAAAATAGGGGAAGAGTGTGAAATAAAAACTATAACAGGAAGATATGTAGTAGGTAAGTTAGTAGGAGAGGGAAGAAGATATGAACATGATTTTGGTGAATTTGTACCAGAGTTAAATGAAATAAAAGTAAGAATAGAAAAAGTATTGGAGGTGTAAAATGAGAGACATGTCATATGATGGAGTTATGAGTAGAAAAAATGAAATTATGAAAAAGGCAGTAGGAATAGATTATAATAAATTTGAAAATGAGGGAATAGGATTTGACTATGAGAAAATGATGGAAGACGGGGCATATTCATTAGAAGAGATGTTAAAAATCCAAGGGGATGTATCTGTTGGAAACACACCAATATATGAATTAAAGAACATAACAAAACTAGCAAGAAAAGTATCAAAGACGGGGAAATCAGCGAGAATATTTATAAAAGATGAGGCATGTAACCCATCAGGTAGTTTTAAGGCAAGAAGAGCGGCGACGGCGGTATATCATGCTAAAAAGTTAGGGTATAAAGGGGTAATAGCGGCAACTAGTGGAAATTATGGGTCAGCTGTTGCGAGTCAGGCGGCTATGCAAGGGTTAAAATGTATAATTGTACAAGAGTGTTATGATTCTAACAAAGTAGGTCAGCCAGAAATATTAGAAAAGCAAAGAGCTTGTGAGGCATTAGGAGCGGAAGTAGTACAATTAACAGTAGGGCCAGAATTATTTTATTATTTTTTAAGATTGTTAGAGGAGACAGAATATTTTAATGCATCGTTGTATACACCGTTTGGAATAGCAGGAGTTGAGACGTTAGGTGTAGAAATAGGAAAACAGTTTAAAGAAAAATATAATAGGTTACCAGATGTAGTAATAGCGACCCAAGCAGGTGGAGGTAATTTAACGGGAACGGCGAGGGGATTAATAAAATCAGGATGTAGCGAAGTAAAAGTAGTAGGGGCAAGTGTAGATTTAAAAGGATTACATATGGCATCAGATAAAGATTTTAATAAAAAATCATTTACTACAGGACATACAGGGTATGCAATGCCATTTGCGACGATGCCAGATAGATCAGACGTTCCAAGAAATTCAGCGAGAACGATGAGATACATGGAAGAATTTTTAATAGTGAAACAAGGTGAAATATTTTATATGACAGAAATGTTAGCGATATTAGAAGGGTTAGAAAGAGGACCAGCAGGAAACACATCATTAACGGCAGGATTTGCATTAGCCCAAGAAATGGAAGATGATGAAATTATATTAATTCAAGAAACAGAGTATACAGGTGCAGGAAAACATCCAATGGCACAAATTTCATTTGCAAAGAAAAACGGTATAGAAGTTAGATACGGAAATCCAGAGGATGAGGTAGCAGGAAAAAGTATAATATTGCCAGAGCATCCGAGTTTAATAAAATTAAGAAAATTTGATTTAGATAAAATAAGAAAAAGTTTAATAAAAAACCATATAAAAAATGTAGATAAAGAAAAATTAAGTAAAGAAGATATAAAATTTTTGTGCGATGAGTGTAATAGAGATGAAATGTATGTAAAAGAAATATTAAAACAATTATAGGGGGAGAAAATGAAAAGAGAAGATGATTTTGAAAAAAGAAGAAAACATTTAGCAAATTTAAGTGATGATGAATTATATAATAAATTTTGGGAATTAGCAGATGAAATAGTTAAGCCGATGGTAGAGATAGGTAAGACAAACACGACACCATCTATAGAAAGAAGTATATTACTAAGAATGGGTTTTTCGAGTTTAGAAGCACAGCCAATAGTAGATAGCGTTATGAAAATGGGGTTAATGGGTAAAGGTTGTGGAAATGTTGTGTGGAGACTTAGTGAGAATAAAAAAATAAGTATAAGAGAAGCGGGATTGTTAGTAGGTGAGAATAAAGAAGAACAATTAATTAAAAAATTATTTTAATAAGTGGGGGGTAAAAAATGGAACTTAATCCAAATGAAAAGCTAAATATAGATGAGTTAATAAAAGATTTAGATAAATATGAGCCGAAGAGAAAAGGTTGGGTATGGAGAAAAGGAAGAAATGAAAAAAGAGTAATAGGAGATTTTGAGTTTTTAGAAACGGCAGAAGGTATAAAAAATTACGTACCGTTGCCAGGATCTAGAGGACTTGGGAAAATAGATCCCCAGCCAGATTGTGTAATTACGACAGAAATAGCATCAGGAAGATTTGAAGATGATGTAAGAAGAATGAGAATGGCGGCGTGGAATGGTGCAGACCATGTAATGGTAATAAGAACGGCAGGACAATCACATTATGATTCATTAATAGAAGGAACACCACAAGGAGTGGGAGGAATAACGATAACAAGAAAGCAATGTAGAGCTACAAGAAAAGCATTAGATTTAATAGAAGAAGAAGTAGGAAGACCAATAAATTTCCATTCATATGTATCAGGAGTAGCAGGACCAGATATAGCGGTAATGTTTGCAGAAGAAGGGATAAATGGGGCGCATCAAGATCCACAATATAATGTTTTATATAGAAATATAAATATGATAAGAAGTTTTGTAGATGCATGTGAGGCAAAAACGGTAATGGCAAGTGTTGATATGTTACAAATTGATGGGGCTCATAATGCAAATGCAACAGCAATGAAAGCATGGAAAGTAAGACCGGAATTAATGGTACAACATGCAATAAATAGTATATTTTCAGAAAGGGTAGGAATGAAAGCGGAAAATATAGCACTATCAACGGTGCCACCAACAGGACCGCCAGCACCGTGTATGAGAATTGATTTACCATATGCAGTAGCATTAAGGGATTTCTTTAAGAGATATAAAATGAGAGCCCAACAACATACAAAATATATGGAATCAGATATGAGAGAGGCAAGTGTAACCCATACTTTAAACTTAATGATTTCAAGATTAACAAGTGCGGATATACAATCAACGATAACGCCAGATGAAGGAAGAAATGTGCCATGGCATCAAAATAATATAGCGGCATTACAAACTACAAGACAAGCATTAAATGGTATGGACGGATTAAGAGAAATGTTAAAACTAGATAGAGATGGAATATTAGGGGATGACATAAGAGAAATAAAAGAACGTTCAATATTGTTTATGGAAGAGATGTTAGAAGTAGGAGGATATTTTAAATCTGTAGAAGAAGGATTTTTTGTAGATAGTGGAGAATATCCAGAAAGAAATGGAGATGGAATACCAAGAGATATGAACGATGGAGTTGGTGTAGGAATGATTTTTGAAAGAGATGAAGATTATTTTGCACCAGTAACGGCACATTATGGATATAATAATATACCGAGTCAATTTAAAAACCCATCAGATGCAATAGGTGGAGATACGTTAGAAGATAGAAGTAAAATAATATATATAGATGAGTTAGATGATTTTGATAATGTAAACGCAAGATTAGAAGAAGTAAAAAAATATAGAAATACGAATTTAATAAAACCAGAAGTTGAGTGGACGGCAGATGGTGTAGTAACTACGAGTTTATTTTTACCAGTGGACGAGAGAACGGCAGAGTTTGCGGCAATACAATGCGGTGAGAAAATGGGATTAACAGATGTAGTAGTAGTGCATAAGCAAATGTTACATCCATCAGAAGGAACGTTAGTAGAAATAAAAGGTAAAGTTAAATTTGATATAGACATAGATAAGTTAGTAATACCAGAAAAAATAGAAGTATTAACAGAAGAGGAAGTAAAAGAAAAAATATCAAAAAGAAAAATACATGTAGTAGCAGGGACAGTAGGAAATGATGAACATTCAGTAGGATTAAGAGAGACGTTAGATATAAAACATGGTGGTATTGAGAAGTATGGAGTAACGTATACGTTTTTAGGAACGTCGGTAGATATAGAGAAAGTAGTAAATTCGGCTATAGAGACAAATGCAGATGCTATATTAATATCAACGATAATAACCCATGATGATATTCATATGAAAAATATGAAAAAGTTAGCAGAGTTATGTGAGGAAAAAGGAATAAGAGATAAAGTAATGTTAATAGTAGGGGGAACACAAGTAACGAATGAAATAGCAAAAGAGTCAAAAATGGATGCAGGTTTTGGGAGAGGAACAAAAGGGATAGATGTAGTAAGTTTTATGGTAAAACATAGAGAGGAAAAATAAAAAATGAAAATAGACGTGTTAGTAGGTGAAATTGGTAGCACGACTACAGTAGTGAATGGGTTTTCATTTATAGGAGGGGCTGACTTTGCAGGACAAGGTCAAGCCCCTACTACTGTAAGTAGTGATGTTAATGAGGGATTAAAAAATGCTATAAAAGATTTAGAAAGTAAGATAGGTGAGAAAATAGAATATGATGAATTGTTAGCGACGAGTTCAGCGGCAGGTGGTTTAAAAATGAGTGTTCATGGTCTAGTCCATGAGATGACGGTAAAAGCTAGTAAAGAGGCATGCTTAGGAGCTGGTGGAATAATAAAAAACATAACATCAGGAAAATTAAGAAGGTTAGACGTTGAGAAAGTTAAGAATTTAGATATAAATATAATATTAATAGCAGGTGGAGTAGATTATGGGGAAAGGGATACGGCTATAGAGAACTTTGAGAAGTTAATAAAAGTTAGAAAAGACGTACCGTATATATATGCAGGAAACGTACAAAATCAAGAGGAAATAAAGTTAATAGCGAAAGAGGAAGGAGTGGAAGTATATATAGTTGAAAATGTGTATCCAGAAATTGATGTATTAAATGTAGAGCCGACGAGAAAAGTAATACAAGATGTTTTTGAGGAGCATATAATAAAATCAAAAGGTATGGAAAAATTAAAAGAGATGGTTACGGGAAAAATAATGCCAACGCCAGGTGCTGTAATGGAAAGTACGAAATTATTAAGTGAGTACATAGGTGATTTAATAGTATATGACGTAGGAGGGGCGACGACGGATTTACATTCTGTAACAAAAGGTAGTGATGAAATAAGTGAAATACAAAGTACACCAGAGCCAGTAGCAAAAAGAACGGTAGAAGGGGATTTAGGTGTATACGTTAACATGGAAAACATAGTAATGGGAATAGGTATAGAGGAAGTAGAAAAACAATTTAAAAATGTAAAAGAGTTGTTAAAAAATGTAGGGGCGATACCAGAAGGTGATGAAGAAATTAGGTTTATAGAATATTTAACGGAAGTGGCGATAAAAAAAGCATGTAATAGACATGGGGGAAGTTTAGTAGAATATTTCACATCAACGGGTAAGAAATTAGTAGCAAAGGGTAAAGATTTAACGGCGGTAAAATATATAGTGGGAACGGGAGGAGCGTTAACCCGATTGCCAAATAGGGTAAGTATAATGGAAAGTACAGTAGAAAATAAAAACAGTATGAAACTATTACCACGAGAAGGTGTAAAAATATTAGTAGACAATGATTATATAATGGCATCGTTAGGGGTATTGTCAAAAAAGTATAGGAAAGAGGCATTAGAGTTAATGATAAAAAGTTTAAAAATATAATAGGAGTGTTATTATGGGGTATCCAAAATTAGTAATTGATAAGGAAAAGTTAGGTCATAATGTAAGGGAAATGATAAGTATATGTAAAAAAAGAGGAATAGAAGTGTGCGGAGTAACAAAAGTGTATGGTGGAATATTAGAAGTTGAGGAAGTGTACATAGAAAATGGCATAAAAACTATAGGACATGCAAGGTTAGAAAATTTAAAAGATATGGAACATTTAGATGTAAAAAAATTATTATTAAGGTTACCGATGTTAAGCGAATGTGAAGATTTAGTAAAATATGTAGATATAGCATTAGTATCAGAAATAGAAATAATAAGAAAAATATCAGAAGAAGGAAAAAAAATAAATAAAAAACAAGATATAATATTGATGATAGACCTTGGTGACTTAAGAGAAGGTATAATAAAAGAGGAAGTAAATTTTTACGTAGAGGAAATAATTAAATTAGAAAATGTAAATTTAAAAGGCATAGGAGTAAACTTAACGTGTTTTGGTGGTGTAATACCGACTAATGAGAATTTAGGTGAGTTAGTAGAAATAGGAAAACGTATAGAAAAGGAATTTGAAATAAAGTTAGATATAATATCAGGGGGAAATTCTAGCACGTTGTATAAAGTATTAGATGGGACAGTGCCAAAGGGAATAAACCATTTAAGAGTAGGGGAAGGAATAATATTTGGAACAGAGGCAGGATATCAGGAAAAAATTCCAAATATGAACTATGATGTACCACATTTAGAACTAGAAGTAATAGAGTTAAAAGAAAAAGATTCAGCACCAACAGGTGAAATAGGAGTAAATGCATTTGGTGAAAAAGTGGAGTTTGAGAATATAGGTAAAATTATAAGATGTATAGTAGCATGTGGGAAACAAGATGTAGAATATAAAGATATAACACCAAAAAATGATAAAATAAAAATTATAGGAGGGTCTAGTGATCATACGATAATAGACGTAACTAAAAGTGATAAAAATATAGAACACGGAGATATATTAAATTTTGGTATAAGTTATACGGCGTTATTAGCATTAGGAACGTCTAAATATGTGTACAAGGAAGTTAGATAAAATTAGGGTATTAAAAAATAAAAAATATAGGTATAATTATAATATAATTTTGTAATTTAAGAGGAGGGATATTATGAAAAGTAGAAATTTATTAGGAAAGAACATATCGATGTTGGGATTTGGAACGATGAGATTACCACAAAAAGATGGAGAGATAGATTTAAATGAATTTCAAGAGATGGTAGATTACGCTATGGCAAACGGTGTAAATTATTATGATACGGCATATATATATCATGGTGGTAAATCAGAAGTAGCGGTAAGAGAATGTTTAGTAAAAAAATATGATAGAAATAGTTATTATTTAGCGGATAAATTATCAGTATGGCTGGCAAAAGAAAAAGAAGATTATGAAAAAATGTTTAACGAGCAGTTAGAAAGAACGGGAGTAGAATATTTTGATTTTTATTTATTGCATTCATTAGATAAGGAAAAGATGGTAAACGTTAAAAAGTTTGATGGTTTTAATTTTGTAAAAGAAAAGAAGAAGCAAGGTAAAGTAAAACATATAGGAATGTCATTTCATGGAGATTATGAAACGTTTAAAGAAATAATAGAAGAACATCATGAAATGTTAGAATTTGTGCAATTACAAATAAATTATTTAGATTATAAAATAATAGAGTCAGATAAATGTTATGAGTTAGCAAAAAAATATAATTTAAAAGTAATAGTAATGGAGCCTATAAAAGGTGGAGTATTATCTAAATTTTCAGAAGAAATAGAAACTATGTTTAAGGAAAAAAATAATAATGTAACGCCATCGTCGTATGCGCTTAGATATTCATCAAGTTTAGAAGATGTATTTACAACGTTAAGTGGTATGTCAAATATGGAACATGTAAAAGATAATATAGAGACGTTTAAAAATTTTAAACCATTAGAAGAAAATGAATATAAGTTTTTAGAAGAAGTGTTAGAGGTAAATAGTAAATATAATTTAATTAAATGTACAAAATGTGATTATTGTATAGAATGCCCAGTTAATATAAATATTTCGGGAATATTTACGTTGTTTAATGATGTAGAAAATGCACCAGATACGGCATGGAATAGTAAAGCGATGTATAAAGGTTCATTACCTGTAAAAGCTACAGCGTGTATAGAATGTAAAAAGTGTGAAAAAGTTTGTCCGCAAAATATAGAAATAATAAGTAAATTAAAAGAAGCGCATGAAAAATTAACGACATAAATTAAAAAAAGAGGCTTAGCCTCTTTTTTTTTGTATAAAAAAACAATATAAAAAAATAATTTAAAATAAAAACGTGAAAAATGGAATAATAAAATAGTAAATAAAAATATACATACTATAATATACCAAATTATCGCAAATGCTATGTGCTATATTGTTATTAACAAGACAAGTAGTTGCTAACAAATAGATAAGGAGGGAGTGTATAATGAGCGAATCAAATTTTCCGAGTAATATAAAACAAATCGGAGGTATAGACAAAAGGTTAAGGGTATATATAGAAGACTATGCATATTCATTTTTAGTACAGATGAATAAAAAAGATAAAAATAAAGATGTTGTAAGTGCATTAGTAGGAAGGTGCATGATAATAGACCAAGAAAAAGTATTATTTATAACAGGAACAATAATGGGGTTACATAGTGAAGTACAAGAAGAAGTATTAAGATTTACAAAAAAATCAGAAACTTATATAGAAGAGCAAAGGTTAAAACATTTTGGTGGTTTAGAAATAGTTGGTTGGTGTTTATCACAGCCGGGATATGGTAATTATTTAAATGATAATTGTGTAAATTATCACCGTGAGAATTTTAGAAAGCCGTATCAAGTAATGTTAGTAATGGATATGATGGAAAAAATAAACACGTTATATAATGAAGATAGGAAAAAAGGTAAGTTAGATGAATTAGAAGGATATTTTATATACTATGATAAAAATGATGCTATGGAGAATTATATAAAAGAGTATAAAGAGAATGTAGAGAAAATAGAGTTAAAAAAAGATAGTAGGAAAAACCAGTTAGAGAACGAAAAAATATATGTAAAAGATAATAGTGTTGAAATAAAAAAAGAAGAAGTAATAAATGAATTAAGAGAAGCGCGTGAAAAGCCAAGGGATGTAGATATAGTAGGTATACATAGAAATAAGTTAAGTGGAAATATGTATAAGAGGAAGGAAATGGAGCAAAAAACTATAGTAAACAGTTTAGTTGCGGTAAGTGGTTTTTTGTTTATATTAACATTTATAGTAGGTGTAGGAGCATTTAAAAGTAGTAATAAAGTAGTGACATTAGAGGGGGAGATGGCTACATTAAGAGATGCGTATAACGTATTAGTAGCGTATATGAATGATAGTGCACAATCGATAGCAGTATTTGGGAATAGTGAATTAGAATTAAAAACAGAAACGGAAATAATAAATAGTACGTTAGATAAAATAAAAAAATTAGAGGAAGAAATAGGATATAGAACAGATGATATAGAGCTTGAAGAAGATCATGAAGTAGAAGGAACGTTTAGGGAAGAATCTACAGAAGGGTTAGTTAGTAGGGAAAATGAAGTATCGGAAGTTATGGGTAAAAGAGAGACAATAGTGCCTAATTATTACATAGTGAAAAAAGGGGATAGTTTAATAGGGATAAGTAATAAATTTTATGGCAATAGAAATAGGGAATTAGAAATAATGGAATTAAATGATATAGAAGACCCTAATAAAATAAATTTTGGGATGAAAATATTGCTACCAAAATAAGGGGGGATAAAATTGATAATAGTAAACAATAAAGGTGAGAATGATGAGCTGTTAGATGCATTGGGGCATGAAATAAAAAACCCTATAGCATTAATAAATGCAAATATAGATTATATAAATGAGTCAAAGGAAGTAAAAGAGACTAGAATAAATATAATAAAAGGACAGTTAGAAAAAATAATGTTAATAACAGAACAGATAATGAACATAAAAAAGTATAAAGAAGAACCAAAAAAAAATACATGGATATTAGATATGATAGAGGAATTAGTGCATACGTATAGTAGTAGCTATAAGGGGATAAATATAGAGATAGAAGAAGAAGTATTAGAAGTTGAATGTAATGTAAATTTAATAGAGTTGGCAATAAGTAACATGTTAAAAAATGGAGTAGAGGCATTAGACGAAGTAGAACATAAAGAGATTAAAATAAAGTTAGAAGAGGATAATGAATATATTAAAATAATAGTAGAAAATAGTGGAAAAGGTTTAGAAGGTGTTACAAAAGAAGAATTAATGAAAAATAAAATAACGACTAAGGAGAAGGGAACAGGATTAGGACTTAGTATAATAGAATATGTAGCAAAAGAGCATGGTGGAAAATTCACATTAGAAAATAGAGATGAAGGTGGATGTGTAGCTATGTTAGCAATAAAGAAATAAATTAGAGAAGCACCAATGACCTATAAAATAGATATAAAAAAAGATTATTACTAAGTAATAATCTTTTTTTATATCTATTTTATTATTTTTCTTTACGATAAGCGATAATTTTCATTTTATTGTCGTTATAAAATACATCACATTTATCGATCATACTAGCGGTTAGAGTAAGTTCATCGCCAAAACTATCATCACCGGTAAGCATCCAATAACATTCTTCCATTTCTTCTTGACGGTCAAGACTAAGAACTTTAAGAAAACGGTCAAGATGTTCTTTAGATAAATCAATAATAGTGCAATTTATAGTAATAACACTTAAATTTTTATCATCAAAATTAACGTTAATATCTATATTAGTACAGCCGTGTTTAAAACAAAAGCCAATCAATTCATCGACTATGCGCATATTTTTTTCAATTCTATAACTAATTGTAATCACCCTTTCTAAAAGCAACAAATAATGGAGCAATAACCATAACGACAATACCGCCGGCCAACCCATTATTATATAAATTAAGACCACCATGGAAGGAAGTCACGTTAACAACAACTACAATGTGTAAAATACCAGCTAGAACGCCGGCAAGAAAACCAAAAGTACCAGCGATAGGTGCAATGCCGGTAACAAAAAGTAATCCAAGAATAATACTAGGACTAGAGAGAGAATAGACACTAAGACTAGCACCTATTAAAGCTCCGATAATGACAGGAATGCAGTTGAAAAGATGTTTACCAAGAAATCCGAAGGAAATCATAGTAAGTACAGCACCCATAGTAGGACCGTTAACAGGGGCATCGATAATATAAATAACGAATACGCCAAGTAATCCTACAAGACCAGCATTAAGAAAAGAAGTATAATTATGCATCCAATAATAATCTGTAAGTAATTTACCAGAACTTTTAAAAATGATTAACATATTGGAAACATTACTTTTACCTAGTATAACTCCAATTATAATAAAGTACAAGCAAACTGAAACAATAAATATGTATAAAACGGAATTATATTCAGTAGCCCAATGTGGATTTAGGGGAAAAGTAAGACCTAAAGCATTAAAAACAGCTAAAATAACAATACCTAAAATACCAGCAGAAAAGCCAACGTTATATAAATTATAACCACCATTAGATTTCATGGCATTAGAGGCAACGGCAGGCATAATAAAACCTATAGATACTCCAATAAGGACACCAAGGGTAGTATTAAGACGAGTATTTTCGCTAACCAAAAAAGAAACTTGAAAAACTACAGGTGATAAAGAGGTAGCTAAAAATGTAGTAAGTAAGTACTTACCGAATTTATCACTATTAACTTTAGCGTATATGTAACCACCAAGAATAATAGGTGACATATTAAATATATTTTTGCCAAAAAAGGCAAATCCTGTAACTATAAGTATAGTCATTAATAAAGAGCCGTTAAGTTTAGCTTTATTGAGTCTAAAAATAATTAATATAAATAGTCCAACGATACCACCGTTAACTAAACCAGCCCCGATACCGCCTATAGCAATATAATCAGACACAAGAAGACCTTGAGAAGTAATAATATTATATAAACCGTTATAAATATTAGTAGGTGAATCGACAACAAAGCCAAAGGCTATAAAATACAAAAATAGACCAGCTAAAATTAAATAAGGTTTATCTCTGTCGTGGTAAGTAATAATTTTTTTCATGAAAATCTCCTTTATAGTTATAAAATACAAGATATATGAAAGTCATGAATACCTTGTACTTCTATGTTGTAATTTAAATAAGTTTTAATTAATGAAATTAAATCATTAGTAATAATTTCATTAGGTGTAATAAGTGGTATACCAGGTGGGTACGGTGTAATAAAATCAGAACAAATGTAATTTTTGTTTAAAGTATCATCAAGATGAATCAAAGTAGGTATACCGTGAAAATTATTAACATTAGTGCTAATATTTTTTGATTCGTCAAGATGAATCAAAGTAGGATTATTTTTAGAACTAAAAACATCCGAGGTATTATTTTTAGATTCATCAAGATGAGTCAAAGTAGGATTATTTTTAGAACTAAAAACATCCGAGGTATTATTTTTTGATTCGTCAAGATGAATCAAAGTAGGATTATTTTTAGAACTAAAAACATCCGAGGTATTATTTTTTGAT
>CAMZNU010000027.1 GCA_947313885.1 uncultured Clostridia bacterium | reverse complement strand
AGATAGTGAAGAAGGAGAAGAAGATTTAAAATTTTTAAGTGAAATATGTAAAGAAGTAATATATATATATAATTATAATAGTGATAAAGATTTTGGCGATAACGTAACAGTAGTAAAAGGTAAACCGACAGAAGTTATAGGCGATAATAAAGCAGAGGGAGTAATTGTAGATGGCAAAGAATATAGAGGGGATGGAGTATTTTTTATTAATGAAAACACGCCAACAAGTACGTTAATTGAAGGGCTAGAAATTGAAAACTCAACAATTGTAACAGACAAAACGTTTAAAACAAATATTGACGGTATATATGCAGCGGGAGATTGTACAGGGTGGCCGTTCCAAGTGAGTAAAGCAGTAGGTGAGGGATTAGTTGCCGTACAACATATAATAAGAGAATTAGATAATGAAAATAAAGATAAATAAATTAAAAAGAGAACCTGTTATTTAAACAGGTTCTCTTTTTAATTACCAGTTAATTTTTTATTCATTTTAATAGCTAAGTAAAAAAATGGTGTATCAAATATAGATACTACTAATTTAATTAAAAATGTTGGAATTATTAATGCTAGAACAGCATCAAATTCAAAGATGCCATAAAAAGCAATTAGTGTAAATACTACGGTATCAATTAATTGTGATAAAAAAGTTGATAAGTTGTTACGTAACCATAAGTAACGGCTGTTAGTGAAATCTTTTATTTTTTGGTAAACCCATATGTCAAAAAATTGAGAAGATACGTATGTAATAGAACTAGCCAAAACGATACGTGGGGTTACATTAAATAAAGTATTAAAACTTTCTCTAGCGAAATCATCTACATCTGGTACGTATAAAATAGTTAGTTGGGATAAAATAATCATAGATATACTTGTGAAAAATCCGATCTTAACGGCTTTTTTAGCAGAATTAGAACCATAGAGTTCGTTTAAAATATCGGTTGCTAAAAAAGTACTTCCGTATATAACGTTACCAAGGGTCATCTGAACGTTAAAAGTATTAACAAGGAGAAGAACTTCAATATTAGCGTAAAGAATACTAATAGCTACCCAAACATATAACCCTGTTTTACCAAAAAGCTTATGGGCGGTTAAAGTTAAGGTGAAGTATATAAAAATAGTTAAGAAAAATATTAGTTCGTTCATGGTGTAAAATCTCCTTTTCTAAAATAAAACATATTATATTATAAAAAAAAGAAAAATAAAATAGTAAGTTATAATATAAAATAAAGTACTTCAAAATAAAGTAGATAAATAGGTATATAGTAATTTGTTAAAATACAAATAATAATATATAATAATAGATAATGATGTATATTAGAAATAAAATATGTGAAAGAAGGAGATATATGAAAGAGTTGGATTTTGTGCATTTACATGTGCATTCAGAGTATAGTTTGCTAGATGGCTCTAGTAAAATAAGCGAATTAATAAAAAGAACAAAAGAGTTAGGCATGAGTAGTATCGCTATAACAGACCACGGTTCAATGTATGGAGCAGTACAATTTTACAAAAAAGCTAAATCAGAAGGAATCAAACCGATAATAGGGTGTGAAGTATACGTAGCGAATACGAATATGAAAGATAAATCTACATCAAAAGATAATTATGCTAATCATTTGATTTTGTTAGCAAAAAACAATATAGGGTATGAAAATTTAATAAAATTAGTATCGTATGGATATATAGATGGATTTTATTATAGACCTAGAATAGATATAGAATTGTTAAAAGAGCATAGCGAAGGATTAATAGCATTATCAGCATGTTTAGCAGGACCTATTTGTCGTGGGATAATGAGAGGTTCGTATGAAAAGGGCGTAGAAGTTGCAAAAGAGTATAAAGAAATATTTAAAGAAGATTTTTATATAGAGTTACAAAATCATGGTATAAGAGAGCAATTAGAAGTAAATCCACTTTTAGTAAAAATAGGGGAAGAGTTAGATATAGAATTAGTTTGTAGTAATGACGTACATTATGTATATGATACAGATGTTGAGTCCCATGAAATATTGTTGTGTATACAGACAGGTAAAACAATAGAAGATGAGGATAGGATGATATATGAAGGTGGACAGTTTTATTTAAAGTCACCAGATGAGATGAAAAAATTATTTGTAAATTATAAAAGAGCTTTATCAAATACTGTAGAAATAGCAAATAAATGCAATGTAGAATTTGTTTTTAATGAATATAAGTTACCAATATTTGATACACCAAAAGGATATACAGCGTATGAGTACTTAAAAGAGCTTACATATAAAAATTTAGAATTAAAATATAAAACAATAACACCAGAAATAAAAGACAGAATAGAATATGAGCTATTAACTATAAAAGACATGGGATTTGTAGATTATTTTTTAATAGTGTGGGATTTTATTAAATATGCGAAAGATAGAGGTATAGCAGTAGGACCAGGAAGAGGTTCAGCGGCGGGAAGTATAGTTTCATATGGCTTAAATATTACGACGATTGACCCATTAAAATATGGTTTAATTTTCGAACGTTTTTTAAATAAAGAAAGAGTATCAATGCCAGATATAGATATAGATTTTTGTTACAAAGATAGGCAAAAGGTAATAGATTACGTAATAAATAAATATGGAATAGATAGAGTGGTACAAATTATAACTTTTGGAACTATGGCGGCAAGGGGAGCAATAAGAGATGTAGGAAGAGCGTTAGCTATGCCGTATGTATCAGTAGATAGAATAGCAAAAATGATACCAACAGATTTAGGAATTACGATACGAAAAGCATTGAAAGTGAATAGTGATTTAAAAATGGCATATGACCTTGAAAGTGAGACAAAGAAGTTGATAGATATGGCACTAAGACTAGAAGGGTTGCCACGACATTCATCGACCCATGCGGCGGGAGTTGTTATTTCAGACAAGCCTATAGTTGAATATGTACCGTTGAAGTCAACAGATGGAGTTGTAACAACGCAATATACAATGAATACGTTAGAAGAATTAGGGTTATTAAAAATGGATTTTTTAGGCTTAAGAACACTAACGGTAATAAAAGTTGCGATAGATGCTATTAAGAGAAGTCAAGGCATTGACATTGACATTGATAATATACCCCTAGATGATAAAAATGTATATAAGATGTTATCAAAAGGTAAAACAGATGGTGTGTTTCAGTTAGAGAGTAGTGGTATTAAACAATTTATGAAAGAGTTAAAGCCAGAAAACTTTGATGAAATAATAGCAGGTATATCGTTATATCGACCAGGACCTATGGATTTTATACCTAAATATGTAGGTGGTAAAAATAATAAAGAGAATATTAGTTATGATGCAAAAGAGTTAGAAGTAATATTAAAAGATACGTATGGATGTATAGTGTACCAAGAGCAAGTTATGCAAATAGTTAGAGATTTAGCGGGATATTCATTAGGCAGAAGCGATATACTCAGAAGAGCTATGAGTAAGAAAAAAGCTGATGTTATGGAAGAAGAACGAAAAAACTTTGTGTATGGTAATGATGAAGTAGTAGGGTGTGTAAAAAATGGAATTGATGCGAAAGTGGCAAATAGAATATATGACGATATGATAGATTTTGCAAAGTACGCATTTAATAAATCTCATGCAGCGGCATACGCATTAATAGGGTATCAAACGGCATATTTAAAATACCACTACAAGGTTGAATTTATGATGGCGGTATTGAGTTCTGTAATAGGTACGAATGAAAAAGTTGCAGAATATATATATAGTTGTAAAACTATGGGTATAGACATATTGCCGCCAGATATAAATAATAGTGTAAGTGACTTTACAGTAGAGGAAGGAAAAATAAGATTTGGGTTAGTGTCATTAAAAGGTGTTGGACGTGTAGTAATAGATGGGTTAGTGAAAGAAAGAGAATCAAAGGGCAAATTTAAAACGATGACAGATTTTATAAATAGAATGGATAGTAAATATATAAATAAAAAAAGTGTAGAGAGTTTAATATTGTCAGGGGCATTTGATACGTTAGGAGGTAATAGAAGCCAGTATATGGCGACATATGAAAATGTTATAAATGATAAAAATTTAAATAATAAAAAAAATATAGAAGGACAAGTTAGTTTTTTTGATGTTTTTGATAGTTTTGAAGGAAGTAGTATAGATGATAATTTACCTAATATAGAAGAGTACAGAAAAAAAGAGTTGTTAAATTATGAAAAAGAAGCATTGGGAATGTATTTATCAGGGCATCCATTGTATGCATTTGAAGATGTAATGAAAAAGAAAGTAACGGTAAGAAGTAACGAGTTAGTTATAGATGAAGAAGAACAAGGTGATAAAATACACGATGGTCAAAAAGTTGTAGTTGCTGGAATTATAACGAATAAAAAAATAATATATACAAAATCTAATAAACAAATGGCGTTTGTAACAGTGGAAGATTTATTAGGTTCTATGGAAGTAATAGTGTTTCCTAATACGTTTACAAGGTACAATAAAATTTTAGAAATAGATGTAGTAGTGCTTATAAGCGGGACAATTTCATTAAATGATGATGAGGGTAAAATATTATGTGACACTATACAAGTGTTAAAAAACGGTGATGAAGCAAAAGAAAAAAAATTATGGTTAAAAATAGATGGCGACGATCAGAATAGGGAAATAATGAAATTGTTAAAAAGCAACAAAGGTATTACCGAAGTTAATATATACAACGGAATAACAAAAAAGAAGTTTAAGTTAAACAAAGAATTTAATGTAAAAGTTGATGATAAGTTAATACAATCATTAATTATATTGTTAGGTAGTAAATCGGTAATATACAAATAGATATTAACATTGTATATTATATAATTTTGTAGTAGAATACTATAAACAGAATCATAAAGGAGAATATAATGGAAAAAAAGTATAAAAAAATAGGTGTACTTACAAGTGGTGGAGACGCCCCAGGTATGAATGCAGTAATAAGGGCAGTAGTTAGAATGGCATCAACAAACGGAATAGAAGTCATAGGAATTAATAAAGGGTATTCAGGTTTATTTAACAAGGACTTCAAACCACTTACTGCAAAAAGTGTATGCGATATAATAAGTCGAGGCGGGACTATATTAAAAACGGCAAGATGTATGGAGATGATGTCTTTGGAAGGTCAAATAGAGGCGGCAACTGTTTGTAAAGACTTAGACATCGACACACTAGTCGTTATAGGAGGAGATGGATCATTAACAGGCGGATTGAAGTTAAAAGAGCAAGGTATAAACATAATAGGAATACCGGGAACAATAGATTTAGATTTGAAATGTTCAGAATACACTATTGGATTTGATACAGCGGTAAATACAGCCGTAGAAGCTATAGATAGATTAAGAGATACATCGTCATCACATGAAAGATGTTCTATTGTAGAAGTTATGGGGAGACGTGCTGGACACATTGCAGTATGGTCAGGAGTCGCAGGTGGTGCAGATGATGTAATAATCCATGAAGAAGGAGATGTTGATATTGAAGAATTGGCATCAAAAATTAGAAAAAACAGATTAAAAGGAAAAGAACATAATTTAATAATAGTGTGTGAAGGAATGCTAGATAGTCAAAAATTAGCAGAAGAATTAGAACAGAGAACAGGCGTTGTTACAAGAGCTACGATATTAGGACATTTACAAAGAGGTGGTCGACCTACAGCGCTAGACCGTGTAATAGCTAGTAGAATGGGACGTAAAGCAGTAGAATTATTTATGGAAGATAAGAAAAATGTAATAGTGATATATAAGTCAGGCAATATAAATTTTATTGATCTTGAAAAAGGGATAAATTTTGAAAATAAATACAGAGGTAGATTAACAGAAACTGTTAGAATATTAAGCTTATAAAAGGAGAATATTATGAGAAAAGCAACAATAATATGTACATTAGGACCAGCGTCAAATACAAAGGAAAAAATAAAAGAGTTAGTTGAAGCAGGTTTAGGTGGGGCAAGAATCAATTTTTCACACGGTGATCACACAACACATGGCGAAACAATTGATAATGTTAAAGCCGTTGCAAAAGATTTAGGAAAAAACATACCAATAATATTAGACACAAAAGGTCCAGAGATTAGAACGTTAGTAGTAAAAGGAGATAACGTTGAATTGACAAAAGGACAAAAATTTATATTTACTACAGAAGAAGTAGAAGGAGACGTTAATAGAGTTGGAGTAACTTATGAGGGATTAACAAAAGATTTATCAGTAGGAGATAGAGTATTTGTAGATGATGGGCTTATAGGAATGAAGGTAGAAAAAATAGAGGGAACAGAAGTGATTTGTACAGTAGAAAATACAGGAATGTTAGGATCTAGAAAAGGTATCAATTTACCAGATACAGTAGTTAAGTTACCTGTGTTAACAGAAAAAGATAAAGCGGATCTTAAATTTGGAGTAGAAAAAGAAGTTGATTATATATTCGCATCATTTGTAAGAAATGCCGAAGATGTAAAAGAGATTCGTAGAGTGCTAGATGGCTATGGAGGAAAAAATATAGAAATAATTTCAAAAATCGAAAACCGTGAAGGTATTGATAAGATGGATGAAATAATAAAAGAAACAGATGGTGTTTGTGTAGCTAGAGGAGATTTAGGAATAGAAATACCTGTAGAGGAAATACCAGAGGCACAAAAAACTTTAATAAGTAGATGTAATGAATCAGGTGTTTTTTGTATAGTAGCAACACAAATGTTAGAATCAATGATAACAAATCCAAGACCAACAAGAGCGGAAATTTGTGATGTATCAAATGCAATAACAGATGGAGCAAATACTGTTATGTTGTCAGGAGAAACAGCAAAGGGAAGTTACCCAGTAGAAGCTGTTAAAACAATGGCTAAAATTATAGCAAGAACAGAATTAAATATAGATTATAAAGAATTTGGAATTAAAAAGGCTAGTGATCAAATAAAAAACAATAAAATTGAGATAGTAGCACAAGGATTATCAGCAATGGCTAAAAATGAAAGAGTAAAAGTTATAGTAATACGTTCTAATAGTACAAAAGAATTAAAAATAGTAGCAAGACTTAAACCAGATGCTAGAATATTAGTAATAACAGAAAATGAAGAAGTAGCAAGAAAAAGCAATATAATATGGGGAACTAAAGCAATAATCGGAACTGATGTACGCGAGGACATAGTAAGAAAAATGTATAGTCTTAAAAGTGATGATATATTTTTAACGCTTAAAGATTTAAAGATCCTAACATAATAGCAAAGAAAAAAAAGATATTATTAAATAATATCTTTTTTTTGTACTAAAAATAAGGACAAAGTCATAATATATAATATTAAACTTTAAGAGGGGTGTTATGATGGAAATACAAGAAAGGACAAGAGAGTATAGGAGACAAAATAATAGAAGTACAAAAATAAAAAGCAGAGGATATGAAAATAAAAATGGCAATTTCATGATATCTCTAACGGTATGCGGAATAATATTGGGAACGCTAATAGTGGGGAAAGTGTTTCAAGTTGAAAATATAACGGATGCAAGTGATGGAATAAATAAATTAGTAAGTTCTAATATAACGGAGGAGAATTTAAAAGGTAACATAGTAGGAAGGGCATTATTAGATTTTAGGTTTGCCCTAGGAGATAATTTAGAAGATAATATATCAGTACCTGTATTTCAAGAAGAATTAGAAGATACTATAGATGAAATAAATTTTAGAGTAGATGAAAATTTATTAAAAGACATAGAAGATGAGAATAGAGATAATGCCATTGAAAAAAAGTAATTATAGCTTTAAAGGATATAGAGTTTGTTTATCCAGTTGATGGAGTTATAACATCTAACTTTGGCAATAGAAAAAATCCGACAAGTTCTCAAATAAGTAAACATGAGGGAATTGATATAGGCTTAGAAGAAGGTTCACAAATAAGAGCTATGGCAGATGGTGAAGTAGTAAAAGCATATTACGATACAAGTTATGGCAACATAATAATATATAAAATAAAATATGTAGAGGATGTAGAAATAATAATGAGTCATAACAAAAAAAATTTAGTAAAAGAAGGGGATCATATTAAAAAGGGGGATGTGATAGGTATAGTTGGAAGCACAGGCAACAGCACGGGACCACATGTACATTTTGAGATTAGGTATAAAGGTGTGGCTATAAACCCTATGAAAATATTTGATATTTAAAATAGACATTTATTTAAGTTTATATAAATGTTAGAATAAATATATATAGAAGTAGTATAAAAACAATACGGAGGAAAAATGGAAATTAGATTACAAAAATACTTATCAGATTGTGGTGTAGCATCTAGAAGGAAAAGTGAAGAAATAATATTGTCAGGTCGAGTTAAAGTTAATGATGAAGTTGTAGACATATTAGGAAGTAAGGTAATAATAGGAGTAGACGTTATTAAGGTAAATGATGTAGTTGTTAAAAAAGATGAAAAAAAAGTATATATAATGTTACATAAACCAGAGGGGTATGTAACAACGGTAAAAGATCAATTTGAGAGACCGACAGTAATGGATTTAATAAAAGATGTGGATGAGAGAATTTATCCAGTCGGAAGATTAGACTATGAAACATCAGGGTTATTGTTATTAACAAATGATGGGGAATTAACATTTAAACTAACCCATCCAAAACATGAAGTTAGTAAAACTTATATAGCACAAGTTATAGGACTTCCAACAAAAGAAGAATTAGACAACTTTAAGGAAGGATTATTTATAGATGGTTATAAAACATCAAAAGCAGAAGTTAACATAATAAAAAAAATGGAAAGAATGACAACATTAAAAATCACAATTATTGAAGGGAAAAATCGACAAGTTAGAAAAATGTGTGAAGCAATAGGACATAAAGTTGGTAATTTAAAAAGGGTTGCAACAGGTAAATTGGAATTAGGAGATTTAACTAGGGGAGAATACAGATATTTAACAGAAAAAGAAATAGAATACCTTATGAAAATTTAACAATACTAGCATATGAAAAATAAATAAAAAAGTAACAAATATAGTAAAAAATGTGTTATAATTATGTTGTTAAATATTTATTATAAATAGGAGGAGAATATATGTTGAAATTAGGAATCAATGGTTTTGGTAGAATAGGACGTTTAGTATTAAGAGCTTCTTTTGAAAGAACAGACTTAGAAGTAGTAGCAATAAACGATCCATTTATTGATTTAGACTACATGGTGTATATGTTAAAATACGACAGTGTACACGGAAGGTTTAAAGGAGATGTATCTACAGTAGATGGTAAATTAGTTATCAATGGTAAAAAAATTGATGTGTATGCAGAGAAAAACCCTGAAAGTATAGGATGGGGAAAATCAGGAGTCGATTATGTAATAGAATCAACAGGGGTATTTAAAACTATAGAACAAGCACAAGCACATATTAAAGCTGGAGCTAAAAAAGTAATAATTTCAGCACCATCACCAGATGCTAATATGTTTGTTATGGGAGTTAACCATACAGAATACAAAAAAGACATGGACGTTATATCAAATGCATCATGTACAACAAATTGTTTAGCACCAGTTGCAAAAGTATTAAATGATAATTTTGGAATAGTAGAAGGATTAATGACTACAGTTCATGCAACTACAGCTACACAAAAAACAGTTGATGGACCAAGTTCAAAAGACTGGAGAGGTGGACGTGGAGCAGGAGCTAACATAATACCATCATCTACAGGAGCAGCTAAAGCTGTAGGCAAAGTTATACCAGAATTAAATGGTAAATTAACGGGTATGGCATTTAGAGTACCAACACCTAACGTATCAGTTGTTGACTTAACAGTAAGATTAGATAAATCAGCATCATACGAAAAAATCAAAGAAGTAATGAAAAAAGCATCAGAAAATGAATTAAAAGGTATTTTAGCATATACAGAAGATATGGTAGTATCTACAGATTTCGTAGGAGAATATTGTACATCAGTATTTGATGCAAATGCAGGAATCGCATTAAATGATAACTTTGTAAAAGTTGTATGTTGGTATGATAATGAATGGGGTTATTCAAACAAATGTTTAGATTTAGCTTCATACGTTCAAAAAAATAGTTAACAAAAAAAAATAATACCTTAAGGTATTATTTTTTTTTGTTAACAAAGTTAAAGTAATAATAAGATGTAAAGTAGGTTATTATATATAAAAATGGTATAATAAATAGTAACTATTTTAAAATTGAGAAAAGAGGATAATATGTTTTTAATCAATGTCAAGAAACAGTAAATAATATGGGATGTACAATAAAAGGTGTTTGTGGTAAAAGTGATACGTTATCTAGCTATATGGACGGAATTAAAAGTAGATTAAGAACATTGTCAAAAATAGCAAATGTAAAAGAAGCAGAAGGAATGAATGTAGATTTTGTAGATGAATTTATAATGGACTCGTTGTTTATGTTAATAACAAATGCAAACTTTAAAGAAGACGTATTAAAAAATAGGTTAGAAGTAGAAAGTTTATTAATAGAAGAGAAATTAACTGGCAAAAAGCCAAAAGTTAATTTTACCGAGGAAATAAAAAAAGGTAATCAAAAAAATACAGAAGATGAAGATTTAAGATCAGTTCAAGAAACTATATTATATGGATTAATGGGAATATCAGCATATAATCATCATAGTAAAGCACTAGGAGCGGATAGTTTAGAAACAAGACAATTTATAAGATTGGCGTTAGAAAAATTAGAAGATAGTAGTTTAGGATTAATGGAATTAGTCATGCTTTTAAATGAGACAGGAAAACATGGTGTTTTAGCTATGAAATTGTTAGATGGTGCAAACACAGGTAAATTTGGTAACCCAGAAATATCAGAAGTTCAATTAGGAGTTAAAAATAACCCTGGAATATTAATAACAGGGCATGACTTAAATGATATAGAACAATTATTAGAGCAAAGTAAAAATAGCGGGGTAGATATATATACTCATAGTGAAATGCTACCAGCACATTATTATCCTAAATTGAAAAAATATACTAATTTAGTAGGTAATTATGGTGGGGCGTGGCATGACCAAAAAGAAACATTTGAAACGTTTAACGGCCTATAATATTTACTACGAACTGCTTAGTACCACCAAAGGCTACAGCTACGTATAACGATAGAGTGTATACAACAGGAGTTACAGGTATGCCAAATTGGAAATCTGTAAAAATAAATGAAGATGGAACGAAAGATTTTAGCGATATAATAGAAAAAGCAAAAAAATGTAAGTCACCAGATGAGATAGAAACGGGTACTATAGTAGGAGGGTTTGCACATAATCAAGTTTTAGAATTAGCAGATAAAGTTGTTGAGGGTGTTAAAAGTAGAGCTATTAAAAAATTCATAGTAATGGCAGGATGTGATGGCAGAAGCAAAGAAAGAGAATACTATACAGAATTTGCTAAGGCTTTACCAAAAGACACTATAATATTAACAGCTGGGTGTGCTAAATATAGATATATCAAATTAGATTTAGGAGATATAGGTGGAATACCAAGAGTATTAGATGCAGGTCAATGTAACGATAGTTATTCATTAGTAGTAATAGCTATGAAACTTGCGGAAGTATTTGAATGTGAAATAAATGAATTACCAATAGCATATAATATAGGATGGTATGAGCAAAAGGCGGTAATAGTTCTATTAGCACTATTGCACTTAGGAATTAAAAATATAAATATAGGACCAACACTACCAGCGTTTTTAACACCAACAGTTGTTAACTTCTTAATAGAAACGTATAACTTAGGAACTATATCAAGTGTGGAAGAAGATATAAAAAAAATAAGATAATATAAAATAAACATGGTTGAAGAATGTATAAAAAAAATGGTATAATAATATATATTTAAATATAAAAAGATAGTATGTAAATAATACTATCTTTTTTTTGTGAAGGGGATACATATGAAAAAAGTAGCGGTAGGAATATTGATATTAATTTTATTAATGCCAACAAGTATTAAAGGTGCAATAACATATGAAAAGGTTGAAATTGAAACTATAACAAGAGGCGTTGAATATAAAAAAAAAGTGAAATTATTAGAGAATGGATTAAGAGAAATACACATATTAAAAATACCATTAAAAAATGAATATATATCTATTAAAGAAGTAAGCGGTGTTGATGATTTATTTGGTGTAAAAGATACTGTAAAAAATTTATTAAGTCAAGAAGGTGCAATAGGTGGAACCAATGGTGATTTTTTTGAAATTTCTAGTAAATTAGAAAGTTCTAAAAGTATAGTAGTAAGAGATAGTAACTTGATAAGCCTAGATAGCGACCTAAATGCTACTAAAAATTTATACGGGGGATTCTTTCTAACTAAAGAATTATATCCATATTTAGCATATTCAAAATCAGAAATTATATTGTATTCAAATAGTGTCCCTATTATTAGATTATCGTCACAAAACAAAATAAATAAGTTACAGTATCCAACGTATTTAGATTATAACGTTATAAAAAGCACTAAGGAACTACATGAGGTTAGGGACTTATATAAAGTGGTAGTTGATAAAAATAATACTATTAAAAAAGTTGCCAAACCAAAAGAAGTTGTAAACTTAGAAGAAAGTGAGTTTGTAATAATATTAACAGAATATAATTATAAAAAAAATCGCAAATTTTTTTATATAGGAGGAAATTTAAATATTCAAATTGAAAGTAATATTGTTATAGATAACTTAGTAACGGCATTTGGTGGAGGCGGAATAATTTTATCAAATGGCAAAGAAGTACTAAATAGTGGGTTATTTCCACTTGGAAGCCAACCAAGAACATCATTAGGCATCACAAAGGATCGCGAAAATATAATTTTAGTTGTAGTAGACGGACGAACTCATAACATAGGTGTTACTAAAAAAGAATTGATAGACATATTGAAAGATGAAGGGATAGTGGATGCCATTAATTTAGATGGTGGTGGGTCAAGCACTATGGTTAAAAAAAATAACTATTCTAATAAGTTAGAAGTAGCTAATGTAATTTCTGATAAGTATGAGAGGAAAGTTGTAAATGCGATAGGTGTATTTGAAAATTACCCTAAGGGCGAATTAAGAGATATAGTATCTACATCTTCTAAAGATATATATTTTGAAGGCGAAACGCCAAAAATTAATACCTACGGCGTTGATCAATATAATAACAGAATAGATGTATCTAAAAATATTAATATAGTAAATACCGCTGTAGAGAACTTATACCAGGTTGTCTATAGTAACGATGAAATAGTTAAGTTTAATGATATTTTATTAAATTACAAAAAAATAGTAGAAATAAACCCAAATAACGAATTATTAGAGTTAAATATTGCTGAAAAAAAAGAATTAACTTTTATTGGATTGACAGAAGATGGATATGCTAGAAAAATTGATAATAGTATTGTGGGTTATACGATAGTTCCAAAAGAAATAGGAGAAATTGTAGATGGCGTTCTTGAAGCCAAAAGAAGTGGAGTTGGATATATAAAGGGTGAAGTAAATGGCATAGTAGGTTACCAAAAGATATCTGTATATGCAGAAGAAACGATAGAAAATTTTGATTTAATAAAATCTGTAGAAACAAAAGTATATCCAAAAACAGCATTAGGAGATGGTGTACTAATAACAGATGGAACGTATAATAGAATTTTACAAGTAAATTATCAGTTTAAAGGGTCAAAATACAATAACGAAGCTATATATATTAAAATGAATAAAAAAAATTTATTGAATGACGGCATATATGGTATAGCTTTGGATATTAAAGGCGATTCATCTGGAAACTGGGTACGAGGTAAAATAAAAGATCGAAAAGGTAAAATCCATACTATTGATTTCACAAAAAATATTAATTTTGACAGTAATGAAAGATTAATAGCTAAAATACCAATTTATATAGAAAAACCAATAGTATTAGAAGAAATATATATAGTAAGTGTAAAAAATGTAGCTCCTATAAATAGTAGTGTGCTCATTGATAACATAACGGCACTATACAAAAATAGTGCAGATGATATTGTAGTTCCTGAAATAATTAAGTATGTAGATAATAAAAAAGTTGATGTAGCTGTAAATTTAGAAGGAGTAACAGAAATAACAATCATAGCTAATAGCAACGATGTAACAACAGAGAATATAGATATAATAAAAAATAGTGATTTAGTAATAAGTAAAGATGATATAACTACGGTTATTGAAAATGATATAGAGAAATTAAGATGGACAAGTAGTTTTGATATTATAGAAAAAAATAATGAACTTATTTTATTTTTACCAGATGCTAATAAAGATGTGCCACTAAATGTTCTTTTAGAAATTATAGGAGCTAGTGATAAAAGTAATATAATAATTTTGATGGATACGAGTCTTCCAAACATAAAACCTGTAGAGAGATTTAATTTTATAAATGATGAACTATCGGAGCTAGATAAAAAAGGAAAACAGATATTAGTAGTATCAAATGATGAAAAACCATATTTAAATAGAAAAATAGATGGAGTTCATTATATAAATTTAGAGAAGAATAAAGAGGATACAGAAAAAGTTGTAGAAAAGACAAAAAAAGAGAATATATTAAAAATCAGGTTATTGGGTAACGTAATGCAATATAATACATACTAGGAGGTTAATATGTATAAAGAATATTTCAAAGAAGTTATATCGGTATTAGATAATATTTGCACTGTACAAGAAACAGAAATTAAAAAAGCGAGTGAGTTAATATATGAATGCGTCAAAAATGATAATATAGTTCATGTTTTTGGCACAGGACACTCACATTTAGTAGGTGTAGATATGTATGCAAGATCAGGAGGACTTCTAAATATAAATGCTATGTTAGATGGAAGTATAATGCCAACAGCGGGGGCTATGCGTGCTAGTGCAATGGAAAAAGTAAAAGGTATAGCGGAAATAATATTAAGCCAATATAAAATAAGTGAAGGTGATATTATGATAATAGTGTCAAATTCCGGTAGAAATAATGTGCCTATTGAGATGGCATTATTGGCAAGAAAAATGAATTTAAAAACAATAGGAATAACGTCATTAGAACATTCAAAAGCATCACCATCAAATAATAAATGTGGGAAAAATTTATATGAATTAGTAGATATTGTATTAGATAACGGAACAGTAAGTGGTGATTGTGCGTTAACGGTAAATGGAATAAAAACAGGTGCAATATCTAGTATATCAGGCATGACGTTAGGAAATGCAATAGTAGTAGAAAGTATAAAATTATTAAGTGAGAATAAAAAAAGGTTTAACGTGTACGGTAATAATAATTCGGTAGGTGGAAATAGCAATGAGGAGTTGTGTAATATGTACAAAGGACGAATAAAACATATATAAGGTGGTTATTTTGGATAAAAAAAAAGAAAATATAAGTTACGATGCACTAGTGTACTTAATATTTAAAATATTAGAAGGTGTATTAGGTGTAGCAACATTATCGTTATATACTAAAGTTTTTACCGAATCTGAAATGGGCATTTATAGTATAATTAATACGACATTGATATTTATAGTAGGGTTTTCCTCTACGTGGATAACGGGTAGTATTTTTAGATTTTTATCTAATAATGAGCATAAAAATAAACGTAAAATATTTATAAGTACTATATATATAACATATTTTGTAATGGTGTTAGCGGTAAGTATATTATTTTTATCAATCTATTATATAGTGCAGATTGACTTTGTAAATGCACGTAATGCAATGATAATAGTTTTAGCCTATATAATGAATGTACTGTTGCAAATAAATTTATCAATGACTACAAGTTTAAGGAAAGTGAAATTAAATATTCTAATTTCATTGGTTACATCTGTATTAAAATTAGGGTTATTTATAATAGCGATTAAAGTATATAATGTAAATGTTTTTATTATATTTACGATCAACCTAATGATAGATGTCATAGTAAATAGTTTAGTAGTAGTTAATTTGAAAATTTATAAAGCTGTTAGATTAAAATATTTTGATAAAGAATTGATCAAGACATTTTTTAAGTATGGAGTAGCATTTTTTGGAACAGTAACAGTATCTATGATATTAAATATTTCAGATAGATACTTAATATTAAATTTTTTCGATGCTAGGTCAGTAGGAATATATACAGCAAATTACTCAATAATATCAACAGCATTTTTAATGATTAATTATTCTATAACACGTGCTAGCATGCCTTTAATAATGAAATTGTATAACAATAATGAAAAAGAAAAATCATATGAATTAATAAATAATACAGTTAAATATTATCTGTTATTGGTAATACCTATAGTATTTGGTGTTTTAGCTTTAAGTACAGATATTTCGAAAATACTATTTAAGGAATCCTATGTAGAAGCTAGTAGTATAATGGTGTGGGTTACTTTAGGATATATTTTTAATTTTTTATTAGACTTTGCCAATAAGGCGTATGAATTAAATAAGAAAACTAACAAAATACTAAGAAACTCTATGATAGCTGGGGCGTGCAATATAGTACTAAATATTTTTTTAATGAGGATATATGGGTATAAAATAGCGGGTGTTGTAACGTTTATATCATATTTTATCTATTTTATAATTTCATATGCAGAAAATAATCAATTTTATAATTTTAATTATGGAATTTTATTTTATGGAAAATCTATAATATCAAGCATGGCAATGTTTTTAGTCATAAAAACATTTAAAATAATATTTGGTATTAATTTAATCTTGTTGCTAGTTTACGTATGCATGGGATGTATTATTTATGTAACTTTAATATATTACTTAGGGTTAATAAAAAATGAGATAGATGATATTTTGAAAATAAAATTAAGTGATGTGAAGAGGTAAAGAAATGGAAAAAGTTTTAGTGATTGCGAATCAATTTCCACCAGCAGGTGGCTCGGGTATTCAAAGAACGTCTAAGTTTATAAAATATTTAGGTGAGTTTAATTATGAACCTATAGTAATAACAATAAATGAGTCTAATATTGGGCTAAGGGATGAGAGCCTTAAAAAAGATATACCAGAGGATACAAAGATATATAGAAGTACAAACTATAATTTAGAGAGCTCTTTAATTGGGAAAATAATAGGAAGAAAAATTTTAATACCAGATAGCGAACGATTGTGGGAGTTAAGTATTCATAAAAAGACATTAGAAATAATAAGAAAAGAAAATATAAAAATAATATATACTACGTCAGCACCATATAGTAGCCATTTGTTAGGGCTATATATAAAGAGGAAACTTGGCAGTACAATAAAATGGGTTGCAGATTTTAGAGATGAATGGTGCAATAATCCATATACACTGGACAACCCGCATAATAAAATCAGAATCTCCATAGAAAAAAAAATGGAGAAAATGGTTCTAGAAAACAGTGACTATTTAATTGCGAATACCCCAGTAATGCGTTTAAATTTTATTGAACATCAAAATTTAAATGAAGAGATACAAGATAATTTTTATGTGATACCAAATGGATATGACAGAGATGATTTGCCGGATGTTAAAATAAAAAAAGAAAATAAAAAAAAGTTCACAATAACATATACGGGGCTATTATATGGAAGAAGAAAGCCTAATTGTTTTTATGAGAGTGTAAAAGAGTTAATAGATGAAGGTAAAATACCAAAAGATAAACTTGACATAAAATTTATAGGAAATTATAAGAAAGATATAATGAACAGAGAAATAAAAAAGTACGGGTTAGATGGTGTTGTAGAGTTATATGACTACATGGCACATAAAGATGCTGTACAAATGCTTGGCAAATCAGATGTACTATTATTACTAGAAGGTACGGGAATAGGTGATAATGCTTTTTATACTGGTAAAATATTTGAATATATGATGATTGAAAAAGTAGTACTAGGAATATTGCCAAATGGATGCGCTATGGATATGTTTAAAAGTACAAACATTGGTGAGGTTGCACTTTACGGAGACATAGAAGATATAAAAAATAAAATTTTAAAATTGTATACCCAGTGGAAAACAAATGAACTTAATTTTGATGGCAATGCTAGTGAAATAAAAAAGTATTCAAGATATGAATTAACAAAAAAGCTAGCATATATATTTGATAAATGTAAGGAAGGTGAAAAATGAAAATAGCACATATAATAAGTGGTGGTGACACAGGTGGAGCAAAGACACATGTTTTAACTTTGCTAGTAGAGTTAATGAAAGAAGGGATAAATGTTGAGTTAATTTGTGTAATGGAAGGTGTTTTCACAAAAGAAGCGTTGGAATTAGGAATTCCTATAAAAATATTTAAGCAAAAAGCTAGATATGATTTAAAAACTATACTTAGAATAGGTGAATATTTAAAGAATGAAAAGTTTGATCTAATACATTCACATGGAGCTAGAGGGAATTATATTTGTAGAATTGTTAAAAATAAAATTGAAAAGCCATTTATAACGACTGTACATAGTGATTACAAGATAGACTTTATAGGTAATATATATAAAAGAATTGTATATACAAAACTTAATAGATATTTTTTAAATACTTTCGACTATTACTTAACAGTAACAGAAGCTTTTAAAGACATGCTAGGGAAACGAAATTTCGATAAAAGAAAGATTTATACAATCTACAACGGAATATATTTAGGCGAGAATAATGCAGATCAAAATTTTTTACAGCTTCACGGTATTGATAAAAAGGAAGATCATGTATATGTTGGAATGGTAGCACGATTAGACCCAATAAAGGGGATAGGCGTATTTATAAAAGCGATAAAAGAACTAGAAGATGAAAAAATAACATTTATGATTGCTGGTGAAGGAGAGCATAAGGAAAAATACTTGTCACTTTCTAAAGAGTTGGGATTAAAAAATCTTTATTTTTTAGGATATATAGAGAAAATACATGATTTCTATAATGTATTAGATATAAATGTGTTAACAAGTTTATCAGAAAGTTTTCCTTATGCACTATTAGAAGGTGGAGTGAACAAGAAAGCAACAATAGCTACTGAAGTAGGTGGAATACCAGAAATGATAGAACACGACAAAACAGGTATTTTAGTTAAAAAAAATAATTACGTACAATTAAGTAAAGAAATCAAACGATTAGCGGATGATAGTGACTTAAGGATAGAATTAGGGAATAATTTTTTTAAGGAGATAGAAAAATCATTTTCGGCAACAAGAATGTCGCGAAGACATGTGGAAATCTACAATAATATATTAAATAATTGGAAGAGGAGATAGTATGTTAAATAAAGAAGGAAAGGTTTTTGGTAAGATTAATATAATTGATCTTTTTGTAGTAGTATTAATTGCAATAGTTATTATAGCTGCTGGACTAGTTGGAGTTAGAAAGTATGAAAGCACTCAGGCAAGTAAAATATCTGGTGTTGAAAATAAAGTTACAACAATGTATGTAACTGTGCAAGGTGAAGGTGTAATAGGTGAAATAGGAGAAAACTTCATAGTGGGAGATAATTTAGTAGTAGGTAATGTATTATTGAGCGATGAAGAAGTAGTAGCAGTATCTATAGAACCTTTTAAAAAATATACACATACGGCAGATGGGGAACTTGTATTGTTCGATCACCCATATTTAAAAACGGTAGAAGTTGTAGTTAAGGGCAAACAAAACCCTAATAATGTAGAGTGGAAAATAAATGGTAAAGAAGCACGAGTTGGAAATATGGTGTTTATCAAAACAAGAAAAGCTTTGTTAAGTGGAAGAATTACTAATATAGAATTTAAAGATTAAATGGTGAAAATATGTTTAAAGAGATAATTAAGAATAGTTATAGCATATACGTGTTAGTTAGTATTTATAATATTTACCAAAGATCTGTCACACGTGATTGCTTTAATAGAATGTATATTGTATATAAAAATAGTATCACACATAAGAAAATAGATAGATATATGACAAGGAATCCTTATTATTCTTTATCAAAAACCTATAGTAGTCTTAACAAGACATATTCATATATGACTAAAAAAATTATTAAATTAAGATTATTTATGCTAAAAACCATCCAAAATTCCAAAATCATTAAATTGTTATTAAAGTTAAAGATAGATGAGAATATATTTTTGTATTTTTTAGCATTATATAGTTTAGTTGATTATAGTTTAAGAAAAGCGCTACCAAGCATTGCAGGAATATGGGATGATGCGTACTTAATGCTTTTGATAATAATATCAATTGTAACAATAATTTTGCGAAGCAAAAAGAACTTAAAGTATTCACCTATAGACTTTGCGATATTTGGGTATATTTTAATAAATGTTTTAATAGCATTTATATTGCCTTATGATAAAAATATTGTAATAGCTGGGCTACGAGCTAACACATTTTTCATATTGTGGTTTTATGTAATATTCCAAATGATAGACGAAATTAAAAGTATAGAGAATATTTTTAAAATATTGGTTTTTGTAGGTTTTGTGGTGTCTTTATATGGAGTGTATCAATATGTGGTAGGAGTGCCTATGCCTAAATCATCGTGGGTAGATTCTGTTGAAGTAAATGTTAAGACCAGAGCATTTTCGATAATAGGTAGCCCAAATATTTTAGGTAGTTTAATAGTATTAATTTCACCGCTATCACTAGGGCTATTATTAACAGAAAAAAGAGTAATAATGAAGTTAGTATATATTATGTCATATATAACAATGATTACGTGTTTGGTGTTCACATTATCAAGAGGTGCATGGATAGTATATGTTATAGGAATGTCTCTATTTATTTTAATAAGGGATAAGAGGCTATTAACACCAGCGATAATTGGATTACTATTAGTTATAATTTTTGTACCATCTATTCAAAGTAGAGTTGGATATATGATAAGTCCTGAATACATTAAGTCTAGTTTAAAGGGTGGCAGATTAATAAGGTGGATAACAGGGCTTGAAATGATAAAAGAAGCACCAATATTTGGTGTGGGATTAGGTCACTTTGGTGGTGCTGTTGCATATAACTTTAGAATACCTAACACTTTTTACCTTGATAATTATTATTTAAAAACAGCTGTAGAAATAGGGTTGTTAGGATTTGTATTTTTTCAATATTTAATGTTTACAATTTTAAAATTCGGGATGGTAGCTATAAATAGAGTAAAGAATAACAAAAATAAAGAGTTGTTAATAGCAAGTTATGTAGGTGTATTTTCGGTAACTATTCATAATTATGTAGAAAATGTATTTGAAGTTCCTATGATGGTTACATATTACTATCTTATTGTGGCATGTATGTTTAATTTATGGTTTTTAGATAAAGGTACGTATGCGAAAGAAGGCAAAAATGCGTAAAATACTTATTGTAGGATATTATGGGTTTGAAAATTGTGGCGATGATGCGTTGTTATTAGCAATAGTTAAAAGTATAAAAAATTTAAATAAAAAAATAGAAATCACAGCTCTCTCATATAAACCAGAAGAAACAATGTTAACATACAACATTAATGCTATTGATAGATTTAAGTTAAAAGAAGTTATAAGTGAAATTAAAAAAAGTGATGTAATAATATTTGGTGGGGGAACTTTATTGCAAGATAAAACTAGTACAAGAAGTTTATTGTATTATTTAAGTATAATAAACATTAGTAAAATTTTTAATAAAACAATAGTTTTATATAGTAACGGGTTTGGTCCTATAACAAAAAAGCATAATAAATTTCTTACAAGAAGAACGTTAGAGAAAGTTGACTTATTAACTTTAAGAGATGAAAGAGCGTTAAATGATATGCGTAATATCGGTATAAAAAATAAAAATGTATATGTAACAGCAGATTTAGCATTTACTATAGACATTACAACACGTATTGACGTAAATGAACTTTTCGCAAAAGAATCCATTCCTATCGATAAACCTTTAGTAGGTGTTTTAATTAGAAATTGGGGTGAAAATGATTATTTAGACGAGTTAAGTTATTTCTGTGATGAAATAGTTAAGAAGAGAGAGAGAAATATAGTTCTTATACCTATGCAATACCCAGAAGATAACAGAGTGAGCGAAGAATTAATTAAAAAAAGCAAAGAAAAGATATACATTATAAAAGGCAACTATTCTATAGAAGAAAAATTTAAAATAATAGGAAGCACAAAATTAAATATATGTATGCGATTACATGGATTGATTATATCAGCTACCGAAAACATACCTATATTAGGTCTAGTATATGACCCTAAGGTAAAGGCATATTTAGATTTATTAGGCATGCCTATATTGGGAAATATAGAGGAAGGGTTAAAAAGAGAAGAAATGTTAGAAGAATATAATAACCTGGAAATAGATTATGATCAATGTGTTGAAAAGTTAAAAGAAACTTCAAAAGATTTAAAAGTGAAGGCAGAAAAAAACATTGACTATTTAAAAAAGATATTATAAAAATTATGATAATTAACATACAGTAAATTTATATTTTTTTTATGGGGTTTAAAAATTATAATATATAGCATTAAAATTAATTTTATATAAATTGAATTTTGTTTTATTGTGAAACTTTTATATATAAAACAAAGACAGGGGGAGTATGGGGAAATATACGATTGATTTTGTGGAAAAAGTAATAGATAACGTACACGGATTTATAGGGCTAACAAAGGTAGAAATGGAAATATGTGAATTACCTATATTTAAACGATTGCGAGATATAAAACAACTTGCATTAGCAAATTGGGTATTTCCAGGAGCAGAACATACACGCTATAACCATTCTTTAGGTGTGATGCATATTGCAGACAAAATGGCTATAAAATTAAAATATAGTGATGAAGAAAGGCAACTTGTACGATTAGCAGGATTATTACATGATATAGGACACTACCCTCTTTCACATTGTGGGGAGTCTGTTTATTTGAATAAAATAGAATTAGATAAAAATAACTATAAAAACGAGCAAAAGAGAAAAGTAGTTGAGGAAATAGACAGTTTAGAGAACAATAAAAGTGTAAAAAACAAAAGTATAAAAATGCATCATGAAGAAATAGGTAAACTAGTAATAATGAACAGTAAAGAAATTAAAGATGTAATAAAATTGTCTAATTGTGATTTTTTAAAAATAGAAGATATATGTGCAATAATTACAGGTGATTTTAGTTATAAAAATGAATTGTCAGATAAAATTCAACTATTACATTCAGAGTTAGATGCAGATAGGATTGACTATATTATGAGAGATTCTACATTTGCCGGTACAACATATGGTTTTTTTGGAATAGATTTATTGCTTGAAAATTTAACCTTAAAGGAATACAAAGGAAGAAAGATTATATGCATTAAAAATAAGGGGATTCCATCAGCCGATCAATTTTTAATAGGAAGATTTTTTATGTATAGCCAAGTCATGTATAACAGGCATGTATCGATTTTATCATATATGTCAAAAGTAATAATGGATTATGGAATTAAAGAGGGGTTGTTTTACAATGAAATTGAATTTATAAAACTAGCTAAGTGCGATGAGTACAATTCCTTTACGGATAGTAAGTTTTGGGAATTAGTCTATAAATTAAAAGATGGAAATACTAGCGATGAAATAAAATACTACGTAAGTAGCCTTATAAAGTATTCACATTTAAGTCACGTTAAGTGTGATGAGGTAAACATAGTAACAAGCAAGAAAAAAGCCTATGATAAATTATATAAAAGTGATATATATAATAGTTGCAAGAGTGATAATAATAAACTACCACAATTGAGAATATGCCATATAACAAAACATGTTTTAGAAGAAGAATTTTTAGAATCAATTATAGATGGTAAAAATAAAGAAGAAGAGAAAATAAAAAGATTTGAAGATGGTTTAACAGTTATAGGTGATGACGGTGAAATCAAACTGTTGATAGATGATCTACGATCATTAACAAGAGGGATGTACGACTCATCATTATATTTATTAAGGGAGTATGACATAGGAGTGTAAATGTTTAGAGAAGATGAAATTTTAAAAGATGCGTTAAAAAATAAAAGTGACTATATAGAAGCGATATCTAATGATTTATTCCAGAATAATTTTGATGTAGAATGTAAAATATCAACTTATAAAGTAGATTATTATGTTTCAGAATTTAAAGTTTTAGATGGTCATACTCTAGAAGACAATAGAGATGGAGAATTTAAAATAGACGGATACAATATCACAACAAACAATAATGAAAAGTTACACATTCTAGAAGAGTGTTTAATTAAAAATTTTAAATTAATAACTAATAAGAGTGATTTAGACAATATGCTTTTAAAAATTACTAAAACAATTGAAAAAGAAATAAATGATGTATTTATCAAAGATAATGAGGATTGTGCATTGCCAATAGTGGTTATTATAAATAAATATCAAATGAACAATAGCTTTTTAATAACTATTCTAGATTTTTCGGATTATAGTGAAAAATTCAGAATCTATAGCGAATTAGAAATATTTCTTGAATGCATAGAATATTTAAGGTTTTTATCAAGAAAAGTGCATCTAGACACATTAAATCAAGGAAATGGCATTGGATATGTAAGAGGAGCAGCATTTAAAAATGTATGCTGTATTTTATTAGAAAAAAAAATAATAACTTTTAGTAAAGAAAATAGATCAGCAGATGAATTAATAGACAGTTTTTCAGAAGTAGCTTCTTTAAGTTATGAGAACTCCGATAGTGGCGGTAGCATAATTTTAGGGGCTGATGTAAATATACATAGTTATATAACATTTCAGAACAATATAAAGCTATATCAAACGAAATACATTAGAAAATTATTAGAAATATCAAGAAATGATCTAAGTTTAATTTTTAAAGAAGGCGAAATAAATGGAGTAGGTGAAATTAAAAATAGAAATTGTAAAGAAGGTAGTTATATAATAATTGAATTTATGAAAAAGAACTTCTGGCAAGTTATTTACAAGGAAAATGGAAAAGAAAACCCAATAATTCTTTTTGATGTTGATAATGGAAAGCCTAAAAGGCATAGAGGAATAATTGAAAAAAGCATATTTGAAGAAATTTTATTAAAAAAGTTCAAATCAAACGTTGAAGTAGAGGTACTATATAATATAATATCCGAGGCGAGTAAACAGAAAAAAGGTACAATAATAGTAATACAGGATAGAGAGAAAATAAAAAAAGAATTAAAAAGATTAGGTGGAAGAGTTACCGAGATTAGGCATGTTAAATATTTAAGTAATGATATGATAAGTGCATTAACAAGTATAGATGGTGCTATGATAGTGGACACTATGGGTTTTTGTCATAGTATCGGCGTGATACTAGACGGAACCGTTCCTTTAGAAGTAAATGAAGAAATTGAATTGAACAACCCAGAGCGTGGATCACGATATAACTCAGCAATGCTGTACCAATATAACAATTCTAAAGATACAATATGCATATCTATATCAGAAGATGGGTATATAAATGTAATAGACAATAAATAACCTAATGGTGTAAAAGCTTTTAGGTTTTTTTGTATGTTCATTTATTTGTTGCTACCAAAAATAGACAAATTAATAGTATGGACTGTAGTATAATCTAAACAAGTTAAAAGTATAGGGGGTGTTATTATAGCTACGATTTATTTAGACGTTATATATTTTTTAAATGTTTTTATGATACTATTCATACTATTAATAACATCTAAGGTAATTAACAAAGAGATAAGCAAAATGCGTATATTTCTAAGTAGTAATTTAGGTGGTATATTAATAATATTATCTATAATATATGATAATATAATTTTATCGAATAATTTCATTGTATTGTTAGTAATAATAACAATATGCGTAGTACTTGCATTTACTCCAAAGAATAAAATTGATACTTTCAAAATCGTAGCATTAGTACATATTATATCCTTTGCTGTGGGTGGGCTAGTATTAGGGGTATATTTTTTAGACATGGGTAATTTTATCAGTAAGTCTACATTAATTTTATTAGTAACGTCCACAATATGTACATATGTATTTATAAAGTATTTTTTAGTTTATAGCGTAGAGTATTTAATTAATAAGCAGATAGCCTACAAAACAAAAATAATGTATAAAGGTAAAAGTAAAATTGTGACCTGTTTTTTAGATTCTGGAAACAATTTAGTAGATGAAATATCTAAAAGAAATATAATAATAGTGGAATATAAAGCAATAAAAACTTTATTGGATGATGAGATTATTAAAATATTTGAACAAAATAGTAATCTATATGATATTTACATGATGGAAAATGAAGAAAAATTATTAAACTATAGGATAGTAGAGTTTTCAAGTTTAGGAAACAATAATGGGAAAATATTATGTTTTAAAACTGATAAAGTAGAAATATTAATTAAAGGAAATTACAAAGTAATAGAAAATGTTATGATAGGGATTAGTAATTTATGTTTTAGTGAAACAGAGAGTTATGAAGGGATATTGAATAGAAATGTAATATAAGGAGTATATTTTGAAATTTATATTAAAGAGTTATTATAAAATGTTAAACAAGATAAAAAAGGGTTTTATTAAAACTCCCAAAAGGGTTTTATATGTTGGTAGTGGGCCGGCATTACCTAAACCACTATCTAAAGAAGAGGAATTTACAACATTAGAATGGTTGAATGATGAAAGTACGAGAGAAAAAGCAAAAATAATATTAATAGAGAGAAATTTAAGGTTGGTAGTATATATAGCGAGGAGGTTCGAAAATACTGGGGTAAATATAGAAGATTTAATATCAATAGGTAATATTGGATTAATAAAAGCTATAAACACGTTTAAAACAGATAAAAATATAAAACTTGCAACTTATGCATCTAGATGTATTGAAAATGAGATATTAATGTATTTGAGAAAAATCTCTAAAATAAAGACTGAAGTATCAATAGATGAACCATTAAATGTAGATTGGGAAGGTAATGAGTTGTTATTATCAGATATTTTAGGAACAGATGAAGATATTATATACAAGGATGTAGAAGGCAAAGTTGAACGTAATTTATTAGGCATTGCATTAGATAAGTTAAACCCAAGGGAAAAAAGAATAGTTGAACTGAGATATGGAATAAATCGAGGTGGAGATGAGCTAACGCAAAAGGAAGTTGCGGATATGTTAGGGATATCACAATCATATATATCAAGACTAGAAAAAAGAATAGTAATACGATTAAAAAAAGAAGTAAGTAAGATGGTATAGATTATTGGATAAAGATAGACTTTTTGAGGAATAGTATTTAAAAATACTATTTTAAAGGAGGTCTTTTTTTGTTCGTATATATATATATTCAAAACAAAGTAAAGGTATATAATAAAAAAAAAATTAAATTAAAACATATTGCAAAAATTGAAGCTAGTAATGAATTAACAAAAAACATTGGCGAAATCATTTTTTTCGAAATAGGAGACAACCTAAAAAAAAGTTTCTATATTGATTTATTTATAATAGTTAAAAAAATAAAATGTGAATTTCCAGATATTGAAATAGTTAGTTTAGGAGTTAATGAGTGTATAGTTGAACACATAGTGCGTGAGAAGAACGTGAAAAATAACATAGTAGAAATATTAAAAGTAATGATTGTTAGTTTAGTACTATTTGCAGGTGGTATGACGGCTATAATATCATTTCATACGGAAACAGAATTAGTAGCAGTATTATCAAATTTATATGAAGTATTTACAGGAGAATCGATACAAAGCCCAATGTTAATAGGTATACCATATTCTATAGGAATAGGAGTTGGTATTATTATATTTTTTAATCATGTAGGCAATAAGAAGTTAACAAAAGATCCATCACCTATAGAGATAGAAATGACACAATATGAAGAAAATGTATTACAAACAACATTAAACAAATTGAGTAATGAAGAAGGTGAGTAAAATGATTATGGATATAATTTTTATTTTTTTTATGTTTTCTACAGGCGTAGTAATAGCGGGTGCTGTATTTGCATTTATAATAATAATAGGTGTAATACCGACTATCATTACGAAAACCAGAACTAAATCTCATATAAAATTTTATGAAAACGTAATAGTCATGAGCGGTATTTTAGGGACAATAATAGAATTTACAAATATAAGGCTATCATTGCCAAAAATATTTGTAGTAAGCTTTGGGTTTAGTGCGGGTATTTTTGTTGGGTGTTTGGCTATATCTTTAGCGGAAACATTAGATGTTTTACCTGTAATATTTAGACGTTTTAAAATGAATATAGGGCTTAGTTATGTAGTTTTAGCATTAGGATTAGGGAAAATGGTAGGTTCAATATTAACAGTGACAAAAAGTTTATTTTATAATATGTAGGAGGTAACAATGGATGAAGGGTATGTAAATGTAGAAAAATATAAAAAAATGGTAAGAGATATATCACCAAAAAGTAAGATATATAAAGATTGTATATTTGCATTCGTTGTAGGCGGGACAATATCGCTTATAGGCGAAATAATAGAATATGTATTGTTAACATTAGGTGCAGATATAACTGTAGTTGGTAGTTATACTACTATAATATTGATTTTTTTAGGGGTTTTATTTACAGGGATAGGATTGTATAAAAAATTGGGCAAATATGCAGGTGCGGGAAGTATAGTGCCTATTACGGGTTTTGCTAATGCAGTGGCCTCATCGGCGATGGAATTTAAAAAAGAAGGCATAATAGTTGGGATAGGAAGTAAAATGTTTATTTTAGCGGGACCTGTTATTGTATATGGAATAATATCATCTATAATTGTAGGAGGTATATATTATTTAGTAGTTGGAATTTTATAAGGAGTGAAGTAATGAAACACGTAGGAAAACAATCAATAATATTTGAAAATAAAATATATATAGTTGCAACATCATCTATAGTTGGAAATAAAGAGGGTGATGGACCTATAAGTAAATATTTTGATGTTATACTAAAAGATATGTCATTAGGGGAAAATAGTTGGGAAAAAGCTGAAAGTAAATTAGTAGAGGAGAGTTTTAAATTAGCTATAAAAAAAGCTGGTATGAAAAATGAGGATATTGACTATGTTATAGCGGGAGATTTATTAAATCAAAGCATAGGAACTACATACGGAGTAAAAAGTTTAGGAAGACCATTTTTAGGAGTGTATGGTGCATGTTCGACTTTTGGGGAAAGTTTATCATTAGGTAGTATAATTTTAGATGGTGGAGGCGGGGAAAATATATTAGTAGGTGCATCGAGTCATTTTTGCACAGCTGAGAGACAGTTTAGAACACCTTTAGAACTTGGAAACCAAAGACCACTAACAGCATCATGGACAGTTACAGGTGATGGTAGTGCCGTAATAAGCTCTAATAATAAATATGAAAATAAAGGCTTACCAAAAATAAAAAAAATAACAACAGGTAAAATTGTAGATATGGGAATAAATGATCCAAATAATATGGGGGCAGCTATGGCACCAGCGGCAGCAGATACGATATTAACGCATTTTTCAGATTTTGAATTAAATGTTAATTATTATGATTTAGTAATTACAGGTGATTTAGGTCATGTAGGGCGACAACTAACTAATAATATTTTGTTAGAAAATGGATTAGATATAAGTGATATTTACACAGATTGCGGAATAGAAATATTTGATAAAAAAACACAAGATACCCATTGTGGTGGAAGTGGGTGCGCTTGTTCAGCTGTGACATTTACAGGAATGATATATAAAAAAATGTGTAAAGGTGAAATATTAAAAGTATTATTTATTCCTACAGGAGCGTTGTTAAGTTCTACATCTATACAACAAGGTCAAAGTATACCGTCTATTGCTCATGCCGTAGCTATTGAAATGTAACTTTTAAAAAAGTGTATTTAAAGCAATATTTTAAATACACTTTTATTTTACCTAAATATAAAATAAAGGTATGAAAAATAGTTTAGTTTATATATAATGTAGTATATATAAACTAAAAGAGGTGTATAATGAAAAAAATAGTAATAGATGTAATGGGTTCAGACGGTAAACCAAAAGAAATTATAAAAGGAGTGCTAGATGCATTAAAAGAAAATAATAATATTAACGTCATACTAGTTGGAAAAGAAGAAGAAATAAATAAAACGTTAAAAAATGAAAATTATGATAAAAGTAGAGTGTATATAAAAAGTGCTACAGAAATAGTAGATGCATGTGATAACCCTACTAGAGTTTTAAAAGAAAAAAAAGATTCATCTATGGTAGTGGGATTAAATCTAATTAAAAATGGTGACGGTGAATGTTTTATATCATGTGGTAATACAGGAGCATTAATGGCAGGGGCGACATTAATAGTAGGAAGAATAAAAGGAATAAAAAGACCAGGTTTCGGTGCATTAATCCCAAATAAAAAAGGATATTATTTGTTATTAGATTGCGGTGCTAACTTAGATCCAAAGCCAGAGTATTTAAAACAATACGGAATATTAGGTTCTATCTACATAGAAGAAATGTTGAATATTAAAAACCCAAGTGTAAAATTAGTAAATATTGGAGAGGAAAAAAGCAAGGGTACAAATGTTATTAAAGAAGCTTATGAATTGTTGGAAAATACACCTATAAATTTTCAGGGAAATATAGAAGCTAGAGATATACCATTTGGAGATGCCGACGTTGTAATATGTGATGCATTTACAGGTAATGTAATATTAAAATTGACGGAAGGGTTTGCTAAGAGTTTGTTTGAAATGTTAAGAGAAGAATTTATGAAAAAAAGTATATATAAAATAGGTGCATTGTTATCTAAACCAGTATTTAATAACTTAAAGAAAAAAATGGACTATAAAGAACATGGTGGTGCACCTATGTTAGGGCTTAAATCCTTAGTTGTTAAAAGTCATGGTAATTCTGATGCTAGAGCAATTAAAGGTGCAGTTTTACAATGCCAAACCTTTATAGATAAAGATATTACTAATAAAATAATTAAAAAAATAGAGGAGAGTTAGAGTAAATGGAAGAAAGAGTTTTAAAAATATTAGTTAGCTATAGCAACAAGAAAGTAAATAAGTCAAGCCCTGTTAAGTCTATAATAGAAGATTCACTAGATATTATACTAATAGGGATGTCGCTAGAGGAAGAATTTGATATTGAGTTTGAGTATGATAGTATAAAAAAATTTACATCTGTGGAAAACATAATAGATTACATTGAGTGTAAGGTAGGTAGTTAGCATGCTAGAAAATTTAGAAAAAAAAATAAAATATAAATTTAAAAATAAAAAAATTTTAGAAAATGTATTTATTCACGCATCATATGCTAATGAAAAAAAAGTTAATAGTAATGAAAGAGTAGAATTTTTAGGTGATGCTGTACTGGAACTTGCAATAAGTACACTTTTATATAGTAAATTTAAAGAGTTTCCAGAAGGGGAGCTTACTAAATTGAGGGCTAGTATTGTTTGTGAAAAAACATTAGCTAAAAATGCAAGAAACTTAGAATTAGGACGTTATATAAAACTAAGTAAGGGTGAAAGAAAAGCATCTGGGAACAATAGAGATTCTATATTATCAGATTGCTTAGAATCATTAATAGGTGCCATTTATCTAGATGGGGGCATAGAGAATTCAAATGAATTTATTTATAACTTGTTAGAAAAAGACATGAATTTTTTAAAAAACAATTATAAAAAAATGGATTATAAAACGATGTTACAAGAAATCATTCAAGAAAAAAGTCAAGTGCCGTTAGTGTACAAAGTTAAAACTGAAAAAGGACCAGACCATAATAAATCTTTTGAAATAGAAGTTTATCATAATGACATAATTTTAGGTGTCGGAAAAGGAGTTACAAAAAAAGCAGGGGAGCAAGAGGCAGCAAAAAAAGGGATAGCAAAATTAAATAGACTATAGTCTACATCTAAGGAGAAAATATGTTAGAAAAAAGCAATAAATATGATCTAAAAATTACAGGGCAAGATAATAAAGGTGATGGACTAGGAAGAATAGAGGACATGGTTGTGTTTGTAAAAGACACATTACCAGGTGACGTTGTAGAAGTAGAAATTACAAAAGTTAAAAAAAGATATGCCTACGGTAAACTAATAAATATAATAAGCGAATCAAAGTTTAGAGTAAAACCAGTATGTGAAATTTACGATAGATGCGGAGGATGTAGCTTACAACATGAATCATATGAAGAGCAACTAAATTATAAGCAACAAAAAGTTAAAGATACGATTCAAAGAATAGGCGGGATAGAAAATTTTAAAATGGAAGATATTATTAAAATGGACGTGCCTTTTAGATTTAGAAATAAAGGAGTTTTTCAGGCAGGAGAAAAAGATGGCAAAGTAATTTTCGGCTTCTTTGAAAAAGGCACTCACGAAGTAGTTAAAGTTACAGACTGTTTAATACAAAAAGAAGAAGTTAAGGACATTATAGAAATAGTAGAAAACTTTTTAAATGATAACGGTTTAAAAGCTTATGATAGAAAAACAAATAAAGGACTAGTAAAACATTTATTCGTTAGAGTTGGAAATAAAAGTAATGAAATAATGGTAGGGCTTGTATTAAACGGATTTGGAATTAGTGAAAGCGAAAACTTAGTACAAAGATTAGTATCACATAACGAAAATATTAAAAGTGTTATGTTAAATTCAAATAAAGAAAAAGGTAGTAAAATATTTGGGCAAGATAGTAGACCTCTATTTGGCAATAACTATATAAATGACATAATTGGCGATGTAGCTTATAAAATTTCTATGGAATCATTTTATCAAGTAAACAGTATGCAAACGGAAAAACTTTATAATAAAGTTGTAGAATATGCAAATCTGAAAAAAAGTGAAACAGTAATAGATGCTTATTGTGGAATAGGGACTATATCATTATTTTTAGCTAAAGAAAGTGGAAAAGTATACGGTATAGAAGTACTAAAAAAAGCAGTAGAAAATGCACATGAAAATAAAGAAGCCAATGAAATAGAAAATGTTGACTTTGTTGTAGGGAAAGTAGAAGAGAAAATAACAGAAGTGTGTAACTATGAAAAGATACATGCAATAGTTGTAGATCCACCTAGAAATGGATGTGATGAAAGATTATTAAATACAATATCATCAAACGATATAAATAAAGTTATTTATGTATCATGTGATCCTGGTACATTAGCAAGAGATATTAAAATTTTAGTAGAAAAAGGATATAAGTTAGTAGAAGTTACACCGGTAGATATGTTTGGTCATACGGGACATGTTGAATGTGTGGTTAAGTTGCAACGATAGGTAAGGTTGTAATGCAGTTACAACGTAGATAAGTAAAAAACTACAAATGATAAAACATTTGTAGTTTTTTATTTAATACTATTTTAGCAGAGATAAACGTTGTTCAATAAATTCAACTATTTTATCAGTAGTATATTCGTGGATATCAATATATCCATCTATTGAAAATACACCAGCTATGTTATCAAAGTCGGAAACTTTAATGAACATTATTTTATGGTCGTCGTTACATTTTATAATATCTTTAATTGCTCTAAATTCAAGTCCGCACCATTCTTTTTTATACTCATTACATAGAAACATAATAATTAGTTTAGAATGTGATTTGTATATATTTTGAAGTACTGTATCACAATTTGGACGAGCTAATTGTGATACATAGAACTTATCATAAAATATTGTATTTTCGCCAAATTTTAAACGAAAAGCTTTAGCTATAGGTTCTACTTTGTCACGTACCTCCCCAGGGAATGTTAGAGCAACATCAAAATCATGTTTTGTAATATCTACTGGTTTAGCGCTTATTTTTGAAGGTACTATAATGTTTTTAGTCAGTAAAAATTTATGGAGATCAATGTTTTTAATAGCCCAATGCGTCCTATTTAGTTCATGATCATAAGACTTTGTCTTTATATCTAGAGCGCTTGCAAACTCTAAAAGGTTTTCATGGGATATAAATGTGTCAACATTTAATATATCATAAGTAATCTTTATTATATTGTCAGATAAAAAGGTCATTTCTTTAATATGTCCATATTTAGGATTTTTTTCAATGTTTTTTTCATATGCAAAAATACAAGGGTAATTCATTAAATCTTTAATTTTTTCATCGTGGAAGAATGATAAAGTATAACAGTCTGTATATTCGCAAAATCTATTTCTATATATACACGAAACACCCGAATCCCATTCCGTGCTATTAGCTGATACTAAAAGATTGTAAAACATATAAATACCTCCTCTAATGTATTCATATACATAATACGACAAAAGATGCCATAGAACAACAGTATTGCAAAATAAAAAGTAAATAGATAATTAAGAAAGAATACTAATTAATAAAATATATCAACTAAAAGTAAAAGAAAACAACAACAACATTTTCAGTTAGTGTAAAATATTTATTATAGAGATAAAACTCTATAGTAAATATTTTTTTTTTATGAAGGAGGCAAGGGTGAAATTAAAAGATATAGAAAATAAAATGTATAAGCAGATGTGCAATAATGCAAAAGAAGAAATAAAAAAATTATTAGAAAATCTAGATAGGGATTTATCAGGCAATGTGAACAAA
>CAMZNU010000026.1 GCA_947313885.1 uncultured Clostridia bacterium | reverse complement strand
TGGCGGAACAATAATATAAAAAAGTGTGAAAGCTTAGGCTTTCACACTTTTTTGTTTACAAATAAAATGAATAAATAACTAAATTTGTCAATAAGCATTGACAAATTTAAGGGTAGTATATATACTAAGGGTAGTATATATACTAAGGGTAGTATATATCAGCTATATTTTATTAGCATATATAGGGAGGTATGAAAATGAGTAAATTCAAAGTTGTAAATGGAAAAGCAAAAAGATGGGGAAAAGTATCATTAGCAGTTGGAATAATTGGAGTAGTTGGAGTACTTGCATTAACTAACAAAGAAATAGAAGTTAAGGCAAATGGTGTAGATGGTGATATAACCATAGTAGAGGAAACTAATAATGAATATATACCAACAAAAATTAATGTTGATAAATATGTTCAATTTGTTACTTATGAATACAGAACGATAGAAACATATAACAACGTATTTACAGATAGTCCAGAGGTTACAAATTTATCACAAGATGGAATGTATTTAGAAGTAGTGTCAGAAAAAGGAGGTTTTGCGTACAATTCTTATATAGCACCATATTCTATGGTAATAGTTAAAAATATACCATGGGATTCGGGAAGAGTAACATTTTCAGGCATGGGCACAACAAATAATACGTATAGGATAGCAATTGATTAATAGTTAAAATCATATAAGGAGAATTATTATGATTAAAATGGTAATACAAAAAGTAGTAAATAGTATAAAAAGTATATTAAAAACTAATGTAACAGTGGGGGGGATGGTAGTTCTAATGGCATTAGCAATTACGGCTATATCATTTAGTCCAAGGTTGTGGCATGAATCAGAGGAGTTTAGAAGAACAGAATTATATGTTGCGAGAGCTTTTGATTTAAATACATCAGATTATAGAAAAATAGATAGATATAATAATCTATTAAATGATAAAATAAAAGTTCATAATTATGAAGATAAAGGATTTTATTTAAAAGTAGAAACAACAGAAAAGGGAATATTAGAGGAAGATTTATATGTTCCACCATATGAAACAGTATATATTGAAAACATACCATGGAATTCTGGAACAGTTATAGTTTCAGGAAAAGCAGAAATGGAAGACTTTAGATATTCGATGCGTATGCACAATAAAGGTGTTAATAATATGATGTACGATGTTAATTATTAAAATATTTAAGTGTGAAAGCTTAGGCTTTCGCACTTTTTTGTTTACAAATATAATGCAAATTAAATGAATAATTTAGTTATGAATTGACAGCTACAGATATAAATTATATGGGTGTCGAAAAATTTGATGAAAATAAAACTATAACAGCTAAAATAAGATATAGCCACACACCAGCAAAATGTAAAGTAAAAACGATAGGCGATAAAGTAGT
>CAMZNU010000025.1 GCA_947313885.1 uncultured Clostridia bacterium | reverse complement strand
CTCTATAAAAGTTTTTTCCTGCCAAATTATTTACATATCTGGCTTTTGTATTTTAAGTTTACCAACTTTGCTCCCTTGTCTCTCAAAGGGAATTGTACGAGTTGTTGTTTATTTCATAACTATTTAGTTTTCAATGTTTAATGTTGTAACTTTTCCTTACAACTATTTTATACTACCATCTCATTCATTTTTTGTCAACACTTTTTAATAAGTATTTTCATTTGTTTTTATATGAGATTTTTCAAGTCGTTTTTTACGACTCATTTAGAATAACATCTTCATTATTCTCTGTCAACACTTTTTTCAAAACTTTTTTTCTTTTTTTGTTTATTTATTTTTTTATCTTTATCGTTTCGATTTACTTTAGAGTTCTCACTACTTTTTTCTCTCTTTAACGACAAAAATTATTGTACCAACGTTTGTAAATATTGTCAACATTTTTATGAACAAAAAGAAACTTAAATTTCAGCTGTTAGCTTAATTTAAGTTTCTCCTATTTTCTTGTTACACCTTTTATTTTATCCTTTCTATCAATTCTACTTTGTACCCATCTGGATCTGTTATAAAATAAATTTTATACCTATCTTTTATTATTTTTAATTGTGTTACTTCTATATTATGTGACAAATGTAATTCTCTTGCTTTATATGCATCATCAACATAAAAAGCCATATGCGAATACCCATTACCTAATTCATATTTTCCTTCTTGATCATAATTATATGTTAATTCTATTTCGTAACCACCCTCTTTATCTGATAAATATACTAGTGTAAACCCATATTCTTTATGTTCTATCCTCTTTGTTTCTTTTAATTGTAATTCTTCTTTATAAAATTTAACCGCCTTCTCTAAATCTAAAACCCTTAAACATATATGTGTCATTTCAAATTTCATTTTAAGCCTCCTATTATAAATTTATTTTTTTCTTCTATATAATATACCAATTGTAATATATTCGTCCATTTTAAACAATAACATATCAACACCAACAGTAAAAAGTTTTAAATATTTGTATTGATTTAGGTCTAGATGTTGATAAACCGCGTAACCTTTCTAAATCTGCTACAGTAGAGTAATGCTAATAAAACCAAAAAACCTCTAGATTTTATCTTGAGGTTTTTTTGGTTCTTTTTTGGTTCCTTCTATATTATATACTTTTCTTTTTTAACCGGTCTGTTTTCTATTTCTTTTTTCTTTTTTTCATATCCGTCTCTTCCAAACATTGCATATGTTGCATTTTTACCTGCCTCAACTCCTGGCTGATCAAATGCATTAATTTCTAAAAGCTCTCCCGCATATGCCGTAGCAACTTCGAACATGTATAATACTTGACCTATTGTAAATTCATTTACTTCTGGTAACGTTAATGTCATGTTTAATTTACCCGATTCCATTAATGCATACTCTGTAGCCATTTGCTCTACCTTGATTAATTTATTTTGGCTTTCTCCACCTAAAAAACTAAGACTAGGAACATTTTCATAGCTTTTTGGAATAACTAACTTTTCTTTATATTTATCTACTCCTAAAAATACTATTACTTTATCATCTGGTCCTTCCATATATAACTGCACTTGTGAATGTTGATCCGTAGCACCTAATGCTCTAACTGGCGTTTGACCTGTATTAACTTTATCACCATTATTGTTAACTGATTTACCTAATGACTCGGCCCATAATTGTCCGTACCAATCTGAAATATATTTTAATGAATCGGCATATGGCATCATTACTGAAATGTTTTTTCCTTCCTCCATAGCAATGTAATTAAGAATACCGTACATATAAGCTGGATTTTCAAATATATTTTCATTTTTACAAATTTCATCCATAAATGATGCACCTTTTAAAAGTTCTTCTATATCAACACCTGTCATACATGCTGGTAATAGTCCAACTGGTGTAAGTTCTGAAAAGCGTCCCCCAACTCCACTAGGTATTATAAATTTTTTATATCCTTCTTCTTCACAAATAGATACTAAGTTACCATTTTCTTTATCCGTCGTACATACTATGTTATTTTTAGCATCTTTGCCCATTTTTTCTTCTAACATTTTTTTCACTATCATAAATTGTGACATAGTTTCCGACGTTTGCCCTGATTTTGAAACTACGTTAAATAATGTTTTTGTTATATCTATCGTTTCAAAAAGATACGTTAACTTCTCTGGATCTACATTATCTGCAACATAAAATTTCGGGAATCCACCTCTTTTCTCCCTACTTACTTCATTATAATACGGATGGTTTATAGCTTGATGTACTGCCATAGGTCCTAATGCTGATCCTCCTATACCTAAAACTACAAATGCTTCGAATTTATCTTTTACATCATTTACATATTGTTTAATTTCTTTTACGACATCGTCTTGGTTATTTGGTAAATTTCTAAAATCCATCTTTCCCGCTTCTCTTTTTGTTACCATTTCTTTATTCGCTTTTTCTATTTTGTTTTTTAATCCATCGATCTGCTTAAGAGAAATACCTTTATCCCCCAAATACTCCTCTAACATATTATTAAAATCTAATCTTATTTTCATATTATTTTTATCCATAATTACCTCCATAGTTTTATAATATATAATATATAAAATTATATCACACAATTACAGATTTTGAAATTACTTTATCTTTTTTAAACTCTTTTTCCTTTAAATATTCATTTAATTTATTTGAATATTTAAATTTTTCCTATGGCTTATATGACAATAAAAATTCTCGAACTAAATTTTTTATGCTTTGATTATTATTAATGAAATTGGCAACAATTTATATAACCCTATTCTTTACTTATGATTGAATAAAACCATAATCATTTTTTTATTTACTTCTATTTATTCATAGGTTTTTTATTTATAATTCGAAAACCTCATTTTTCTTTGATTTTTATATCTGCATCTACCACTATATACCATTTAACATCTCTCACAACGCAGCTGTAAGCAATTTATCTAACCATTAATAACTATTTGTATTTAATTTATACTTCTTAGATGTTAATTCTTTCATAACTTCTTCTACTGAAGTTATTTCTGTTATTTCATGAACTTTTGCACCGCAAAACATTAACCCATCTTGAACTTTACCTTTTACAGATGTAACTAATGCTTCTGTAATACAGTACGGTATAGTTTTTATATCGCATTTCGACAAACACTTATAACATTTATTAATTTCTTTTCTTTCTCTATGTTTTAAAAAATCATTTTTTAAAGCACGTCCCGGCATCCCTACAGGGCTTACTGTAATTTGAATATCTTCTTCTTTACTATTTACATACATTTCTTTAAATTCATCACTAGCATCACACTCTTTTGTTGCTACAAATTTTGTTGCTACTTGAACTCCTAATAAACCCATTTTAAGTTTATTTTCTACATCTTCATTATTTCTAATTCCACCTGCAAATATTATTGGTATTTTCTTTTTATATTTTTTTTCGTACTCTTTAACATGTTCTATTATTTTTCTTACTTCTTCATTAAAATTTAGTTTATCTACATTTTCTAATTCTTCTTTTTTAAATGCTAAATGTCCTCCCGCTTCTGGTCCTTCAATAATTATAGCATCTGGAACTACACCTTCTTTTTTGTCCCACATTTTTAAAATTATTTTTGTAGCTTTAAATGATGAAAATATTGGAGCAAAAGATGTATTTGTTCCTTTTACTAAACTTGGTAAACTTTTCGCTATTCCTGCACCTGAAATTATTAAGTCTACTCCTGATTCAATAGCTTTTTTTACATATTCATCATATCTATGTGTTACTGCCATTATGTTTACACCTATATATCCACCATTACAAATTTCTTTAGCTTTTTTTATTTCTTCTTCAATAGCTTCCATATTCGCCTTAAATGAATCTGTTTGAAATAACGGTTTTCTAAATCCTATTTGTGCTGTAGATATTACCCCTAACCCGCCAGCTTTCGATACAGCTCCTGCCAGTTTCGATAAACTAACACCTACACCCATGCCTCCTTGTATTATTGGATACTTAATTTTCATATGTCCTATTTCTAATTTTTTCATAATCCCTCTCCTCCTTTTATATTTAAATTTGTGTAATTTTTTAATATTTTACACTATTTTTATACTTACTTTTTCATTGACATTTATATAATACATCTTTATACTTTGAATATCAAACTATTTGTGAGGTGATTTTATGATTTCGACAAAAACAGCTATTAACACGTTGTTTGTAACAGTTTTTAACAAAATAAATCAATTTGAAAATCTTTGGCTGCAAAAAGAAAATGTAAATTTAACTATAAATGAAGTCCATGTTATTGAGTCGATAGGAAATTTTTCACCTGTAAAACTCGGTGACTTAGCTTCTAATTTATATATAACTCCTAGCACACTTACCCCTGTCGTTAATCGACTTTTAAAAAAAAATTATGTGTGCCGATATAAAGATTTTAATGATAAACGTATATCATATTTATCATTAACGAAAAATGGAATAAGTATTTTTAATAGTCATGCCAAATTTCACGATGAAATGATTAAATCTACAATAAAAACATTAAATAGAGAACAATTAAATTCCTTAGGCACTGCACTTAGTAATTTAACTACTTTTTTCACAGAAATAATTGAGGAGGATTCACATGTACACAAGTAAAATAGTAGGACATAGTTCTTACTTACCAGAAAATATATTAACTAACGATGATTTTAGTAAATTTTTAGATACGTCTGATGAATGGATTTATTCGAGAACAGGTATAAAACAACGTCATGTATCTAAAGTTAATACATCTGTATTATGTACTAATGCCGCTAACATACTTTTAGAAAAATTTAATATTGATCCCCTAATTTTAGATGCCATTATAGTTGCTACTTCTACGCCTGATTACACTATTCCTAGTGTATCTGCATTAGTTCAAGGTAACATAAAAGCCTCTAACGCTATGGCTATTGATATTAATTCTGCTTGTAGCGGTTTTGTTTTTGCACTATCTACTGCTGATAAATACATTAAATGTGGTAATTATAAAAATATTTTAGTTATTGGCGGTGAAGTTACATCTAAGCAACTTGATTATACCGATCGTACTACATCTGTTTTGTTTGGCGACGGTGCTGGTGCTATTTTATTACAACGTACAGATGATAATACTGGTATCATATCTGAAAAATTAGAAACCCATGGTGATAAACATGATTTTATTGTTAGTGGATTTACTGGAGTTAATAACACCCTAAATAAAGAAGATGGTTACCCTTATTTATCTATGAAAGGTCGTGATGTTTTTAATTTTGTAACTAGAGTTGTTATGAAAAATATAATATCGACTTTAGAAAATGTAAATTTAACTATCGATGATATTGACTTTGTTGTACCACATCAAGCTAATATAAGAATTATTGAAGTTTTAGCACGTAAATTAAAGTGTGACCCTTCTAAAGTTTTTACTAACATTGATAAAGTTGCCAATACATCTGCTGGAAGCTTACCTATTATTTTAGATGAAATGTTTAATAACGATTCACTTACACTAGGTAGTAAACAAAACATTTTACTTACCGCCTTTGGCGGTGGCATGAGTTGTGGTAGTTTAGTAATTACATTATAGTTTTATATACATGTGCAAAAAAAATTAAACATACGAACTATTAAAAGGGAGATATTATGAAAACAAATTTATGCGAACTATTAAATATTAAATATCCTATTTTGCAAGGTGCTATGGCTAGAATTTCTGAAAGTTCTTTAGTTATTAGTGTGTCAGAAGCGGGCGGACTTGGAATTTTAGCTGGTGGTAATGCACCTAAAGATTACATTGTTAACGAAATACGAAAAATAAAAAAAGGAACGGATAAACCTTTTGCCGTTAACATTATGTTACTTTCACCATTTTGTGATGATATAGTTGATGCCATTTGCGAAGAAGGTGTCCCTATCGTAACTACTGGTGCTGGTGACCCATCTAAATATATGAATAAGTTTAAAGAAAATGACATTATAGTTATTCCTGTTGTTCCTAGTGTAGCTATAGCTAAACGTATGGAACGTCTTGGTGTTGATGCAATTATTGCAGAAGGTATGGAAGCTGGTGGACATATCGGTAAAACTACTACACTACCTCTAATACCTCAAATAGTAGATGCTGTTTCAATACCTGTCATAGCTGCTGGTGGAATCGGTGACGGGCGTGGTGCTTTTGCAATGTTTGCATTAGGTGCTGTAGGAGTTCAAATTGGTACTAGATTTTTAGTATCTACAGAATGTATAATTCACCAAAATTACAAAGATAAGATTTTAAAAAGTTCTGATATATCAACTGTTACTACTGGTGCTATTACTGGTCACCCTGTACGTGGACTTAAAAATAAATTAACTAAAGATTATGAAATAATAGAAAGAAAAGAATTTGCTAAAGAAGTACCTTGTTTTGATGAACTAGAAAAAATCACTCTAGGTGCATTAGAAAGAGCTGTTTCTGGTGACGTTATTACTGGAACTTTAATGGCTGGGCAAATCGCTGGTATGATTAATAAAGAACAATCTTCAAAAGAAATTATTGATGATATAGTTGTAGAATTTGAAAACACAAAAAAAAGGTTAGGTGTGTAAATGAAAACGGCTTTTATGTTTAGTGGTCAAGGTGCGGAAAAACTTGGCATGGGTAAAGACTTATATGATAATTATCCAATAGTTAAAGATATTTTTTTAAAAGCTAATGAAATTTTAGGATATGACTTAACTAAAATATGTTTTGAAGATGAAAATGAACTTAAAAAAACTAGTAATGCACAACCCGCTTTATTAACTACTAGTTATTCAATATTTTCTTTATTGAAGTCTAAAGGCATTTATGCTGATTATCATTTTGGCTTAAGCCTTGGTGAATATAGTGCTTTAGTTGCTAGTAATGCTTTTTCTTTTGAAGAAGGGTTATTGTTAGTTAACAAAAGAGGCAAACTTATGGAAAATGCTTTTATTGGTTTGGACTGTGGTATGTATGCTATTTTAAAAACACCTATTAATGTCATTGAGTCAACTATAAACAGTTGTAAACATTTAGGTATTATTGAAATCGCAAATTTTAACACTCCTAACCAAATAATTATATCTGGCGAAATAAAGCCTCTTGAAAAAGCTGTTTCTATTTTAAAAGAACAAAAATATAAATCAATTAAATTAAAAGTTAATGGTGCTTTTCACACTTCATTGTTGGAAACCGCTTCTTTAGAACTTAATAAAGAACTTAATAAATTAAATTTACATAATTTAGATGTACCTGTTATAAGTAACGTTAACGCTGACTTCATAGCAGATTCTGAAATTGTTGATCTATTGACTTTGCAAATTAAAAGTCAAGTTAAATTTTATCAAAGTGTTGAAAAATTAATAGATTGCGGAGTTACTACTTTTGTAGAACTTGGTGTTTCTAAAACTTTAGCTTCCTTTGTTAAGAAAATTAATAAAGATGTTAAAGTTTTTCATATAGAAGATTTAAAGTCACTTAATTTTTATTTAGAAAGTTTAGAGGTGGAAAATGTTTAAAAATAAAACAGTAATAGTTACAGGTGGTTCACGTGGTATCGGTAAACAAATAGTTATTGATTTTGCACGTCAAGGTGCAAATGTTGTTATTAACTATTCTTCTACAGAGCCTACAGAACTTGTTTCACAATTAACTAATGATGGATATAATGTATGTTCTTTTAAAGCTAATGTAGCAGATTTTAACGAATCTAAAGAGCTTGTAAAGTTTGCGAAAAAAACTTATGGTTCTGTTGATGTTCTCGTTAATAATGCTGGTATTACTAAAGATAATTTAATAATTATGCTTAAAGAAGATGATTTTGATAGTGTTATAGATGTAAATTTAAAAGGTTCATTTAATATGATGAAACACGTTACTAAAATTATGCTTAAACAAAAAAGCGGTACTATTATTAATATGTCTAGTTTCGTTGGGCTAGCTGGTAACATGGGGCAAGTTAATTATGCTGCTAGTAAAGCTGGTGTTCTTGGAATGACTAAATCGCTAGCTCGTGAAATCGGTAGTCGCGGAATTACTGTTAACGCTGTATGCCCTGGTTTTATAGATACAGATATGACAAATTTTATACAAGGCGACGTTAAAGATAAAATAACTAGTCTTATACCTTTACAACGAATCGGTACAACTGATGATGTTAGTAATTTAGTTTTATTTTTAGCACAAAGTAAATATATAACAGGTCAATGCATTAGTGTTGATGGCGGAATGAATATGTAGGAGGTTTTATTTTGAATAGAGTAGTAATTACTGGTATGGGTACTATAAACCCAGCTGGAAAAAATGTAGACGAATTTTATAACAACCTTTTAGAAGGTAAAAACTGTTTATCAAAACTAGTTAAAGGTACTTTTGAAAATTGTAAAATTAATTTCGCAGGTGAAATTAATGATTTTTCATATGATGACGTTTTAACTAAAAAAGAATTTAAAAGAATGGATTTATTTACAGCATATGCTTTAATAGCTACTGATGAAGCTATTAAACATAGTAAGCTTGATTTAAATAATATTGACAAAGATAGATTTTCTGTAGTTTTAGGTACTGGTATTGGTGGTTTCACTACTATGGAAACACAGTTTTCAAGATCATTTGCTAAAGGCTCTAATAAAATTTCGCCTCTTTTTATACCTATGACTATAAGTAATATGGCTGCTGGCAACGTTTCTATGAAGTATGGTGCTAACGGTAGTTGCAAAACTTTAGTAACAGCTTGTGCCTCATCTAATAGTGCTATCGGAGAAGCCTTTAGAAATATTAAACATGGTTATTCTGATATTTTTATAACTGGTGGTACAGAAGCTAGCATTACACCGGCTAGCATTGCTGGTTTTCAAAATTTAACAGCTTTATCAACTTCTACAGACATTAATAAAGCATCTATACCTTTTGATAAAGAACGTGGTGGTTTTGTAATGGGTGAAGGCGCTGGTATTTTAATTTTAGAATCTTATGACCATGCTATAAAAAGAGGTGCTAAAATTTATGCCGAAATAACTGGATACGGATCAACTTGTGATGCTAACCATATTACATCACCATTAGAATCTGGTGAAATGGCTAGTAAGTCTATGTCCGATGCTTTAAAAGAAAGTAATGCATCTATTGATGATGTAACTTATATAAATGCTCATGGTACGGGAACGTATTATAATGACATTGCCGAAACTAAAGCTATAAAACATTTATTTAAAGACAAAGCAAAAAATATAAATATTTCTTCAACTAAATCAATGACTGGGCATTTATTAGGTGCCGCTGGTGCTATTGAAGCTATTGCCACAGTTAAAGCTTTAGAAAATGATATAGCTTTTCCAACTATAAATTATAATGTCAAAGACGATAATTGTGATTTAAATTATACGCCTAATAAAAGCGTTAAAGTTCCTATGAAATATGCACTTTCTAATTCATTAGGATTTGGCGGTCACAACGAAATGTTATGTTTTAAAAAATATGTGGATTAAGGAGTTAATATGGATTATAAAGACGTAAAAGATTTTATAGTAACTATACAAAAAACAGATATAGTAAACATAGATTTACAAATTGATGGTGTATCAATTAGCCTTAAAAGAAATACTTCAAAAACAGTTGAACCAATTTTAAAATTATCATCTTTAAATGTAGATAGCGTTACTAAAGATTTACGTATTCCAAAAAAATCAATAGGAACTGATGTTTTATCACCTATCGTTGGTACGTTTTATCAAAGTAGTTCACCTGATAGCCCGCCATTTGTAAAAGTTGGCGATAAAGTAAAAAAAGGCGATGTACTTTTTATTATTGAAGCTATGAAAGTTATTAATGAAATAACTTCTGACGTTACTGGTGAAGTTAGTGAAATTTTAGTTTCTGATGGTAGCTTGTTAGAATTTAATCAATGTGTAATGCGTATAATATAGACTATAGGGGGATATTTTTATGTATGATATTAAAAAAATAATGGATGTTTTACCACATAGACCACCTTTTTTACTTATAGATAAAATTGTTGAATGTGGAAATGCCGAAATCGGTTCAAAAGTTGTAGCTATTAAAAATGTTACTATGAATGAAGATTTTTTTAGAGGTCACTTCCCTAATGAACCTGTAATGCCAGGAGTTTTAATAGTTGAGGCTATAGCACAAACTGGCGCATTTATGGTTTTAAGTCAACAACAGTTCAAAAATAAAATAGCATATTTTGGTGCTATTGATAAAGTTAAATTTAAGCAAGTAGTTAAACCTGGTGATGTTTTAACTATGGAAATGGAAATTACTAAATTTAAAGGTACATGTGGCGTTGGTAAAGGAGTCGCATATGTTAATGATAAAGTTGCCGTTAGTGGTATCTTTACCTTTTTTATAAAGTAGGTGTAAAATGTTTAATAAAATTTTAATTGCAAACCGCGGTGAAATAGCCGTTAGAATTATTAGAGCTTGTAAAGAACTAAATATTAAAACAGTAGCTATATATTCATTAGCTGATAAAGATGCTCTACATGTTAAAATTGCCGATGAATCTATTTGTGTTGGTACACATAAAAGTTCTGATAGTTACTTAAATATGGAAAATATTTTAAGTGCTGCTATTGCAACTAAATCTAATGCTATTCACCCTGGGTTTGGTTTTCTATCTGAAAATTACACTTTCGCTAAGATGTGTAGAGATTGTAGTATCAAATTTATCGGACCACGTTCATCTGTTATAAATAAAATGGGTAATAAGTCTAATGCTAGAAAAACTATGATCGAGGCTGACGTTCCTGTTATACCTGGTAGTGCTGGAATATTAAAAGATTGGACTGAAGCTAAAGCATTTGCTGATGAATATGGTTACCCTGTAATTATTAAGGCATCTGCTGGTGGTGGTGGTAAAGGAATTAGAATAGTACATGAAGAAAGTAATTTACAAGCATCATTTGAAAATGCACAAAGCGAAAGTTTATTAGCTTTTAATGATGGAAGTTTATATATCGAAAAAGTTATTGTTAATGCAAGACATATAGAAGTTCAAATTTTAGGTGATGAACATGGCAATGTAGTTCATTTATTTGAAAGGGATTGTTCTTTACAAAGAAACAGCCAAAAAGTTTTAGAAGAAGCACCCGCTTATATATTAGATGACAAAACTAGAATGGAAATTTGTAACACAGCTGTAAAAGCTGGTTTACATGTTGGATATTATAGTGCTGGTACTATAGAATTTTTATACGATAGCGAAGGTAATTTTTATTTCATGGAAATGAACACGAGAATTCAAGTTGAACACCCTATTACAGAAATGATAACAGGTATTGATATAGTTAAAGAACAAATTAGTATAGCCTTTGGTAATAAACTGTCTTTTACACAAGATGATGTTAATATTTTAGGTCACAGTATTGAATGCCGAATTAATGCCGAAAATCCTGATGATAATTTTAAGCCTATGGCAGGAACAATTGATTTTATTCATTATAATAGCGGATGTATTGGATACCGTTTTGATAGTGCGGTATATAGTGGTTATTCTATACCTCCATTTTATGATTCAATGATTGCTAAAGTTATTACGTTTGGCAAAACCCGTGAAGATGCTATTATCAAAATGAATTTAGCTCTTGATGAACTTACTATAGATGGAATTTGTACTAACATAAGTTTTCAAAAACAAATTTTACAAAATAACGATTTCATAAATTGTAATTATGATATCCAATTTATTGAAAGAGGTTTAATATGCTAAATAAAAAAAAATATATACAAATTCCATCACAAAAATATGAAGCAAATGCTCCTGTTGGAACTTTTGATAAATGTTCTGGCTGTAATAAAATTATTTATCAAAAATCTTTAGGTAAATATAAAATATGCCCTAAATGTGGACAATTAAGCAGACTTACGGCTTTTGAACGTATAAAGCTCGTATGTGATAAAGATAGTTTTGTTGAATTTAATGAAAACTTAAATAGTGTAAACCCTATTAATTTTCCTGGATATGAAAACAAAATTAAAAAAGCACAACAACAAACTAATTTAACTTCTGCAATCGTTACAGGAACTTGTAATATACATTATAAAAAAGTTTGTATCGGTGTTATGGATAGTCATTTTATGATGGGTAGTCTTGGCTCTGTTGTTGGCGAAAAAATTACAAGGTTATTTGAATATGCAATTAAATATAAATTACCTGTTGTTTTATTTACATGTTCTGGCGGTGCTAGAATGCAAGAAACTATTATTTCTCTTATGCAAATGGCAAAAGTTAGTGCTGTTATTAAACGCCATAGTGACCACGGATTACTTTATATTTCATTTATAACAGATCCTACTACAGGTGGTGTTACTGCAAGTTTTGCAATGCAAGGAGATATTATTCTCGCCGAACCTAATGCCCTTATAGGATTTGCGGGACGTCGTGTTATCGAACAAACTTTAAAAGAAAATCTACCTGATAACTTTCAAACTAGTGAATTTTTATTAGAATGTGGATTTGTTGATAAAATCGTACCACGTAGGGAAATATATGAAACTTTAAGTAATATTTTAAAAATACATCTGGTAGGTGATTATAATGAGTAGCGCTTATGATAAAGTTAAAATAGCTAGAAATATTAAACGCCCCACTTCTCTTGATTTTATTAATAATATTTTTGATGATTTTATTGAATTTGCTGGTGATAGATCTTTTAGAGATGATAAAGCTATTATAGGAGGTATTGCCACTATAGATAAAAAACCTGTAACTGTTATAGGTATTCAAAAAGGTCAAAATCTTGAAGATAATATTAAAACTAATTTTGGTCAAGTTCACCCTGAGGGTTACCGTAAAGCATTACGTTTAATGAAGCAAGGGGAAAAATTTAACCGCCCTATTATTTGTTTTATTAATACTGCGGGTGCTTTTTGCGGTAAAGAAGCCGAGGAACGCGGACAAGGTGAAGCAATTGCTAAAAACCTTCTTGAAATGTCAACTTTAAAAGTTCCTATAATATCTATTATTACTGGTGAAGGTGGTTCTGGCGGTGCTTTAGCTCTTGCCGTTGCTGATAACGTAGTTATTTTAGAAAATGCTGTATACTCTGTTTTATCACCAGAAGGATTTTCTAGCATTCTTTGGAAAAGTAATGATAAGGCATCTGATGCCGCTACATTAATGAAACTTACAGCATCTGATTTACTAGACTTAAAAATTGTTGATAAAATAATTGCCGAACCATCTAACGGTTTAGAAAATAATGCTGATTTAACTTACGATTTAATCAAAGTTTATATTTTAAAAACTTTATACACTCTTTGTAAGTTAGATAGCGAACAACTTATATGTAATAGATATGATAGGTTTAGAAATTTTGGTATGTATACATAATTTTTACTTGTATGAATAAAAATTATAATATATAATGTTTATAATTATTTAAATTAAAAGGAGAATAAAATGATATTTGAAAAAATTAAAGAAATTTTAGTAGAAAACTTAGACGTAGATGGTGATACTTTAACGCCATCAACAAACTTATTAGACGACTTAGATGCTGATTCATTAGATTTATTCCAAATGATTTCTGATGTTGAAGATGAATTTGATATTACAGTTGATAACATTGAAGAAGTTAAAACTATTCAAGATGTTATCGATTTAGTAGAAAAAAAATAATAAAAAATGATCATAAAGCTAACTTAATGACATTAAAAAAAGCATTTAAATAGTGAAACAAAAAAGATGACCCTGTATTTATACAGGAGTCATCTTTTTTGCCTTTTTACCCATAATACCTATGATTAGTGTAATAATAAATAAACTTGTTTATACATTTTAATTTATTAAACTCTTTTAAAGTAATGTTATCTTTCATATAACCAAAAAATGGCATGCTCCAACAATTTCATCACCTACATATATATTGATATTTCTTTCAACTATTTTTGGAATTTAGGATTGGTATAATGAATGCTTTGATCTGAATAATAAAGCAATTTGAATCCAATTTGAATTTTTTCCTTATCAATTTTTTTATAGTATTTGTTGTAATTTATCTCGCAAATCTTTTGCTTCTTATTTATCTCTACTACTTTTGAGATAAATAATTATAATAGCCACTTCTAAAAATTTTGATTGAACACACAAAAAACAAACCATATGTTTAAGACTATAATTTTAAATAGTTGCTTTATTACTTTCAAATGTTTTACTTTTATTTACTAACCTCCTTCTCATCTTTTTTAACTTTTCTAAAAATTCTTATGCATTTCTAAAAACTTTATTTTAGCTTATAACTATAACAGTCCATTGTTTTCATATATTTCCCCTATTCGCGATAATTGTTGAACTATTTACTCCCTATAATGTCTATATGAATCCCGCCTAATCAAAATAACTCTAATTAATTTTTTATAAACTTTCCCTTAACTCTATTTACTATGTAATTATTTTGAAGAAACTTTCTTAATTAGATTTTTCATTTTTTTTCATTAAACGTATTTTAGACATTTAATAAATCTTTTTTATTTTTTTAAGTATACTGTTTTATTTTTCTTAATTATTCTCATATATTTTTATGTATTTATTGATAATCTTATGTTACTTTGTTACTATTAATTTATTACTATTTAGGAGAAATATATGAAATTTAAATTAGTTATGGTTTTAGTCGTTACTTTTATTTTTATAAGTTGTACCAATAAAGAAAATGATTCTCAAAGTTCTATTATTACAATAGGTTCTATTCCATCTATATCGTCGATGCCTATTTTTTATGCTGACGATAATGATATTTTTAAAAATAATGGTGTCGATGTTACTGTAGAAAAATTTTTTTCTGCTAAAGATAGAGATATTGCTTACATAGGTAATCAAATTAATGCTGTAACAGCTGACTTGATCGGCATATTAACTTTTTATAAAGCTGATATACCTACTACAACTGTAACTTCTTCTATGGAAAATTTCGGTTTAGTTTTAAGTCCTAACTCGTCATACGATACAATTGATGATTTAGTAGGTAGTGATATTCTATATTCTAAAAATTCAATTATTGAATATACTATAGACAAAATTTTTGAACATAATAATTTACCAATAGAATCCATTAACAAAATATCTATACCCGCTATACCACTACGTGTTGAAATGTTAGCTAAAGGTGATGCTGATTCTGCCGTTTTACCTGAACCTTTTTTATCTATGGCAAAACTTAACGGTGGTAAAGTTTTAACTACTAGTTCTGAACTTGGTATTAACTTAGTTAGTGTCGCATTTAAAAAAGATTTTTTAGATGCTAATAATGAAGCTATAAATAAATTTTTACTCGCTTATAATGAGTCTGTAAATGCATTAAATAATTTGAGTGATGAACAATTTGAAAATTATATGTTTGAATCTTATGGATTTAGCGAAGATTTACGCGGTCATCTTGATAGATTTAATTTTAATTTAGTTACCCCTATAGATTATAACCAAATTAATAGTGCAATTGAGTGGTCTATTAATGCTGGTATATTATATACAGCACCAACATATAATGATTTAGTTCGCTCTGAAAAATAATTTTAAAACAGGAGGTCTTTATGAAAAAAATTTTACTTTTACTATCATTAATTCTTATTTTATCCGGATGTGTTAATACTGCAAATTTCACTACATATTTAAACAGTAATGACATTCTTACTAACACTGAAAAATTACCAACTAATACAGTCGGCTTAATACCTTCGCTTTCTGGATTTCCTATATTATATGCACATAATAATAACATGTTTAAAGAAAAAGGATTTTACTTTGACTTAGTTATGTATAAATCTTCTGACGAACGCGATGAGGATTATTTAAATAATGAACTTATAGGTCTAACTACTGATTTGATCGCTGTTGCCTCTTATTACTCGGCTGGCGTACCAACGACTACCATAACGTCAACTAAAGAAACACTTGGACTAGTTTCAAGTACTTTCTCTACTAAATCAGATTTTAAAAATTCAGATATTCTATATTCTAAAAATACTGTTATTGATTATACCTTGGATCAATTTTTGGAAAACTATCGATTGGAAAATTCTTATATAAACAAAATCGATGTTCCTTCAATTCCAAAAAGATTACAACTATTAAATTATAATCATCCTACTTCCGCTATATTGCCAGAACCTTTTTTATCTATGGCTATTAAAGAGGGGCATAAGCTTATTATTACATCGGATGATATTAATTCATCGATTGTATCTTTTTCATTTAGAAAAGATTTTGTTGATTCTAACAGTAAAGAAGTCGATATTTTTTTAGACGTGTATAATGAAGCTATTACTATTTTAAATAATATGACAGATTCACAATTTGAGGACACTTTATTTGAGTCTTATAACTTAGATGATAGTTTACGTGGACATATAGATAGGTTTGTTTTTCAAGAGTCTTCACCTTTAAATATTGTGGAAGGTATTAATGCTATGCAATGGGCTATAGATGCGGATATAATAGACGCTTTTCCGCCTCTAGATTCTATTGTTTATATACCAAAAAAATAAATATATATTATATACCTATTATAAAAGGAATTTTAACATATGAACCATTATGAATTTACGCGAACGGAATTACTTCTTGGAAGTACTAATATCGAAATATTGAAAAATAAAAAAGTAGCTGTTTTAGGCATAGGTGGTGTTGGCAGTTTTGCCTCTGAAGGTTTAGTACGTTCTGGTATTGAAAATTTGATACTCGTAGATAACGATACTATAGATATTACAAATCTAAATCGTCAGATACATAGCATTCAAAATACAATAGGACTACATAAAATTGATGTTATGAAAGATAGAATCTCTTCTATTAATCCTAATTGTAATGTAACTACTTATGATTTATTTATAGATGAACATAACATTGCTACCTTTCTCGATTCATCTGTTGATTATGTAATTGATGCTATCGATACCGTTAAATCTAAATTAGACGTTATACAATATTGCCATCATAATAATATTAAAATAATAACTTGTCTTGGAACTGGCAATAGATTAGACCCTACAAAATTCGTTATAACAGATATAAAAAAAACATCTATTTGCCCTTTAGCAAGATCTATTCGTCTTGGCGTTAAAAAAATTGGAATCAAAAAACTAAAAGTACTTTTCTCAACAGAGTACCCAAAACTAATTGATTATGATACTGTTCTAAAAGGACAATATAAAAAACCACCAGGAAGTATTTCTTTTGTTCCGTCTGTAGCTGGAATGATCCTAACCAGTGCAGTAGTTAACGATCTTATTAAGGAGATATAATTATGACTATAAATAAAATTATTAACAATATTAATTTTACTTATCCCACTAGTAACTTTTTACATTATTTTACTAACTTAAAAACTTCTATTTTAGATGATATTGCCAACGGGCATATTAAAGAAAAGACTTTATTAAAATTAGAAGGTGATAACGGAGCTGATCAAGTGCAAGGGCTTTGCAACCTTAAAGAAAAAAACTTTATAGGTGATCGTATTAAAGTTGATGGTTTTAAAGATTCTAGAAAAATACTTACCCCTATAGCCATTGATATTTTACAATCACTTAAAATACATGATATGAAATATTGTATTAATTTAAATTTTAATTTAGATGGTGTTTATGATATTTATCAAAATTTAGGACGTGGTGTCACTAATGAAATAAAAAATGTCTATGTTACATCTAAATCATCTTTTTTATTAAAAAATACTTTTAATAATTACAACAACGACCCCTATTCTATCGCTTTTATTTCTACGAATTATAGTATAGCCTTTGCTGTAACTACATCAGCTAAATCACATAAAACATCCGCTGTTTTAAAAATAATTGAAATTACTAATGATGCTATCCTCATTGATGACGGAAGTAAATATATAGATGTTGCCTCATTTACTAAAGGTGTTAGTGTATAAAAAAAAGAGTTTCTTAGTTAAGAAACTCTTTTTTTATATACACTATATTTATTAAATTCTATTTATTAAATATACAAATTCTTTAAATGTCATATTACTTTTAAAATCTACACCATTATCTATTAAGCCTACTGATATAGCTTTTTTTATACTATTTCTGTATTTTGGAGTAATTTTATTTCTATTTGAGAGTTTAATTTCACTTTCTATATGTATTCTACTTTTATTTTTTAATTCATATAATTTTACTATCGACGATATACCTGCTTCTTTTGTAACATACTTTCCTGATACTAGCATTTGCGATTTACCTAAAAAATTATATTTATTTTTACTTAGCTTCTCATTCATACTCACTTCACGATCATTTTTTAATATAGCTATTATTATATTATTAAATTGTGTAGTATTTATTCTTAAATCCTCATAATAATATTCCATATCTGTTATTTTTAGTTTTTTAGTTAAATCATTTATTTCATTTTTAACCGCTAATGTCTTTGGCAAATTTGTTCCTAATAAAAAATAGGTTTTTCCCGTTTTGCCATTTATTTCATCAGCTAAAGGTTCTATATTAAATTTTCCATTCATATCTTCCGTACTATAAAAATTTATATTTAAATTATCTGGTAATACATCGGTATTTACATTTGGTGCTATTTTAAAACCACTTCCTATATTATCTACTACTTTACCATACGCTCCATCAATTGATATTATTATTTTTTCTGGTGTAGATAATACTTTATCTTCAAAATCTATCATTCCGTATATTCTATTGTTTTGTTCCAACGTTATTATTAAATTGCTACCGTCTACCATATCTTTTGCTACGTTACTTAAAAATACATTCTCTAATGTTGTCGTTATACCTACACTTCTAATTTTTAAATCCATTTTACTTTGTACTAAACCTTCTATACTTACCTTCGGAACTTTTATTACTCTTTTTCTCATATTGCTATGATCTTTTGATATATCTATTTCATATTGATTAGTTAAATTATTTAATAATCTCGATACAAATCTCTCATTTTCATTAAATATATATTCTATAGTACCATCTATATTTTCTTCTGCTATATAATCTCTATCATCTATTATAAATAAACTATCATCTATACTATCGTTTATTTCACCTCTAGTTTTTATTTTTAAACTTCTTGACCATTTAAATTGAATACCTTCTTCATTTATTTCTTTTCCTATTATTACTTTTCTACTTTCATTATAACTACTGTCTTTAGCAATCTCTATTTCGTACCCTGTATTTACATCGCTTCCTACTTCTTTTACTTTTCTAAATCTTATGTAATAGTAAGTGTTACTGTTTAATTCATTAAATTTAACACCTACCATATTTTCATGATTACTATTTCTTAATATTTCATCTATTCCTTGGCTACTTATCCCTTCACTACCTTCTTCTTCTAAATCTAATGTTAGTATTATTGTTATATAGTCTTTATCTAAAAGTTTATAATCTGTACCATTTTCTTCATTTACATCATCTAAAAAGTTAATCGCTTTATAATCAGAACTATTTATTTCTGTTCTGCTCTCAACTTTTTCAACTCCCATTAAAGGCATACTTATCCCTATTACTACACACATTAATAATATTTTCTTCATTAAAAGCCACCTACTTTTTTATCTAAGTTTGATATTATTTTTACAAACTCTTTTAATGTAACTACTTTATTTCCATCTACATCTTCTTTACTTAAAATGCCGATTTCTACAGCTACTTCATATTCTTTTAGTACATTTTTTTTAACATTTTTTAATTGTTTTACTTCATTAAAATTTTTAATTTGATATGATTTTATCGCAGTTCCTGTTTTTAATTCATATATACCCATTACCATTTTAACCAAATCACTTTGGGTTGCATATATATATTCATTCGTATTTCCTATTGGTACTTTTATGCCTATATTTCTTAACGAACTAGCTACATTATTGCCTTCATATCCTAAAATACTACCTATACCTTTCGTTAATTCATTTTTTGTTAATAACTTGTTTCCTTCAACTATTCCAAATACTTTAAACTCATCGTACAAATTATATTTCAACATTGTTTCATTTCTTTCATCGTTACTCATATTTTCAAAATTATTATATCTTACATCCTCTTTTGTAAATACAAATAACATAGGTCTATTTATAAATACATATATTTTATTCGTAACTAAATCGCTTTTCAATTTGCTCCAACTCGTTTTTAACATTTCGTATGCATTTATATTCATAGTATTTTCCATATTCCATTTACTTACTAATACAGGTGCATCAAAATTCATAACAGGTATATAATATTTATTATCTCGTAATTCTCTTCTAAACTGTTCACTTACTTCTTTCATATACTCTTTTGCTATGTTGTCAGCTATAGTATTTAATCTACTTTGCACATATAACGTGCTATTTTTCAATAAACTCATATCCTTTATGTCATCTATATAGTCATACAAAGTTGTATCGTAAAACATTTTATCGTATATCTCTTGTTCTAAGTACGTAAAATTTTTATCAAGCTTTCTATTTAAATAGTTTTTTAACGTTTTGTTTGTATAATAATCACGTGCATCATCTGTATCGTCTATTTGTCTTATATCTTTTAATACTTCTTTATACATTTCATTTTTTAATGTTACTTTTAATCTATCTATTGCACTATCCACAACTCTATATATTTCACTTTTTACATCTTTACCTTTACCATCTAGCACTTTTAGCCCTTCTGATATTTCTTTAGTTATTGCATTTTTTAATTTTTTCATATGTTTATTTATAGCATTATTTATTACTTTATCTATTTCCTTTTCTAACTCTTTCCCTGTTTTTTCGTCATATACTATTAATTCTATACTCGTTAATAACTCATCATATAGTTCATCTCTTGTTTCCCAAATGTTTTTCTCTAATACAGTTTCTATATAACTTTCAAAATCTCCACTTTCGGCCGCATCAAAGTTATCACTATCACCTATACTTTCTATTGTATTTACTTTTCTTTGTAAATAGTCTTCCATTTCACTATCAAATATTTTTATTTCATTATTGAATCCAAATATATCAACATCTAGTTCTATAACATCCGTTATTGGTTGTTCATTTCTTATTCGAAAGTTTATTTTATTCGGGTATATTACTATCCTTACGTACAAATCATTTAGTCTATTATTTTTCATCTGTCTTTTTGCATTGATTATTTCTTGATTTTTCGTTACATCTAAAAATTTATTTGATAACAATATTTCTATATCCTCATAGTTTATTACAAACGAGGCATTTTCTTCATTAGCTTTTGTAATACTATTTATTGGAATGTAATATGTCGTATTTTTATTTGTACTTGCTTTTGCTAACACAACTTTATTACTATTTATTATTTTATTATTTAACTCTTCTTCTTTGTATACTATTTCCGTTACTTCTTTTGTATCCGTTACCCTAAAATATGAATTTAATAATTTATCTTTTACTTTTTCTAATACGTATTTATTATAGCTATCTATTTTTAATTCATAATCGTAGTAATCTTCTAAATAATTGTCTTCCCAACTATCTATGTCCCATTCTTCCGCTTTAACTGTGTTACTTCCCGAATTACTTAAAACTAGTACACATATTAATATTTTTGTTAATATTTTTTTCACAACATATCCCCCTCTAATTAATCTTTTTTTTATTATACTACAATTTTTCTTTTTTTCATATATTAATATATCTTTTTTTATTATTCCTTTTTTTATATTCTTTTATTCTTAATACACTAAAATATATTAACATGTTTTGGTATAAATTTATTTTTATAATAGTTTTATTTTTAAGTTTATGATATAATTACTTAGTCAATAATTTAAAAATATTTATTTTGAGTTTATAAGGAGGATATATGAAAGTAACTGTTATATATGGTTGTACTAACTATATAAATTACAACGCTCTTAGCTTATCGGAAATTATATATAATACTTTTTCGGAACTAGATGTTACGTTAGAAAAATTTGATCTAAGCACGTTTGAAATCCCTTTTTTAAATTCTCCCTCACCTAATATAAATGTCACTTCTATTATGAACAGTATTGCTAGTAGTGACGGTGTTTTGCTTATTTGCACAACACATATGCTTATGCCATCCGCTATTATGAAAAATTTTATAGATTATTTTTCTTTACCAATTTATGAAAATTCCCTTAGAGATAAAAACTGTTTTCTTTTAACTATCTCTGACAAGGTAGGCGAAAAAAATAGCCTTAACTATTTATCGGATATTGTCCAACATTTAGGAGGATTTGATTCTATTAGTTTTGGTATTAATCACAGTGTTGCAACTTCTATAACTACAACTTCAAGTAATAAATTATTACTTGAAAAATACATTGAAGACTTTTATCGATACCTCCGACAAAACAGGAGTTTTTTTACAAATACAACAGCTCAACATTCAATGTCTAACGTTATAACTAATACTTCTAACACTCCTAATAACTTAATTTCGGATAGAAGTATTCCTACAGCTAATAAAAATATTCCTACAGCTAATAAAAATATTCCTACAGCTAATAAAAATATTCCTACAGCTAATAAAAATATTCCTACAGCTAATAAAAATATTTCTACAGCTAATAAAAATATTCCTAAGACTAATAAAAATATTCCTAAGTCTGGTGAAAATATTTCTACAAGATTTATTAAAAACCCTTATGTTGACAACGATACTTTGATTAAAAAAACTATCCCTAAACCTAAGCCACAACAACAACCTCAACAACAACCTCAGCAACAACGTAATTTTGACAATAATAATATTTACAACAATAATTATTTAGAAACAGATTCTGATAAAGCATTTTTAGATAATATACTATCTGATGAACTACCTAATAACATTGACAATAATCTAAATACGGAATATTCCGACTCTTTAAACAACTTTCTTACAGGTCATCCTAGTGTAATTAACGAACCGTTATCACCTATGTCCCCTGACGAGGTTATTCCGCGTGCAACTACAATCAATCAAAAGATCCAAAGTTTAGCTCATCATCTAAAACCAGCTGTAGCTAACGGGATAACTACTAACTTTCAATTAAATGTTTTTGGTGATGAAAATTTTGATTGCTATTTAAATATTGATAATAATGACTGCACATACTTTAATGGTGTTTCTAATAACTCTGGTGTTACCATTTCTGGAAACTCCACAGTTTGGGAAAGAATTTTAAAAGGTACTTTATCTACACAGCGTGCCTTTATGACAGGTCAAGTTAAAGTTACGGGGAATTTTACCCTACTTTCTAAATTTGACCAATTATTCAAATTTAATTTTTAATATTTGAAAGGATGGGTTTTATGTTTAACAAAAAAACAATTTTACATTCAATAGGAAATGGTACGATTTCTTCAATAGATACTTGCATCGACCCTGTATTTTCTGAAAAAATAGTTGGTGATGGTTATTTATTCACACCTAGAGATAATAATATTTATAGCCCCATAAGTGGTAATATCACCATGGTTGCCGATACTAATCATGCATTTGGTATTACTTCTAAAAAATACGAACTTCTTGTTCACATCGGTATCGAATCTGTAAAATTAAAAGAACAACTAATTATACCTGTAGTTAAAGAAGGTGACACTGTTAAGCAAGGTGATTTAATAGCTACTATTGATTTAAGTAAGCTTAAATCTACTTTACCATCAACTCAAACACCTGTTCTTGTTACTAACCTTGACGGTAAACAAGTCAAACTTCTTAAAACAGGTCTAGTTTCTATAAATGACAAAATTTTAGAAATCAAATAATTTTATACATAATATGGAGGATTTTATTATGACTGAAAAAACAGCAACTATTAACAACCCAACAGGTTTACACGCAAGACCTGCATCACAATTAGTTAACTTCATTAAAACTTTTGAGAACAAAGTATTATTTATATTTAACGACAAATGTGTTGATGCTAAAAGCTTATTAAATATTCTAGCTCTTGGTCTTAAAGCTGATACAGTTTTAACTGTTAGAGTTGAAGGTGATAACAGCGACGACGTTTGTACTAAAGTTTGTGAATATATCGAAAACATTAAAGAATAATATTTGAAAGGATTAACTATGAATACACTAAAAGGATTATGTGCATCTAAAGGTATCGGAATAGGAACTGCTTACGTTTATGTAAAGCCTTTTATTACAATCGAAAATAATATTATAACTAACGACCAAAAAGAAACCGAAATAAATATTTTTAATAATGCTATTAAAAAAAGTTCCGATGAAATTAATAATCTTATATCTATTTCCAAACTAGATGATCAAAAACATGTTTTAACAGCACATTTAGAAATTTTAAACGATATCGCTTTGATCGATGAAACTATTAATAAAATAAATAATGATAACTTCCCGTCTGATAGAGCTTTTAAAGAAACTGTCGATAGTTTTATCGCTATGTTTGAAAACATTGACGACGAATATTTAAAAGCACGTGGCGAAGATTTAAAAGACGTTTACGTTAGAGCTATTTGTAATATAAAAAATATACCTTTTACAGATTCTCTTGACACTTTAGAAAAAGACACTATCATTATTTCAAAAGATTTAACACCTTCCGACACAATTAAAATGGATGTTGATAACGTTTGTGCTTTAGTCTCTGAACTAGGTAGTAAAACATCTCATACATCTATTATTGCTAATAATCTTGGCATTGCTGCTTTAGTTGGTGCTAATGATGTTTGCAAACATGTTAAAACTTCTGACGTTGTAATAGTTGATGGGTTTAATGGAAATATTATCATTAATCCCGATGATGAAACTTTATCGTCATACATAAAAAAACGTGATGAATATTTGCAACATTTAAAAGATTTAGAAAAAGTTAAAGATTTACCTGCTACTACTTTATGTGGCGAAACTTTGTCTGTTTGTGCTAACGCTGGTAGTGTCGATGAATGTGTAAAAGCTTTTGAACAAAATGCATCTGGTATCGGACTTTTTAGAACAGAATTTATTTATATGCATTCTAACCACTTCCCAACAGAAGAGGAACAGTTTGAAATATATAAAGACGTCGCTAAAAGTTCCAACGGTAAATACGTAAAAATTAGAACTTTAGATATCGGTGGTGATAAAGAATTACCATATTACGAATTTGATGAAGAGGAAAACCCTTTTCTTGGTCTTCGTGGAATTAGACTTTGTTTAAAACTTAAAGATATTTTTAAAGTTCAATTACGTGCAATTTTACGTGCCAGTGCCTTTGGTACTATTCAAATTATGTTACCTATGGTTATATCTGTTAACGAAATATTAGATACTAAAAAACTTATTGATGAAGTTAAATTCGATTTAGATAAAGAAAATATTAGCTATGACAAAAACATTAAAGTAGGAATTATGATAGAAACTCCTGCTTCTGTTTTAAATGCTGATGAATTAGCTAAAAACTCTGACTTCTTTAGTATCGGTACTAACGATTTAACTCAATATATTTTAGCTGTTGATCGTGGAAATTCTAATATCGCTAATTTATACGATACTTTCCATAGTGCCGTTCTTAAAAGTATTAAAATCGTTATAGACTCTGCTAAGAAAAATAATATTAGCTGTGGTATGTGCGGTGAATTCGCTGGTAACGATGAAGCTACTAAATTACTTTTAGGTATGGGACTTAAAGAATTTAGTGTTAGTAGCTCTAAAGTATCCCAAGTTAAACACACTATTAGAACTAATAAAATTTCTGATTGTGCTAACATATTTAACGAGTATTTATAAAAAAACAACCCAACCGTTCGTTAATGAATGGTTGGGTTGTTTTTTTATATGAAATTATCTCTATTAAGTGGTAACGCTTTTGTCGTTCCTTCTATCATACTCATTAAATTTTCTATCGACGGTCTTGTATTATATATTCCTTTTGTTTCAAATGCTACATAACTATCTTTCATTACATAAATATATCCCGATAACGATATATCTCCAAATTTTTTGAATGTTCTTCCCTCTCTATGTGACATATCTAAAAAATTTAATCGTTTTACAACGTCTAAATTTTTATCATATAACACATCAAAAGGTATTTTATTTTTTTCTTTAAATTCTTTTGCTTTTTTTACATCATCATCACCGCTAATGCATATTATTTCTGTATTATATTTTTTTATTTCTTCATAGTTTTCACAGACCTGTGAAATTTGTTTCCCTCAAGCACCTCAAAAACTACCTCTATACATTATTATTAACACTCTTTTTTTACTCAACATACTTTTTAAATTTATTAGTTCGTCATTTTGATTTGGTAATGTAAAATCTTCTATCTTTTGCATAACTCCTCCTTCTTTTTCTTTCTTATCAACATATAGTTCCTAAATTACTTTTTGTATCCGTTTCATTTTGTATTACAGTTCTTATTACATTATCTAACCCTTTTGTAATCATTTCTAACGTCATTGCCGATGTATTTTTTTTATCCACTACTTGCTCAAATACAAAAGGTATATGAATAAATCCACATCTTATATTTAGTTTATTCTTTTTTACATAATACATCAAGTTATAAAAAACATCATTACATACAAATGTTCCCGCTGTATATGATATATCACTTGGTATACCTTTCTTTCTTAAATCTTCTACTATTTTATTTACTGGTAACGTACTAAAATATCCGTCGTCGCCTTCTTGTTGTATTTTTTCACCAACTACTTTATTCCCTTCATTATCTTCTATAGCAAAATCATTTATATTTATCGCTATTTTTTCTGGCGTTATACAACTTCTTCCTCCTGCTTGCCCTACACATATTACTACATCTGGTTTTATTTTTTTTATGTTATTAACAATTTTATCCATGCTTTTGTTTATAACTGTTGGTATTTCTATTTTTACTACCTCCCAACCTAAAATTTTATCTGGCAATTTTTTTACACTTTCGTAAGATGGGTTCATTTTTTCTCCACCAAATGAATCAAACCCTGTTATTAAAATTTTCATATAACACTACCTTTCTTCTTTTGTTCTTTTATATTTTTTGTTCCTTTTATATTTTATCACTATTATTTTACGTACACAATTATTTTACTAGTCTTATTTATTTCTTCGCCAACTCTAGGTATTTGGCTATATACTATCCCCTCTATACCTTCTTCTTTTTGTTTATCTGTTCTATCATCTATTAATTCTATAGCAACTCCTAATGCTTTTAATTGTTTTTTTACTTCTTTTGCACCTAAGCCTATATAATCTTCGACTATTATTTTTTGTACTTCCTCTAATTCTAATTCTTCTTCTTTATAAACTGCCTCTATACCTAAGTACGGTAATACATTTTCTAACACTTCTTTCATTACAGGTCCTGCAATTTGCCCACCATAATACGCTCCTACTGGTTCATCTATTAAAACTAATCCTATTACTTTTGGATCATCTGCTGGTGCAAAAGTTAAAAATGATGCTATATATTTACCACTTCTTCTTGGCAATTTCTCTGATGTAGCTGTTTTACCACCTATTCTATATCCTGGTATATATGATTTGTTTCCTGTTCCTTCATAAACAACACTTTCTAACGTTTCTCTCATAATTTTAGAATTTTCACTTGATATTACTTGTGTACCTTTTCCTTGAAACATCTTTTCTACTACATTTCCTTCTAAATCTATTATTTCTGTTCCTAAATGTGGCGTTATTTCGTACCCACCATTTATTGTAATTGCTACTGATCTTAGTAGTTGTATCGGCGTTATTTGAAATGATTGACCAAAACTCATAGTCGCTAACTCAACTTCTCCTACATTTTCAAGCTTATGTAATATTCCTGTAGCCTCCCCTGCTAAATCTATTCCTGTTCGTTCATTTAATTTTAATACATCTAAATACTTATAAAAATTATCCGTTCCTAATCTATCTGCTATGTCCATAAACACTGGGTTGCAAGAATTCATAACTCCTTCTACTAAATTTAAATTACCATGTGACATTGGCGATCTCCAACATTTTATTTTTATTCCACCTACTATAGTATGTCCGTTACATACAAATTGTGTGTCTGGATTTACTACTCTCTCTTCTAATCCCGCTATCGTAGTTATTACTTTAAACGTTGATCCTGGCTCATATGTATCATTTATTGCAAAATTTCGCCACATACTATTTAAACTATTATTTTTTTCTTCCTCGCTTAAATAATCCCACACCATTTCTAACTCCTCATCATTTATTTTAAATGGATCGTTAGCGTTATAATCTGGTTTATTTGCCATAGATAATATTTCTCCCGTATTAGGATCCATTAATATCATAGATACACGTTTAGCTTTTGTTCTCTCTAACGTACTTTCTAATGTTTGCTCTACATACTGTTGTATTGTTAGATCTAACGTAGTTTTTAAATTCATACCATTTATAGGCTCCACTCGCATTTCTCTACCGTTTTCTACTTCTATTCCCCTTGCATCTGTTTCCGTTAATATTTTTCCCGCTTCACCTTTTAACCTTTCATCATACTTAGCCTCTAAACCTATTATTCCTTGGTTATCCTTACCTACAAATCCTAACGTATGCGATGCTAAATTATTATACGGATATACTCGTAGTATATCTTCATCTATTTTTACACCCGATAACCCTAATTCTCTTATTTCTTTTGCTACTTCTCTATCTACTTTTGTTTTTATTCTTTCCAATGCCACTTTTTTATTTACTTTTTCTAGTACATATTCATATTCTAATTCTAACACTCGTGATAATTCTTTTGCTACTTTTTCCTTGTCTTCTATTTGTGCATTTATTACACTTATTGATGCTACTGTTTTTGTAGTTGCTATCTCCTCTCCATTTCTATCTAGTATTGAACCTCTATTTGGTTTTATTAGTCTATCTCTTGTTTGTTGTTCAAATGCTTTTTCTTGTAGCCAATCTGATTTAACGATTTGTATGTATCCAACTCTTATAACTAATAATACCAATATACTTTCTAACGCTACTAATATAAATAACATCTTTCTTTTAGTTACTGTTCTTATTTTTTTCATATATTCCCCCCTATTCTTTCTATTTTATTTTTTATATTAAAATTTATTACCTATTTTATTTTTTTCTTGAATACAAAAAAAGAATCTGTAAAATACAGATTCTTTTTTATTTTATTTATCTCTAGTTTTATTTTTTATAATTCTAAAAAATTACTTATGCTATTTAAAAATTGTACGCTATTTTCTACATGAGGCATTTTTTTACTTTCTTCTATTATTTGTATATTTAAGTTTTCTTCTTCACCTATATCACTTTCTTCCCCATACACTATTAATAATTCACTTTTTACATCTTCATAATTGTTTGGTATTAACGTATGCAAATTATTTAATATTATTTTACTAAATATATTTTTATTCTCTTTTTTATTACAATTTAAATTTTCTTCTACTTTTTTTAAGTATTCTTTAACATCTTCTATTTCTTCATTATAATACCTATACTTATTCATATTATTATATATCCCTTTACAACTAAATAAATTAACTAATAATTCACTAACTAGCGGAATTTTAAATATGTTTTTTATAATTTTAACTTCTAAATCATCTATTTTTCTTTTTGATTTCATAGGACTTACTAAAACAATTTTTGAAAATAATTCTATATCCATTCTCATACTTTGTATTACGTAATTTCCACTTAATCCTGATGCTATCACTTTTGTTTTTTGCCCTATTACTTCTTTTATAAAATTGTTTATTATACTTACATACATATATGGGTTGTATTGTGTATTTGGTTTGTCCGATTGACCATAACCTAAAAAGTCTAACGTATATACTGTATACTTTTCTTGTAATTCTTCTATTATATAATCCCATTCTACACTAGACGTTCCATATTCCATACTATGTAGCAACAAAATTGGTTCATTATTTACATCTTTACTTTTAACGTTATATTTGACATTACCATAAGCCGTTTCATAATATAAGTTTTTTTCATCTTGCTTTTTGCTTTTTACTTTATAAATAACTTCATTTATTAAGTACATACCTCCAACTAATAAAACTAAACTCTTTACACCTTTTTTTATATTCATACTAACCTCCTGTACTTTTTTTCCTTTTTTTTCATAAAATTATTTATACACCTTTATTATCTATAAACTTACCACATTTAAAAAATCTATACAATATTTTTAGGAGGTACCATATTGAATGAATTTACTAATTTATTAATGCAAGTTTTTATTATTAGCTGTATACAAATTATTTTTGACGTTTTTGTAGACGGCTCTAGACATACATACCAATCAAAAATTTTTAATTTAACTTGCTACATAGGTAGCTTATATTTAGTACTCCATTTCATTTTTAATACTATGTTTACTGAAATACTAACTAGTCTTAATAACTTATTTTAAATTTATTGATAATTTTATTTTAAAAGAGTAAAATTATTTATATATATTTTTAAATATTTTAAGGAGTCTTTATGAAAAAAGCAAAGTTGATTTACAACCCAATGTCTGGTGGACATGACTTTAAACATTATTTAGATGATGTAATTGACCACTTACAAAATAATGGCGCTGGCTATGAAGTTCATATTTTTAGAACTATGACACATGACGATATATTACCTCATATTTCATCCTTAGATAAAAATTATTATGATGTTATTATAGCTGTTGGCGGTGATGGAACTATTAGCGACGTAGTAAACGCTATAGTTAAAAACGATTTAAATATAAAACTTGGCGTTATACCTTCTGGTACCGCTAATGACTTCGCACGGTTTTTAAACTTACCTACTAATCCTATTGACTGTATCAAAATAATTACTGACGGGAATTTTATTAATGTTGATCTAGGTAAAGCTAACGATAGCTTCTTTATTAATGTTTTATCTTTTGGCTGTTTTGCTAATGTGTCTCACAACGTTGATAAAAATTTAAAACTATCTATCGGTAAACTTGCTTATTATTTTAAAGCTCTAGAAACCTTACCCAAACTTAAACCTATACCTTTAAAAATTACTCGAAAAAATCAAGTTATTAAAGATAAATTTTATTTAGTACTAATTTTAAACTCCTCTGGAGCTGGTGGGTTTAATCGACTTGCACCGTATAGTAGTATGACAGATGGTAATTTTGACTTTGTAGGCTTTAAACATTCAAGGTTTTTTGATACTGCTAAATCTATTTTTCACGTTATTATCGGTGACCATCTTGAACAAGACAAAGATGTCGTTTTTTTTCAAGATAATAAACTTACAATTGAACTTGATACTAATGAAAATACAGAACTTTTTTCTATTACTGATATAGATGGGGAATTAGGTCCTAACTTTCCTATAAATTTTGAAGTTATAAAAAATAAACTTTCTGTTTTTGCACCTACTAACTAGTTTTCACATTAATATATTTTTTATAATAAGGAGTTATATTATGAATTTTAAATACGAAGTAGCAACTTTACTTTCTAGTTGCTTAAATAAAAATATTGATACACTTTTGCCACTCATAGAAGTACCTAAAAATAAAATGGGTGACTTTGCATTCCCTTGTTTTTCTTTAGCTAAGGAATTTAAAAAATCACCTGTAGAAATTGCTGAACATATAGAAAAAACATTCAAAACTAATGATTTTATTACATCGGCTAAAGCTATAGGTCCATACCTTAACTTTTATGTTAACAAACAACTTTTTATAAGTTCTGTTATTAATGACGTTATTGATAAACAACAAGATTTTGGGAAAAGTTCTATAGGTAAAAATAAAATGGTCGTTCTTGACTATTCGTCGCCTAATATTGCCAAACCTTTCCACGTAGGTCATCTACGTTCTACTGTTATAGGACAAGCTATTGATAACATACATCAACATCTTGGTTATAATACTTATAGCATTAATTATTTAGGGGATTGGGGTACACAGTTCGGTAAACTTATCGTTGCATTTAAAAAGTGGGGGGATAAAGAAACTGTTGAACGTGATGACATTAAAGAACTTGTCCGTCTTTACGTTAAGTTTCATGACGAAGCTGAAAATGATAAATCTCTAGAAGATGAGGCGCGTAACTGGCTACTTAAAATGGAAAATGGTGATGAAGAAGCTCTACAATTATGGGCATGGATTAAAAATATTAGTCTTATAGAATTTAATAGAATTTACGATTTACTAGGTGTATCTTTTGATAGCTTTAACGGTGAATCTTTTTATAATGATAAAATGACTCCTGTTATTGATGAACTTAAAGATAAAAAGCTTTTAATTAAAGACGATGGTGCAAGTATTGTATCCCTTGATGATTTTAATATGCCACCTTGTTTAATTTTACGTCGCGACGGTGGTACACTTTACCACACTCGTGACCTTGCTTCTGTTATGTACAGAAAAAATACTTTTGATTTTCATAAAGCTATTTATATAACAGGTGGTGACCAAATTTTACACTTTAAACAATTATTTAAAGTTGTTGAACTTATGGGCTACGAATGGGCGGAAAATTTAGAACATGCATCTTTTGGACTTGTATCTCTTGAAAGTGGTAAAATTTCTACTCGTCGCGGTGTAGTTATCTTAATGGAAGAACTTTTAACCGAAGCTATTAATAAAACTTTAGCAATTATAGAAGAAAAAAACCCTACATTAAAAAATAAAGAGGAAGTAGCTAAAGATGTTGGTATCGGTGCTATTATTTTTAATGATCTTTTTAACGGTCGTAAAAAAGATGTTGTTTTCTCATGGGATAAAATGCTAAGCTTTGACGGAGAAACTGGTCCATATGTTCAATATACTTGCGCTAGAGCTAATAGTGTTTTACGTAAAGCTAAAACTTACGATTTTTCTAATATAGATTATAATTTAATTGCTAATGATGAAGTTCTTCACATCGCTACATTACTTAACGATTTTACTAATAAACTTATTGATGCTAAAAATAAAAGTGAACCTTATATTTTAACTAGACATATTATTGACATCGCTAAAGCTTATAATAAATTTTATCATGATTACGTTATATTAGATGACGATATTAATGTTCGTAATGCTCGTCTTTCTATTTGTTACAGCGTTAAAACTGTTTTAACTATTGGGCTTAATATTTTAGGAATTAATTCTCCTGAAGAAATGTAACTTCATAATTTAATATAAAAAACACATAAAACAAATTAAATTTGTTTTATGTGTTTTTTATTATTTTTTATATTTACACTTTTTCGCCTTTTCTTATTATTATTGGCTTTTCTTCTGTCCCTATAATTATTTTGTTATTATCTATTTCAACATTTTTATCTATTATAGCATACTCTATGTTGCAATTTCTTCCTATTTTAACACCTTCCATTACTATTGAATTTTTTATACTACTGTTTTCACTTTGATACACTCCTCTTGATATTATTGAACTTTCTATATAACTATTTATGATACTTCCATTTGCTACTATACTATTTATTACTGTTGCATTATAGTTGTACTTTGCTAACGGTTCATCTATAACTTTTGTCTTTATCGTTGGACTGCTTTGTAATAACATTTTCCTTATATTTTCATCTAACAATGCCATATTAACCGCAAAATATGACTTAATGTTATGTACACTTGCCCAATGTCCATTAAATTCATAGCCTTTTATTTTTAACCTTTTTTTATATCTTATAATTACATCTCTTACAAATGCATATCTTTCTTCTTCGTTTACTTCTTTTAATAAACTTATTAGTAATTCTCTTTTTATTACATATATTTCTAATGAAATATATTCCCATTCTGGATCTAATGCTTTTTCTTCAAAATTTATTATATTATTATTTTTATCAAGCTCTAAATTTCCATACTGAGTATAGTCAAAACCTTCTTTTTCCTTACTACACACAACTGTTATATCAGCGTCTGTTTCTATGTGTGATTTTACAACGTCCATAAAATCTATTTTATATATACCGCTTCCATTTGCAATTACCACATATTCCTCTTTACTATGTTCTAAAAATCCTAAATTCTGATATAATGCGTGGGCTGTACCTTTATATATACCACCATTTTCTTTAGAGCTTGGCGTTAATAAATGTAGTCCCCCTTGCTTTCTACCAAAGTTCCACCATTTAGATGATGATAGATGATCTGTTATTGAACGGCTATTTTCTTGAGTTATTACTGCTACGTTACCTATACCGCTATTTGTCATGTTACTAAGTCCAAAATCTATTACTCTAAATACTCCACATATCGGTAGTGCTACCCCTATCCTTTTATCTGTTAACTTTCCAAAAGTGGAATTTTTACCAGAATCTAAAATTATTCCTAATGCTTTCATTTTTACACCTCCTTTATATTTATAATTATATTTTTACCATCTTCTAATTTTTTATTTTTGTACATATCTTTTGTAGTTGTTCCTAATACTACGCAATTGTTACCTATCGATACCCCTGCTGGAATGTTAGTATTTTCCCCTAATACCGTTATACCCGTGTTATAAACTCTTTTTAATTCATTTATACCTATTTCATTTTCATTACCTATATTAACATCTGCACCTATATTTGTATTTTCACATATTATTGATTTTATTATTTTTGTATTACTATCTATTTTTATATTATCTAGTATTATACTGTCTCGTATACGCACACCTCTTTCTATTAATACGTTATCGCCTATTATACTATTTATAACTTCGCCTCTTATTTCACAACCGTCACCTATAAATGATGATTTAACATTTGCATCTATTCCTATAAAATGTGGGCTTTGAATATTACTATTCGTGTATATTTTCCAATATTTTTCATACAAATTAAAATCTGGATTTATTTTTACTAAATCTAAATTTGCTTCCCAATACGATTGTATCGTACCTACATCTTTCCAATATTCATTAAATGTATATGCATATATCTTTTTATTTTCCTCATGGAATTTCGGTATTATATGTGCCCCGAAATCACTATCATCTCTATTTTTATTTTCTTCTATTAATGCTTCTCTTAAAACTTTCCAATTAAATATGTATATTCCCATAGATGCTAAATTACTTTTTGGCTCTTCTGGTTTTTCTTCAAACTCAAACACTTTTCCGTCATCTCTAGTATTTAATATTCCAAATCTTTTCGCTTCCTCATATTCTACTGGGCATACTGCTATAGTTAAATCTGCATCTCTTTCTTTATGATAATTTAACATTTTTGAATAGTCCATTTTATATATATGATCTGCTGATAATATTAATAAATATTCTGGATCATAACTATCTATATATTCCATGTTAGAATATACGGCATGTGCTGTTCCTAAAAACCAATTACCTTCTGTTTCTTTCATATATGGTGACAATATTGATAGACCGCCATATTTTTTATCTAAATCCCATGGTATTCCAATCCCTATATGTTGCGTTAATTTTAGCGGTTTATATTGTGTAACTATTCCTACTGTATCAATTCCCGAATTTATGCAATTACTAAGAGGAAAATCTATAAACTTATATTTACCTCCAAATGATACTGACGGTTTCGCTGTGTTTTGCGTTAATATTCCAAGTCTACTACCTTGTCCCCCTGCCAATAACATAGCTATCATCTCTTTTTTTTCCATAATTACCTCCCTTTTAAGATTATTATATTTATTATACCATTTTTTTTTTTACAAATATGTAAGTATTTCCGACTCTATTTTTGCTATTTATATGCCTTCCATACTTTATTTTTGTTTATCTTGTACATTTTTCTACCTAATAAATGTTAGTTTACTTATTTAACTTATTATCATATACTTATAGTAATAAATATTTTATAAAGGGGATTGACATGATTAAAAAATCTTATAAAAAAATTCATTTAGTAGGCATTGGCGGAATTAGTATGAGCGGTATAGCTTTAATACTCAAAAATAACGGTTTTACTGTCCTTGGTTCTGATAGATCTGTTTCTAAAATAACTAACGACCTCATTAATAACGGTATTACTGTTTTTCCAAAACATTCTAAAGAAAATATTTCTAATGATATTGATTTACTTATTATTAATTCTGCAATTAAAGATGATAATGAAGAAGTTATTTGTGCCAAAAATAAAAATATCCCTATAATTTCACGTTCTGTTGCTCTTGGTGAAATTATGTCTACTTATAAATGTCCTATTTGTATAGCTGGTACTCACGGTAAAACTACCACTACTACCATTTTATCTGAAATTTTAGTGAACGGTGGACTAGATCCTACAATTTCTGTAGGTGGTGTATTACCATCTATTGGCGGTAACATACTAATAGGTGGTAAAAATTATTTCCTCGCCGAAGCTTGTGAATATTCTAATAGCTTTTTAGATTTTTTTCCTAAAATCGGTGCCATTTTAAACGTTGAACACGATCATATAGATTTTTTTAAAACTTTAGATGATGTCTTGCTTTCTTTTAATCAATTCGCTAAAAATATAAAAAGCGACGGTGTTCTAATTATTAACAAAGATATCAACGGCTTTAATAAAATTATTGAAAACGTTTCTTGTGAAATTATAACTTTCGGAAAATCTAATGCCGATTTCACATATGAAATAACCAATACAAATTCTAAAGGTTATCCTAACTTTATTATTATGCACGGCAGTAACAAAATATGTACTGCCTCTATTGCTATGCCTGGTGATTATAATGTTTTAAATGCTTTAGCATCTTTTGTAATCGGTAACTACTTAAATTTATCATCTGATAATATCGTAGCTTCAATTAACAATTATAACGGTGTTGAACGTCGATACCAATTTAAAGGTTATTATAACGGTATTCCTATTGTTGATGATTATGCTCATCACCCAACTGAAATTAAAGAACTTCTAAAAGCCGTAAAAAAAGGAAGCTATAACAAAATTTATGGCATTTTTCATCCACATACTTACACTCGCACTAAAGGATTTTTAAAAGAATTTAGCGAAAGTTTTACTAATTGTGATTTCATCGTTATTAAAGAAATTTATTCTGCTAGAGAAAAAAATATTTACAATATTTCTTCCAAAGACCTTTGCGATAAAATAAATTTATTCGAAAATAAAGAAAAAGCTTTTTTCTTTGATACTGATAAAGAAATTTTAGATTTTATTATTAAAAATGCTACAGATAAAGATATAATTCTAACTATAGGTGCTGGGGAATCTCATCTACTTGGTGAAGAACTTTTACATTATATGTAGCTTATATTAAGGAGAGTACTATGCACAATTCTAATATTTTCACTTTAAATAAAACTTTTATAGAAGACTTATTTATTAAATCACCACCTTTGTATTCTGTTTTATATATTTACTTTTTAAGTAAATGCGAAAATAATAAACTTCTTATAAATGTATCTACTATATCTAATACTTTATCTATTATGGAAACTGATATCGTTAACTGCTTAAAGTTTTTTACTAAGTCAAACTTAATTACTGTTTCTAAAGATTTAGAAAATAATATTTTAATTACATTTCAACAAACAGAACAAAAAATTTCTAACGACGATAATTTGAACACACGTTCAAACCAAAATATAACACCTAAATCAAAGCCAAACTACACTCCAGAAGAATTATCTCTTTACACAGAATCTAGCAAAGATTTAAAAGAACTTTTAAAAACTATCGAATCAATAGTTGGAAAACCTTTAAGCTTTAATGAAATTGGTACTGTTTTTAGTTTTATAGATTGGCTAAAACTTCCTGTCGATGTAATAGTTTTCATTTTTAAATATTGTATCGATAAAGGTAATAGAAATTTTAATTACATCGAAAAAATAGCTATATCTTATGCCGATGATAATATCGATACTATCGAAAAAGCAAAAAATAGAACTAAAACTTTTCAAAAAGACTATAAAGAAATTCTAAAAGCATTAGGGTTCTCATCAACCCCCGCCCCTGTCCAAATTGAATTTATGGACAAATGGCTAAAAACTTTTAACTTTCCTTTAGATATAATTCTAGAAGGATGTGACCTTACTGTGTTATCTACAGATAAGCATAGATTTTCATATTTAAACGGAATTTTAGAAAAATGGCATAAAAGCAACGTTAAAACTTTAGATGATGTTAAAAAAATTCAACAGCAATTTGTTTTACAAAACAAAAATAAAAATAACGCAAATAAAAAATCATTCTCTTATTCTAAAAAGAATGATAATTATATAAAACATAATTTCGATTATGATGCTATTAACAAAAAAGCAATGGATAAACTTAAAAATCAATAAAACTAAAAGAGGTGGTTATTATTAACTCAACTGATATATACGATTCTGTTATGGAAATGTACGCTAACGATCGTAACATAACTTTCAAAATTAAAGCTCGTCGTTTAGAAGAAATTAGTAAAAAAATACCCGAAATAGAACAATTAACAGTTTTTTTTAATAGCACATCTAGTAAAATTTTAAAAACTTTAATGTCTGACGACTCTAATAAAGAAAATTTACTTTTAGATCTTGAACAACAAACTATTTCCCTCATTAATAAAAAATGTGAACTTCTTATTAAAAATGGATTTCCTGAAACTTATTTAGATGACATTTATATATGTCACTTATGTCAAGATACTGGATATGTAGGAACTGAAAAATGTTTATGTTTTAAACAACGTCTTATAGATAAATATTGTGATATTTATAATTTGAAAGAAATTTTAGATAAAGAAAATTTTAATAATTTTAACTTTGACTTATACTCTAAAAAAGTTCATAAAGAACTTGGTATATCACCTTATGAAAACATTCAACTCATTACTAACAAAGTTAAAACTTTTATTAAAAATTTTAACTCTACTAAAGAAAATTTTTTCTTTTATGGTGCTACAGGACTGGGTAAAACTTTTCTTTGTAATTGCATCGCTAAAGCTCTTATAGATAAACATACTACTGTTGTATATTTAACAGCACCACGTTTTTTTTCTTTAATAGAAGATTATCGCTTTAACAGAAATAAATCTGATTCTTTAGCTAAATATTTTGAGTATATTAAAAATGCCGATTTATTTATAATCGATGATTTAGGACTTGAGTTTATTACTACTCTAACAAAGTCCGAAGTTTTTAACGTTATTAACAGTCGTATTCTCGATAATAAATCTACAGTTATTTCAACTAATTTATCTCTTGATGATATTTCAAAAACTTACAACGAAAGAATTACTTCAAGATTTTTAGGTCACTATACTATTTGTCAATTTGCTGGTGATGATATTCGTTCTTTATAATATTTAACTATTGTTACCCTTTAAGGAGATTACTATGAAAAATAATAATTCAATACGTTTAATGTCACATATAGCATATTTATCAGCTATTAGTTTTATACTTATGTTACTACAATTACCTCTACCTATTTTCCCAACGTTTTTAAAACTTGATGTTAGTGATATTCCAGCCCTTATTAGTGTTATTATTTTTGGACCTATAAGCGGAATCGTCGTACCGTTTTTTAAAAACTTTTTATACTTTATAATTAAAGGGTCATCTTCTGGTGGCGTTGGAGAAATAGCTAATTTTATAATTGGTATCGCTTTAGTTTTACCAACTGGTTTGTTTTATAAAAAAACTTTCTCTCTTAAAAGTTATATTTTAGGTGGAACTATCGGCATTTTCTCTATGGTTGTTATTGCAAGTTTAATAAATTATTTTGTTTTATTACCTCTATACTCTATAGTACTTGGCGTTCCTATCGATGCATTTGTTGATATGGGTAATGCTCTAAACTCTAACGTTGTAGATCTTAAAACTTTTATTTTACTTTCGATTTTACCTTTTAACTTATTAAAAGGATCAGTAACTATTTTTACAAGCTACTTTTTAATTAAAGCTTTAAAACCTATAATTTTAAAAACTATTCACACGTACAAAAATAATTAGGAGATTTTATGAACTACACATCTTTAAAAAATATTGAACGTTCAATTATTACTACCTACAGAAAAACTCTTTGGAAACCTTTTATACAAGGTATTATAGAATTTGATCTTATAAATGAAAATGATAACATCGCCGTATGTATTAGCGGTGGTAAAGACAGCCTTTTACTAGCTAAGCTTTTACAAGAGCTACAAGTTCACGGTAACAAAAAATTCGGGCTTAAGTTTATAGCTTTAGACCCTGGCTTTAATGAAGAAAACCGCTTATCTCTACAAAACAATTGTGATTATTTAAATATTCCTGTACTTATTAAGGAAACTGATATTTTTGCCGTAACTGGTAAAATCTCTGCAAATAATCCATGTTATTTATGTGCTAGAATGCGACGTGGTGGTTTATATGCTTTTGCTAAAGAACTTGGTTGTAATAAAATTGCTTTAGGGCATCATTTTGATGACGTAATTGAAACAGTTTTACTTAATACTTTTTATGCTGGTACTTTTAAAACTATGTTGCCTAAACTTAAATCAACTAATTTTGAAAACATAGAATTAATTAGACCGTTATATTTTTTACGTGAAAAAAATATTATTAACTATACATTAAATACTAAAATACCTGTTATGAACTGCGGTTGTACAGTAGCATCAAAAAAAACTAGCAGTAAACGTCAAGAAATTAAAGAGCTTATTTCAACTTTAAAAAAAATAAATCCTGACGTTGATAAATGTATTTTAAAATCAACTTATAATGTACATATTGATTCTGTTATAGGATATAAACAAAATGACGAATATACACATTTTTTAGACAACTATTAATTAACTCTAGGAGGGATTTTTATGCAACAAACACTTTTTTTTATTTTTTTATTTATATCACCTTTTGTAATTTATAAAATTCTTACATTTTCTATAAATAAATTTATTCCACGTATACCTTTTATAGATAAAAATATTTTAGAAAAAATTATTAAAGTTTTATTGCTTATAAATAAATTTATAATACGACTAATTTATATAGGTTTTGGAATCGCTACAATTGTAGGCGGTTTATTTTATATTTTAGGGTTATCATTTTTAAGTTATTCAAAAACAATATACATATACTTAATGTTAATTGGTTTTAATTTATTAAAAAATTCTTTCGTAATTGCAATGGCAAAAACTTTTTCTATCGCTTTATTAGGATGGATTTTATACTTAACTATTAATAAAATGATTAAACTATATTTAGTTCCATCTGCTATGTTATCAACTCGTAAATGCAACACTTTACATAGCATTTTAAATAGTCTTAATAAAGCTATTATATCTTTTATAGTTATTATATTTGTCCTTGAAAGTTTTGGATATCGTACATCTTCTTTAGTAACTTTCTTTAGTGCTTTTTCTTTAGCAATTGGGTTTGCGGCACAAAGTTTAATTAAAGATTTTTTAGCTGGTTTTTTCTTCTTATTCGAAGATCAATATTCTGTTGGTGATACTATTACTATTAAAAACGTTACTGGTGTCGTTGAAGAAGTTACTTTTAGAACTACTTCTATTAGAACTTTACACGGTGATTTACACATAATTCCCAACGGTTTAATAGACGTTGTTACTACTTATAGTAAAGATTTTAATAAAGCTATTACTATAGTTTCTGTAGACTACTCAACAGATGTTGATTTTGCTATTAACATTTTAAAAGATGAAATGGCGTTAGCTTTTAAATCTGTAAAGGATATTTTAGAACTACCAGTTGTTCAAGGCGTTGTAGCATTAAATGACTCATCTGTTGATATTCGTATTGCTACTAAATGTTCTGTTGATTCTAAATGGAGTGTTGAACGTGAATTACTTAGACTTATTAAAAATCGATTAGATAAAGAAAATATAGTTATACCGTTTCCACAAATGGTTATTCATAAACAATAGAGGTGTTTATTATGTACAATCTAGGTGATTTAGTTTTAACTAAAAAAAAACACCCTTGCGGTTCTAACCAATGGGAAATTATCCGCGTAGGTGTTGACTTTAAACTTAAATGTTCTAAATGCAACCACGTAATTTTTATTAGCCGTATTAAAGCTGAAAAAATTATTAAAAAAATTTTATAAATTTTATACCTATGTTGTTGTATTTATATACTCATTATGATACTATTAACTGTATTGATTTTATCAATGCAGTTTTTTTGTCTATATAACTATATGACTTGAAAACCGAAAGTAATTTTTAATTACTTACCCTTGTTCTATAACATTTGTTATTAGGACCAATAGACCAAAAGGAGGTTATACTATTATGAACAAATACGAATTAACAGTTGTTTTTAATCCTAGCTTAGACGAAAATGCGTTAAAAGCAGAGTTTGAAAAAGTTACAGCTTACATTTCAAGATTCGGTGGTACTGTTGATAAAGTTGATGAACTTGGTAAACGTAGATTAGCTTACGAAATACAAAAAGTTAAAGACGGTTTTTACTACTACATTACTTTTTCAAGCCCATCAGATGCACCAGCTGAAATTGAAGCACGTTTACGTATTATGGAAACATTATTACGTTTCTTAATAATCCGCATTGATGCTTAATCTTTTTTTATAGGAGGTTTTATTATGAACAAAGTTATTTTAATGGGACGTTTAACACGTGATCCCGAAGTAAGATATTCTCAAAGTTCAGAACCACTTGCTATAGTTAGATATTCTCTAGCTGTTAATAAAAGATTTAAGCGTGACGGTGAATCTGGTGCCGATTTTATCAATTGTACAGCTTTTGGTAAAACTGGTGAGTTCGCTAGTAAATATTTCAAAAAAGGTCAAATGGTTTCTGTCGTTGGTCGTTTACAAGTTAGCAATTGGGAAGATAATAATGGTCAAAAACGTGTGTCTACTGAAGTAGTCATCGAAGAACAGTTTTTTGCTGAGAGTAAAAGAAGCTTTGATAACTCTAGTTACAATGCTCCTACTCAATCAAATAACAACCAAGCTAATCAAAACCAAGCTCCAACTAATAACGCACCTACAGACTTTAACACAATAGCTGAACCTATTGATGACGATTTACCTTTTTAATTAAACTAAATAGGAGGACAACAAATTATGATGAGAAAAAACATGCGTGGTCGTCGTAAAAAACGTACTTGCGAATTCTGTGCAGAAAAAGCAACTACTATCGACTACAAAAATACTAATAAATTAAAGAGATTTATCTCTGAAAGAGGAAAAATACTTCCTCGTCGTGTATCTGGTACTTGTGCAAAGCACCAAAGAGCTGTTACTACAGCTATTAAAAGAGCACGTCATATCGCAATTTTACCTTATATCCAAGACTAATTTTGCAACTAAAAAACGTCTAAGCCTGTGGCTTAGACGTTTTTTAGTTCATCACTTTCATTTTTTTAGTTCATCGCTTTCATTTTTTTAGTTCATCGCTTTTAAACTATCTATATATTTTAAATTCTTCATTAATCTATTACTTTCTACTTGTAATAAAATCATATTTACTAAGCTAAGACCTAATATGTCTAATAGTATATATAGTGAACTAATATTTTCATGTCCTTTACTTTCTAGTTCTCTACCTATTCTAGATATCCAAAACCATTTATAAACACCTAAAGTTATTATTATAAGTAAAAGAAATTTAATCCCTATTTTTTTTCTACCACTTATTATAGCAAATTCGTTTTCAAGTGATACTAACCAAAATATTTCATATATTCCAAATGTAAAAACTGATAGTAGTACTTTGATTACTATTTTTTTATTATCCATTTTGAACCCCCCATTAAATATACTTATATTATTTTTAAACTTGATATTTTATTAACTTCTATTTGTAATAATATTATAGAAATTAAACCAAAACTCAACATATCTATTATAGCATACAAATACATGTTATTTATATGACCTATTTTTTCTAAGTCTTTACCTATTTTATATAACCAAACTGTTTTATAAGTTCCTAAAGTTAATAATGTATAAACAACTAAATAAGTCCCTTTCTTTTCTCTATTGTTTTCTTTAGCAAATTCATTTTCTAATTTTGATATCCAATATAGTCCATATATCCCAAATGTAAGTATCGTATAAATTACACATTTTATTATGTTTCTATTTTTAAATTCATTTTCTATACCTTCGGTTTTTATTTCACTACTTAACTCTTTTTTACGATAAATATCATTTAACTCTTCTTGCATAAATCCTAATGCTACTAATCCTATCATTGCTACGGACATCATTGAAAAAATAGATATAGCGCTGGCTATTATGGCAACCATTATAATAGGCGTATTGTAAAAAGTTGGCGCAAATGTTTCCATAGTCATTGCTGTAAATATTTCTTCTATTGTTAGGCTTAGTTGTGTAGGCATTGTAAAACTTCTACCACCCATAGTTACTAATACCGTTAATAAATATAATATACTCTGATCTTTATTGTTTGTTTTTTCAACCTATTTACCTATTTTATAACTCCAAAATAATATGTATATACCAAAAGTTATTATTGTTAAAAATATTACTTTTACTCTTTTGCTTTCTACGGTTTGTAACTTTGCATATTCATATTCTACTGATGCTATCCAAAAAAATGCATATATACCAAAAGTTATAATGCATAAAAATATTAAAAGCCCTGTACTTCTTTCTTTAGAATTTTTCATATCCTTCCCCTTCATTATTATTATAATTTAATTATATGTTTTATTTCTAAGCATATAACTTACTATCATTAGCGACGTTAAAATATTTCTACCTTGGATTATTATCATCATTATTAACCCGTATCTATATGGATCTATAACTGTAATTAACGTATTAATACCTATTACTAATGTCCAAAACTTTATTTTATCTATATCTGTTATTTTATTAAACCCTTTAAAATTTTTATTTCTATATTTAAATAAATAGTAGGGTATAACTATTAACCCTATTAATGATGTTAGCACTTGTAATAAAAAATATATTGGAATTCCAATGCCTATTATAATTATATCACTTTCTAAAATCGGTAAAATATTTTTTGTCATATTAGTACTATGGGTAAAGCTATCTATATAAATATGTGTAGCTACACCTATTACTATAGAATAAATTAAAACTATGTTATGAAATAATGTATCTTCTGGCACTCGTTTAGATAAATATATATTGTACATCCATTTATCTATTGGATGTGGTAAATGGGATATAGTCGGTCTTTTTATTAAACAATGAAATCCATATGCTAAAAACATACTGGCTGTTATATTAAAAAGTAGCCCGCCTATAAAATTATGACTCATTGCCCTATTACCTATAAACATTCCAAAATCCGGTGACAAACTCCCTATAATTAACCCTGTCATATTAAAATATTTACCTAATTTTTTATGAAATGGTAACATTATAGCTGGGTGTGATAATGTAAACGGCATATTTTTCTCCTTTTAAATTTACTTGAAAACATTTATATATTATAATAAACATATTATCATATATAAAACTATAAGGGGGATTTATTATGCATTTAAATAAATACAATGAATGGTTACAATCAAATGTTTTTGATCAGCAAACTAAAGATGAATTATTAAAAATTAAAAATAATACAAAAGAAATAGAAGATAGGTTTTATAAAAAACTAGATTTTGGTACAGCAGGACTTAGAGGTATTATTGGTGCTGGTGATAACCGTATGAATAAATACACTGTTATGTTATCTACTCAAGGACTTGCAAATTTTATTTTAAAAGAAAAACCTAACGGTAATAATAGTGTAGTTATCGCCTATGATTCTAGAAATATGTCACCTGAATTTGCTGATTATACAGCTTTAGTTTTAAATGCTAACGGTATAAAATGTTTTGTTTTTACAGAACTTAGACCAGCACCTGAACTTTCTTTCGCTGTTAGACATTTAAATTGTACAGCTGGAATAGTAATTACAGCAAGTCATAACCCAAAAGAATACAACGGCTATAAAGTTTATTGGGAAGACGGTGCACAAATTACATACCCTATTGACGAAAATGTTATTAATGAAGTTAAAAATATAACTTCTTATGATTTAATAAAAACTATGGATAAAAGTGATGCTATAAATAAAGGGCTATACAACGAAATTAATTATGATGTAGATGAAGCTTATTATTCTAAAGTTTTAGAACAAATTGTAGATAAAGAAGTTATAAATAAAAGTAAAGATGATTTAAATATTGTTTTTACACCTATTCACGGCACAGGGTTAATTCCTGTAACTGAAGTTTTAAATCGCGCTGGCTTTAAAAATGTCCACGTAGTAAAAGAACAAGCAAATCCTGACCCTTTATTTAGCACTGTTGAATATCCAAACCCTGAAAACCCTAAAGTTTTTAACTTAGCTATTAAACTTGCTAATGATGTAAATGCCGATATTATTGTAGGTACAGATCCTGATGCTGACCGTGTTGGTGCTGTCGTTAAAAACAATAACGGAGAATATATAATTTTATCTGGTAACCAAACAGGTGTTATTATTACTGAATATATTTTAAGCCAAAGAAAAAAATTAAATACGTTACCTAAAAATAGTGCTGTGGTTTCTTCTATCGTATCTACTGATATGACTAAAGAAATTACTAATAATTATAACTGCACTTTTATTGAAACATTAACAGGTTTTAAATACATAGGAGAAAAAATTAAAGAGTTCGAAAAAACTGGTGACAATACTTTTATTTTTGGATTTGAAGAAAGTTTTGGTAGTTTGGCTGGAACTTATGCCCGTGATAAAGATGCTATCGTATCTACTTTACTTCTTTGCGAAATCGCTGGGTATTATAAATTACAAGGCAAAACTTTATTTGATGCTTTGAATGAAATTTATGAAAAATATGGCTACTACACAGAATCAATAGAAGCTATTACACTAGCAGGATCAGATGGTATTAAAACTATACAAAATATTTTAACTAACTTTAGAAATAACCCACCTACTTCTATTAATAACAGTAAAGTTATTGAAGTACGTGATTATTTATCTAGTACCGTTACTATTGATTCTAATGTGTCTAATACTAATCTTCCTAAATCTAATGTTTTATATTATGTTTTAGATGATGGTACTTGGTTTTGCATTAGACCATCTGGAACAGAACCAAAAATTAAAGTTTATTTCGGCGTTAAAGATAGCTCTTTAGATCTTAGTCATAAAAAACTCGATTTAGTTACATCAGAAGTTTTACTACTTCTTGAATCTTATAAATAAAAAAAAGGCTTATAAATAGTTAACTATTTATAAGCCTTTTTTTTATTCTATTTTACGTTTTTTTCTATTATATATAGTTGCATTTATTTGACTTCCTATTAACATTATAATAGCTATTAAATTTATCCAAAATACTAATATAAATACACTACCTATACTTCCATATACCGATGTATATGCCGTATACTTTACAATATATATATTATATATCATAGATGCTAATACCCATGATGCTGTTGTAAATATAGCTCCTGGTAACACATCTTTAAAACATATATATTTACCTAAAGATAATTTATACGTTATAGATATTATCGATAATATTACCGTTATCGATGTTGAATATTTAAACACTTTATAGCTAAATGATTTATATACATTTTCAAAATTTACATCATATAAATTATATGTTGATATTAATTTTAAAATAGAATCCCCAAATACTATTAACAACTGTGTTACAAACAACGAAAATGTAAACAGTATTACTAAAATTACACTTATTAATCTATTTTTTAAAAAACTTCTTTTGTTTGGTGTATCAAAAGTTCTGTTAACACCTCTTATTACTGCTATAAATCCTGATGATGCACTTAGTATAGTAACAAATAACGATATAGTTAATAATTCCTTACTATTTTCTTGTGCATTTATTGTATCTATCGTCATTATTATTACTGCTAATACTTGGTCTGGTACTCCATCTATTAATAATGACATTAAAATATCTGTGTCTATATCAAGATAATTTATAAAAGAAAATATGAATATCAATAACGGGAATAGCGATATGAATAGTTTATATGTTAATTCGTTTCCCATAAAATACAATTCGTTTTTTAAAGAATCTTTTATTACCTCTATTGTAAAACTTAATATTGCTCCCACTCGCTTCATCTTAATCCTTTCTATTTAAAAAATAAACATAGGTATTCTATCCTATGTTTATTTTATGTTTTGTTTATTTTATTATTCTTTTATTTTTTCTATTTTTTTTGTTTTTTCTATTTTTTTTGTTTTTTATATTTTTTTTGTTTTTGTATCTATTTCTATATCTCTCTTCTTTATTTTTGTTTCTTTTTTTTGTTTCTGTTTCTTCTTTCTTTTTTTCTATTTTTGGAATCATTAAAATCGGAATCTCTTTTTCTGGTAAAGTTCCAGCTTGAAATAAACTTCTAAATTGTTCTCCTGAAATTTTATCTTCTTTTAATAAAATCTCTTTACCTATTTCTAGTATATTTTTATTACTTTTTAATATTTTCATCATATCTCTATGACATTCATCTATTATTTTTTTAACTTCTTCATCTATTTGTGATGCTACTTCTTCGCTATAGTTTCTAGTATGTTGTTGTTGATTTCCTAAAAATACTTCTTCATCCTTAAGTCCAAATTGTATATGTCCTAATCTTTCTGACATGCCATATTTAGTAACCATAGCACGCGCTATCCCTGTCGCTCTTTCTATATCGTTTGATGCTCCTGTTGTAACTTCATCTAACATTAATTTTTCTGCACCTAATCCACCTAATAACGATATTATCGTTTGTTTCATATATGTTTTAGTCATGTAGTTGCTCTCTACTAACGGTAAATGCATAGTGTAACCACCTGCACGTCCTGTTGGTATTATTGATACTATATGAACTGGATCTAATTCACTTAACATTTCTTGCATAATAGCATGCCCAATTTCATGGTATGACGTCATTATACGGTCTTTTTCTGCTATAACACGACTTTTCTTTTCTGTACCTATACCACGTTTTATAAATGCTTCTTTTACAGTTTCCATTGATATTTTTTTTTCGTTTTTTCTAGCTGTTAATATTGCACTTTCGTTTAATAGTGCTTCTAAATCTGCACCTGTAAACCCTGCCGTCGTTCTTGATATAACTGTAAAATCAATATCTTCACTCATTTTTTTATTTTTAGCGTGAATTTTTAATATTTCTTCTCTAGCACGTATGTCTGGCATTCCTATCGTTACTTGTCTATCAAATCTTCCTGGTCTTAACAATGCTTTATCTAATATATCAGGTCTATTTGTAGCCGCTAATATTATTATTCCTGTGTTTTCTTCAAATCCATCCATCTCTACTAGTAATTGGTTTAACGTTTGTTCTCTTTCATCATGTCCTCCACCAATTCCCGCTCCACGTTTTCTACCTACTGCATCTATTTCATCAATAAATATAATACATGGTGCATTTTTTTTAGCTGTTGCAAATAAATCTCTTACTCTACTAGCTCCAACTCCTACAAACATTTCAACAAAATCTGATCCTGATATTGTGAAAAACGGAACTGATGCCTCTCCTGCTACTGCTTTTGCTAATAATGTTTTACCTGTTCCTGGTTCTCCTACTAAAAGTACACCTTTTGGTATTTTCGCACCGATTTTCTCAAACTTAGCTGGAGATTTTAAAAATTCTACAACTTCTTGTAATTCTGTCTTTTCTTCTTCTAATCCTGCTACTTTAGAAAAATTGTTATTACCTGTTTTATCAATAATCATTTTTGCTTTACTTTTGCCAAACCCCATAGCTTTATTATTGTCACCATTTTTCTTTAATATACTACTTAATATTATTATTGATACCCCTGCAAGCATTACAAAAGTTAACATTTGGAATATTCCACTTTTGTCCGTTCCTTTTAATGTGCTAACAATAATAAAATCATTATTAGTTTTTATATCATTATCAATTAAATTATTAAAAGATTCTATAGATGGTACAAAAACTGTTTTGTACTTTTTTAAATCTGTAATATCTCTATAAACTCTAACATATGCTGTATTTGCACTTTCTGGGTTACTCGTTATTTCAATTTTTAAAATGTCATTTGTTATGTCGTTTGTTAGATCTCTAACCAAATCACTATATAAATATGGTGCTTCCTCTTCATTTAGTTTATTTTCGTTCATTATGTAAGTAAATATAAAAATAGTTAATAATATTAATACGTAACTGCCTAGTACTCTATAAAATTTTTTCACTTTTTACACCTTTCTCTCAAATTATTTTACAACGCCAATATATGGTAAGTTTCTTAATTTTTGGTCGTAGTCTAATCCATATCCTACAACAAATTTATTTTCTATATCAAATCCTAAATAATCTATTTTTAAATTTTCTACTAATCTTTTTGATGGCTTATTTAATAATGAACATAACTTCACCGTTTTAGGTTTTCTTAATTTTAAATATTGTTGTAAATATTTTAATGATTTACCTGTATCAACTATATCCTCGACTATTAAAATATTTTTTCCTTCTATGTCAAATAATAAATCCCTATTTAATTTTACATCCGAATTTTTTTCTCTATCTGCTTTTTCTCCATAACTAGAAATATCAATAAAATCAAAAACAACTTCTACATTTATTCTTTTAGCTAGATCTACCATAAACATGACGCCACCTGTTAATATACCTACTAACGTTATCGTCTCACCTGCATAGTCTTTATTTATTTGGTCTGCTAATTCTAAAACTTTTTTTTGTATTTCCTCTTCTGTTATTAACACTTCTAAGTTATAATTCATTTTTTCCTCCATATAGTAATGTACAAATTGCCTTTATCATTATTAAAATATAAATCTGATTTCCTATTTTTATCGTCAAATATCCAAACAATGTTTTCGCCATCTGCTAGTAACATTATTTTATCTCTATTTTTACTCGGTATTTTTTCATCAATAAAATATTTCTTTAATTTTTTATTTCCACCTATACCTTTAAAATAAATTTTATCATTTGTTTTCCTATAACGCAATGTAAATTGTATATTTTCTTTACTATATATTTTATTTTCATAGGTTTTTTCGACCTCTATCTGGGCTATATATTTTTTCTCTACAATGTTTTTACTTATTAATATATATCTTTTTAACTTGTCTACATATTTAACAACTTCTAACTCTAAATTTATTTCTTCTTCTTTTTTTTCATCTCTATCTTTTTTATAAAATATTATTTCATCATAAGTTTTTTGCACTATTAAATTTTGGGGTAATGTAATTTTTTTACCATTTTCCTTTGACGCTATTTCTATAACTTTTTCAATATGCTCATAACTTATACTATTTAAATTTTTATTTATATATTTTATACACTCTCTTACTATTCTTCTTATTATTACTTTATCTTCTTTTAATAGTTTTGACCTATTTATTGTTAACTCATTATTTCTATTTGTCATACTTAAAAACTTATCGTAACTTATTTTTTCTAAATAACTATTTTCTTCACTTATTATTTTTGATGTTTTATTTATATTATTTATTACTCCTTCATTATACTCCGCCTCTAATAACGGTATTAATTTATTTCTTACTCTATTTCTCTCATAATCTAGCCCAAAATTACTCTCATCTACTTTATATTCAAACTTATTTTCTTTGCAAAAATTCTCTATATCTATTTTATTTATCTCTATTAGTGGTCTAATTATATTATCTCTAACCCCTTGTATACTCCCTAACCCTTTTAATCCACTTCCTCTAACTAACCTCATTAAAAAAGTTTCTACTACATCGTTTAAATTATGTCCTACCGCTATTTTATTTACAGCACCATCTTTAAAACTTTTTTTAAATTTATCATACCTTACTTTTCTTCCACACTCTTCTACTGTTATTTTTTGTTCCTTACTCATTTTTTTTACATCAATTTTGTATACAGCTATAGGAATATTATATTTTTTACACAGTTCTATACAAAAATTCTCGTCTTCTATACTCACATCTCTTATTAAATGATTTACATGGACAACGGATAATGTAATACCTGCCTCATCTTTTATTTTACGCATCACATGAAACAACGTTACAGAATCCGACCCACCTGATAAACCAATTATTACATTGTCATTTTTTTCTAACATATTATATTTTTTAATAGTTTTTTTAACTCTATTTATCATAATAACCTCTTATATTTTTTATTACATTTTACCACATCTAATATTTATTTTAAATATCGTTATTATTAAAAAATTTGAACTATTAAACTTATTATTAACATCGCTACACATAAAAATATTGAATAATATAAATACTTATCTATGTTATTTACTATCTTTTTACTACTTTCCTTATTACTACTTTGTACATCTATTTCCTCATTTTCTGTTTTGACTATAGCGTCTAAACTAGTTTTTAATATAAATCTATTTATTATATCTTCCGCCTCTTCTACAAAATCTTTAGGTATTTCTTTTTCTCTCTCTTTCTTCGTTACGAATATCGCTTTTTCATACCATGTATTACTATTTCCTTGTATTGTTATTATTTTTTTCTTCATAGTTCCCCCTTTTTGAATTATTATGTTACCATTATTTACATATTTTTCTTGATTTATACCTTTTCACAATAAAAAAAGACTTTGTCCCCAAAGTCTTTTTTTATTCCACTTTTATTACTATGACTGTACAGTCATCTTTTACATTTCCGTTATATTCCTTTTTACACTGCTCTACTATATATTCACTTATTCTATTTGCACTTTGGGTTTTATATTTCATAACTTTTTCTAATACCCATCCATCCTTTTCTTTTATATCTACATTACTCTCTACTACCCCATCTGTCATCATTACTATTATATCGCCTTTTCTTATTTTACTTTCTTCTATTTCCACCTCTATATTATTTACTATTCCTACAGGTAGTGCTTTTGATTCTATTACGTTTATTTTATTATTTCTTATTATATATGTTCCACTAGCACCTACTTTATAACTTTTTAATATTCCTTCATCTCTATTAATTTCTATCGTGTCTAATGACGAAAATATTTCTTTATTTTCATTTATTAAAAGTACAGAATTTAATAGTTCTATACATCCCTCTTTCTCCACTCCGCTGTTTACAAAATTTTCGTATAACTCTATTGTCCATCTACTATGCTTATGAGCTGTTTCCCCCGAACCCATACCGTCACACAATGTTATATTTAAATTATTTTGCTTATCTTCGAAAATTAAATAACTATCTCCTGATAGTTTATTAGTACCTTTTTTTAAAATACCTACACTATATTGTATTTTAAACTTACTTTCTTCCTTGTAATATACTGTTAAATTATCGCATTTTGCATATTCCATTTTATTATCCAACTTATCATTTATTATCTTTGTTATAGTTTTTATTCTTATTAACTCATCTTCATCCTTTAATCTTACTAATACTTCATTTTTATTTCTCTCATTTTTATACACGATTACGTTTTTTATTTTTACCCTTTTTGACCTTAATTCCAATAATATACTTCTTCCTACACTATTTCTAAACTCTATTCTACTATTTATCCTATTAAACATACTATCTATACTACTTATCAAATATTTATATTGGTTATACAACAAATAATTACTCTCTAATATTTTATTACTATTTTTATCATTTCTATTTATTTTTTTTACATACTCTTTTTTGAACATATTTCTTAACTTCTCATACTCTTTTATTTTATTTATTAAATCAATATTTATTAACTCTATATTGTTATTATTATAGTTACTACTATATATAATCTCCCTATGCATCATATCACTTAAAGAATTTTTAGCCACTATATCTAACTTATACGGTACTAAATAAAATATTACACTACTTATTAAAAAATTATAATACATTACCTCTATATCATCTATTACTAATAACTCAACATATGTAGTACCTCGCATTATTAATATTCCTAACAAAAATCCTAATATGTTATATATTTTTAATCCTTTAAAAAAACTACTTAATAACGTTCCTATCATTAACATCATTGCAACTTCTATGCTCATACGTACTCCTAATATTATTTGCATAAATGTTATTATAAACGCCATTAATATCGAATATTCCATTCCTAAAATACTGCTCACTATTAACAAAAATACCATTATACTTATTACGTGTAAATTGAAAATTCCTACATAAATCCCCGCTATCCCATACATACACCCACTTATTAATATTAATATACTTGTTAACTCTTTTGCATTTACTCTTTTTGCATACAAATACTTAGACTGTATAAATAACGTTCCTGGCATTAATACAAATGTAAAAAAATAACTTATTGAACTTTCAAACATTCCAATAACTAAATAATATATATCTTCACCTTTTATAAACACTATACTTACATATGAAAATAACACTACTAAAAAGTTCATTATGCTACGGCTATATATAGTACATTTACTTTTAGTACTACTTATTACAATATGTATTACTAATATAAACAATAACATTAACGTATTTCTTAATAATAAATTACCTCTCGCACTACTTAGCAGTCCTACATATACTAACCCTATATTTATATAAAATTCCATTTTTTTTATATTGTTTCTTCTATTGCCTAGTAACAATATTGTGTACGTACTTACAAAAAGAGAAAAAACTCCAAATATCGTCGTCCTTCCTATTAAAAAACTTATTATGTACATTGTTATATTCATCTTTTTTCACCTAACCTTTATACGCTAAGTATATATCCTTTTACTTATTTTTTTTGTCGGTTATTATAACTCGTCTATATTTTTTTACTTTTTTTTTCGACATGTATATCTTATATTTGGTATCCACTTGATTTTTTTTGTTTTTCTTACTATAATTTTACTATTATATATTATAAGGAGATTACATATGAATTTATTTGAAAACATTAACAAAGAAGATTTTGAAAACCGTTTAATCGAAAACGTTAAAAGTTTATACCGTACTACTATCGCAAAAGCTAACGAAGAACAAGTATACGGAGCTTTAGCTTTTACTCTAAAGGATGTCATTGCTGATAAGTGGATTGCAACCCACAACGTATACGATGAAAATGAACCTAAAACTCTTTATTATTTATCTATGGAGTTTTTAATGGGTAGATTTCTTGGTAATGCAATTTTAAATTTAAACCTTACCGACAACATTAACGAGATTTTAGAAAAACTTAATATCGATTATAATTTTGTTGAAGATCAAGAACGTGATCCTGGTCTTGGTAACGGTGGACTCGGACGTCTTGCCGCTTGTTTTTTAGACTCATTATCAACTTTACAGCTACCAGCATACGGTGCTGGTATTAGATACCGATACGGAATATTTAAACAAGGTATTGAAGACGGTAGACAAGTTGAGTACCCAGATAATTGGCTAGAAAACGGTGATCACTGGAGTGTTAAACGTCCTGAATATACTTGCAAAGTTAGATTCTGTGGTAATATTACTAACTACAAAAATGAAAAAGGTGTTTGGAAATTTGGACTTGATAACTATGATGTTGTTAAAGCTATTCCATACGATTACCCTGTTATCGGTTTTAATAACAATACTATTAATACTTTACGACTTTGGGAAGCCGAAGCTATTACTAGTTTTGATTTAAAACAATTTAATGACGGTAATTATTTAAATGCATCATCTGATAATAATTTAGCTAAAACTCTTTCGGAAGTTTTATACCCTGCTGATGAACATGTCTCTGGTAAAGAACTTAGATTAAAACAACAATTTTTCTTTATAAGCGCTACCGTTCAAACTGTTTTAGCTAAACATTTAAATAAATTCCCGAACCTTGATAACTTACACGAAAAAGTTGTTTTCCAATTGAATGATACGCATCCTGCTATTACTATCGCTGAACTTATGCGAATTTTAGTAGATGAACATGACTATGAATGGGATGATGCTTTTGCTATAACTTCTAAAACTTGTGCATATACTAACCATACAATTTTAGCCGAAGCATTAGAAAAATGGCCTGTTGAACTACTTAGCCGTGTTCTTCCTCGTCAGCACATGATTATAGAAGAAATAAACAAACGTTTTTGTGCAAACCTTATAGAAATGTACGGTAAAGATTCAGAAAAATTACGTCGCATGGCTATTATTGCCGACGGTGAAATTCGTATGGCTCATCTTGCTATCGTTGGTAGCTTTTCTGTAAATGGTGTTGCTAGACTTCATAGCGAAATTTTGAAAAATCAAGAACTTAAAGAATTTTATGAAATTTTTCCAGAAAAGTTTAATAATAAAACTAACGGCATTACTCAACGTCGTTGGCTTGGACATTGTAATAAAGAACTTTCTACACTTATAACAAATAACATAGGTAATGATTGGCTTGTTGATCTATCTAAACTAAAACAACTTGAACAGTTTGCCGATAATAAGGATTTCCAAAAACAATTTATGGATATTAAACGAAATAACAAAATTAAATTAGTTAACTACATTAAAGAAAATATGAATATTGATATTGATCCTGATTCTATTTTTGATATCCAGATTAAAAGATTACACGAATATAAACGTCAACTTATGAACATTTTACACGTGTTACATCTGTATAACACTATTAAAGAAAATCCTAACGTTAAAATGTATCCACGTACTTTTATATTCGCTGGTAAATCAGCGGCGGGTTATAAACGTGCTAAATTAATTATCAAACTTATTAACACTATTGCCGATAAAGTTAATAACGACCCTATCGTTGATGGACGTATTAAAGTTGTATTTATTCCTAACTACCGCGTATCTCTTGCCGAAATTTTAATTCCTGCAGCTGATATTAGTGAACAAATTTCTACAGCTAGTAAAGAAGCATCTGGTACTGGTAATATGAAATTTATGTTAAACGGTGCTTTAACTGTCGGTACTTTAGACGGTGCTAACGTTGAAATTCTTGAAGAAGTTGGCGAGGACAATATTTTTATCTTTGGACTTACATCTAATGAAGTTATTGACCTTCAACATTCTAATAATTACAACCCTTGGGATATTTGTAACTCTAATGGTGAAATCCGAAAAGTTTTAACACAGCTCATTAACGGTACATTAGTTCATCCTGATGATAACGAGTTCCGTGAAATTTATGATGCTCTACTTAATGGCTTTAATGGTGCTAGAGCCGATGAATACTTTATTTTAAAAGATTTACCTAGTTATGCTAAAGCTCATGAACTAGCCCTTAATAAATATTTAAATAAAGAAGCATGGGCTAAATCAGCAATATTAAACGTTGCATACTCTGGTAAATTTTCATCAGATAGAACTATTAATCAATATGCTAATGAAATTTGGAATATAAAAGAAACACCTATTAAAATATAATTACATAAAAAAAAACTGCATAGCGGTTTTTTTTTATGTTTTATGATAATATATATTTATTAATTTTTTTGTTTTTTGTTTTTTATTTTTTGTTTTTTGTTTTTTGTTTAAGGTGGTTATTATGAGATTAGATAAATTTTTAAGCAACAAAGGTATTGGTTCTAGAAAAGAAGTAAAAAAATATATTAGTAATAATTTGATATGTGTTAATGACGTTATTATAAAAAAAAGCGATTTTAAAATTTCACCTAACTGTTCTATTAAATATAACGGGGTTGAAATCGAAAATAAACAACTTTATTACATTATGTTAAATAAACCGTCGGGGGTAGTATCCTCTACTAAAGATAATGATACTACTGTTATTGATTTGATTGATTTTAATTGTAAAAATTTATTTCCCGTTGGTCGTCTTGATAAAGATACTGTTGGGTTATTGTTAATTACTAATGACGGCGTAGTAGCCCATAATATGCTATCGCCTAAAAAACACGTTGCTAAAACTTACTATGCTAAAGTTTCTGGTTGTATTACAGATAAACACATTACGTTATTTAAAAATGGCTTACAACTTAGTGACTTTACTTGTAAACCTTGCGACTTAACTATTTTATCTACAAGCGGTGGCATTACTGAAATAGAAATTAAAATAACAGAAGGTAAGTTTCATCAAGTGAAACGTATGTTTAAAAAAATAGGATCTACTGTTTTATTTCTTAAGCGTATCAAATTTGGTTCTTTAGTTTTAGATCCAAACCTTAAAGAAGGTGAATATAGATTTTTAAATGATGACGAAATGATAATACTTAAAAAGTTTTTTTAAACGTTATTTTGGCTACTTAAAATAATTTGATATAAAAAAACACCCCTAAGGGTGTTTTTTTATATCTTCTTTTAATTATTTTGATGGGTTAAATGTTGCTGTTCTTGATGCTCCATCCCATTCTACTTCTACTTCAAATACTCTTTCTGCAACGAATCTTAATGGTAAGAAAGTTGTTCCATTTTTATTTACCACTGGATCAGCTTTACCTGATGCTGAATTAATTAATGGTACTGATACTCCATTTATTAATACTTCTGATGATCCAACTTGGAATCTTACTATTTTTCCTGATGGTAACATTAATGTAACTGATTTATCTACACCATTCCAGATTATATCATCTGAAACTAATCCTAATGCTGTTGATAATGCTCTTACTGGTATCATTGTTGATCCATTTTCATTTACATATGGTGCTACTAAAGCTTGTGATGGTGCTAATTCACCATTTACTGAAACTGATGTACTTCCGATTGTAAATACAACGTCATTATTTAATACTGAAACTTTTTTATCTTCTACTAAGTTGCTTACTAATATATAAGGCGCTTCTGTTCCGATTGACATAGCGTCTTCATTTGTAATACTTGTGTTTGAAAAAGTTATTCCGTAACGTATATCTGATGTTGGAACAGTACCATCTGTAAATAATACTAATCCTCCTATTGTAATAGTTCCTGGTCTATCTACTGATGTTTCTACTACATCAAATTTAACTGTGTTAGTTTCTGAATTAAGTTCTATATTTTCTATTACTAATCCACTTGCATCATCTGTAAATGATTTTCTTTCACTTACACCGTTTAAGTACATAGTAGAGTTACTTATTGAACCTGTGCTTATTGATAATTGATACTCACCAATTGTTAAAGCTTCTACGTGATTTTCTTTAATTACGATATCTGCTGTTTGGTTATGAGTTTGACCTGCTCTAACGTGTGTAACTTCTGTTTCGAAAGTTACTGGTGCTGATGCTTCTAATACTACTACTTCTTTTACTGCCTTGTTATTTGGGAATATAACTCCTGGTCCTGATATTTTAACTGTAACGTCACCATCAACTGAACCATTAACGTTTATTACTGGTACGAAATTTAAAACATCTACTTCATCATTATTTATAACTGTTTTCATTTCTGGTTTATCTAAATAAATAACAGAAGGGTTATATTTATCAATGTTTGCTACTATTATTTCATCACTTAAATCAAACTCTGTAGTTACATATCTATAATCTACTACGTCTGTTACTTTTCCATCTGCATCTTCTTCATATACTGTTGTTAAATCCCAAGTTGCACCTTCTGATAATTCGAATTTGATGTATCTTCCTGTAAATCCACCATCAACTGATTCTGTTAATGTAACTGGTGAACCCATTATTTCAACTCTTCCTGAATCTGATTCTACTGCATCTTCTGGAACTTCTATTGTTACTATTTCAATAAATTTAGCTGAATCATAGATTACTACTTTTTCTTTTGATGCTCCTAAACCTTCAACGTGAGCAAAGATTTTACCTTGGAAATCTCTATTAGATATTTCCATTACATCTGCGAAATCTAATGTGAATTTTCCTGCAAATGCACTTGACTCACTATCATCTATTAATCCTTCTATTTCTATTGTTTTATTACTTTTACCTGATGCTTCTACATCTACTACGTCTGTACTATTAAGAGTAACGTTTTTAAGATTAGTAATTGCTACTTCTCCATCTTTGAATGTTGCTTGTGAACCTGAAATTGTAACTATTATGTTTTTCTCTTTGTTTTCACTAAATGAACCCATTAATTCTTCTTCAAATGTTATTGAACTTTTTTCATCTGATTTAAACACAACTCCTGCTTTGTTTCCTTGGATGATTTTGTGTTTTCTTTCTGTAACTGCTGCTGTACCTTGGATGATTGATACTGATACTGCTCCTGAATTACCAGGTTCTGGCGTTATTATAAGATTTATTAAAAGTTCAGTACCAGCAGCTACATCGGCACTAGCTGTTAATTTTAATTCGTTTTCATCTATTACTGCGGCAAAATCAGATACAGACGTTGTATCAAATATTTCTACTTCTAATAATTCTTCGTAACTCTTTAATGCAGTTAATTTTTTATTTAATGCTTTTTTAGCATTTTCTGCATTTTTTATATCCTCTGCTGTGTAACTATTCGTTCCTCCTTCACCTTCATCTATTATAGCTTCCTCATCACTTATTAAACCATTTATAACTACTATTTCAGCCTTTGTATCACTTATATTATCAATTACTGGTGCTGTTTCATACAATCTTTCTACAGCTACTTTTTGTTTCGCTATTGCTACTTCATCTTTTACTGCCCATACTGCATTGTTATCTAATTTTAACATGAAAGCGTCGCCTTCTAAAATATCATCTTTAAGTTCGATTTTTAAAATACCACTATTATCGTATGATGTTGTTGTACCTTTCCATGTTTTGTTAATGCTTGAATCACTTGCTGCGAATACGTTCATTGGTAACACTGTTGCTACCATTGTTACTACCATAAGTAGTGCAATTTTTTTCTTCATATTGTTCCTCCCTTAGGATACATGATTAAATTTTTTTATACGTTGTATTATATAGTTAGTTTTTTTTATAGTCAACAGATATTACTTAATTGTAATATTTAAGTAATATTACATAAACTACTTACTAGTTCTATATAACCAACTTGATACAATAGTATAACAATTTTATTTTTTTTTCAACATTTTTTATATATTGTCATAATTGTGTAATATTTATATTCCACAGAAAATTTTTATACACAAAAAGGACAAAAACTTTTTTTGTTTTTGCCCTCTAATTTACATACTTTATTTTTTTTATTTTTTTTATTTTTTTATTTTTTTATTTTTTATCTACTTGGGTTGAATATTGCCGTTCTCGTCGTTCCATCCCATTCTACTTCTACATCAAATACTCTCTCTGCAATAAATCTTAATGGTAAATGCGTCGTACCATTTATATTTTCTGCTCTATCTACTAATCCTGATGTTGAATTTACTAATGGTACTGATGTTCCATTTATTAAAACTTCTGATGTTCCTGATTTGAATCTTACTACTTTACCTTTTGATAAAAATAATGTTACCGTCTTATCTATTGGGTTCCACACTATATCACTTTTTCTTAATCCTAACGCCTCTGATAATGCTCTTACTGGTATCATCGTTGAACCATTACTATTTATATACGGCGGGTTACTCTCTCCTACTAACTCACCATCTACTGATACTGTGTTACTTCCTATTGTAAATGTTACATCTCTATTTAATCCACTAACTTTATCTTCTACTAAGTTGCTTACTACTAAATAATTTGTTGACGTGCTTATTGATATAGCATCTTCGTTTGTCGTTGAACTATTTTCTAATGTAACTTTATATATCTCATCTGATGTTGGCACTGTACCATCTGTAAATACTACTAAATTAGAAATCGTAATTGTTCCCGCTTTCCCTTCTGATACTTCTGTTATATCAAATAATATATAATTTGAATTTGAATCTTTTTCACTACTTAACGCTACGTTTTCAATTACTAATCCACTTTTTCCATCTGTACCTGATTTTTTCTCACTTACACCATTTAATTTAATCGTTTTTGAATCTATTGAACCTGTATCTATTGATAATTTATATTCACCTATAGTTAATGCTCCTGCATGGTTTTCTTTTATTACTATGTCTGACGTTTTATTATTTGTTTGCCCTGCTCTAACTTGTACTACATTTGCTTCTAAACTAATTGGAGCTCTAACTTCTAATACTACTGCTTCTGCTTTACTTTTATTTCCTTTTAAAACTACTCCTGGTCCTGATACTGTAACTGATACTTTTCCATCCATATTTCCATCTACATCTACAATCGGTATAAACTTTAGTTCATCTACTTCATCATTGTCTACCGCTTTCATATTATCAATGTATAAAATTGATGCATCATTTTCATCAACGCTTCCTCTAACTACACCATTTCCTAATTTAAACTCTGTCATAACAACATCATCTTCATCTGCACTCCACGTTGCACCTTTTGTTAATTGCAATTTTATATATCTTCCTGTAAATCCTCCATCTACCGATTCTGTTAATATAACTTCTGAACCTTCCACTTCAACTCTCGATGAATCTGATTCCATTATTTCATCATCTACTGTAAGTTCTACTATTTCAACAAATTTACCTGAATCATATATAACAACTCTTGTTCTATCTCCTCCTAACCCTTCTACATTTGCTGAAATTGTACCTTCAAAATCTCTATCATTTATTGTTATAACATCGGCAAAGTTTAATCCAAATTGTGCCTTAAATGCACCATCTGTACTTTGCATTATATCCATCTTCTTAATTGTTATCGTTTTATCTGTCTTGCCTTCTGGCGTTACTTCTACTTCTACTGAACCATTTACTAGGTTTTTGCCGTCTTCTATTAATACATTACCTTTTTGAAACTTCGCTTTTGATCCTAATAATGTAACTACTATATCATCGTCTCCATTTTCCTCAAATGAACCTACTAATTTTTCTTTAAATATTACTTTACTTTTACCATCTGATTCTATTATTATACCCGCTTTGTTTCCTTCAATAATTTTATGTCTAGCTTCTGATATTATTGATGACCCTGGATTTATTGTTACTGATACAGAATCTGTATTTCCCTTTTCTGGTGTTATTACAAGTTTCACTTCTATTTCTGTGTCCTTTGGAACGTCTGCACCAAATGTTATTTTTAATTCGTTTCCGTCAACTTCCTTAGTATGAGTAGTTCCGTCAACTTCTGTACCATCTATTTTAACTACCAGTTCTTTATTACCTTCTTGTAATATATTTTTATATTTTATTAAGGCTGATTTTGTTTTTATTGCTTTTGCTTTTGCATATTGTGCATCTGTTATTTCGGTATCTGTAGAATTTGCATCGCTTATTATTGTTTGTTGTGCTGTTACTACACCTTCTTGCACTCCTATTTCATCATCTACTTCCGTCACAGTACTTAACGCTGGTGGTGTTTCATACCATTTTTCTACTACTAACAACTCTTTTGCTATACCCTCTGGATCTTTTTCTTGCCATACAGCATCATTATCTAATGTTAATGAAAAAGCCTCTCCTGTTGTTGCATCATCTTTTAACAAAATTCTTAAAATACTTTCATCGTCATATGTTGATGCTGTCGCCCTCCATATTTTATTGATTCTTGACTCACTTGCCGCGAATACACTCATTGGTATTGTTGACATTACCATTGTCGCTGCCATAAAAATCGCTATCTTTTTCTTCATTTTGTTTCCTCCTCCTGATGGATGTTAAATATCCTACTCTCTTAGCTTAGTTACACTTCCTGTAGCTTTTGCCACTGCATATTAAAATATTCATAAAGCTTATTCGCTTTCCCTATTAGTATAAAAAGTTTTATTTTTTTTATACACTTATTTTTATTAATAAAAAATAAGACTATCATAGGGCTTTAACCTTATGCATAGTCTTATTATTTTCTTATTTTTATTTATTATACTTTTTATTTATTACACTTTTATTACATAGTTTTTTTTATAATAAAAGCTACTTTCTTCTATATTATATACATTTTAATTTAATGTAGCTTTTATGAAATCATAAAATAATTTATGTGGCTTGTTTGGTCTTGATTTGAATTCTGGATGAAACTGCCCTGCTACAAACCATTTATGTTTTTCTTTTTTTAGCTCTATTATTTCTACTAGCCCTCCATTTGGCGATAAACCTGAAAATACTAAACCGTTATTTTCTAACACTTCCCTATAATCATTGTTTACTTCATATCTATGTCTATGTCTCTCCTCTATATTTTTTGTTCCATAAGCTTTATAAGCTATCGTTCCTTCTTTTAATACACATGGATATGAACCTAATCTCATCGTCCCTCCTAACCCATCTATCTCTTTTTGGTCTTCCATCATGTTTATTACTGGGTTTTTTGTATTCTCATCTAATTCTATACTATGGGCATCTTTTAAATTACATACGTTTCTTGCATATTCTATTACCGCTACTTGTAATCCTAAACATATACCAAAAAACGGTACATTGTTTTCCCTTGCATATTTTGTTGCTATTACTTTTCCTAAAAATCCTCTTTGCCCAAATCCACCTGCTACTAATATTCCATCCACTTCTTTAAACGTTTCTTTTATTTGTTCTTCACTACGCCCTTCTAAATCTTCTGAGTTTATCCATTTGATTTTTATTTTTACATTGTTATGTATTCCCGCATGGGTTAACGACTCCACTACTGATAAATACGCATCTTCTAGTGCTACATATTTACCTACTAACGCTATTATTTTCTCTTCTTTTAAATTCATCTGCTTGTTTACTAAGTCTATCCATTCTTCTAAATTTGCTTCTCTATTTTCTAACCCTAATGTTTTACATACTTTATCCGCTATTCCCTCTTTTTCTAACAATAACGGTATTTCATACAATGATCTTGCATCTATATTTTCTACTATATACTCTTTATCTATATTACAAAATAACGCTATCTTCTCTTTCATAGCATCGGTCATTTTTTCTTCTGTTCTACACACTAACATATCTGGCTGTATACCTATTGATAATAATTCTTTTACTGAATGTTGTGTTGGTTTTGTCTTCATCTCTTTACTCGTATTTAAATATGGTATTAACGTTACATGTATATAAAATACATTCTCTTTTCCAAATAGTGATGACGCTTGTCTTATCGCCTCTAAAAACGGTAGACTTTCTATATCTCCTACCGTCCCTCCCACTTCTGTTATTACTATGTCCGCTTTACTATGTTGTTGCACTTTTGTTATTTTACTTTTTATTTCATTCGTTATATGGGGTATTACTTGCACTGTCGCACCTAAATATTCCCCTTTTCTTTCCTTTTGTAACACACTTGAATATATTTTACCCGTCGTTATACTACTATCTATTGATAAATTTTCATCTATAAATCTCTCATAATGTCCTAAATCTAAATCTGTCTCCGCTCCATCTTCTGTTACAAACACTTCACCATGTTGCAACGGACTCATCGTCCCCGGATCTATATTTATATATGGATCAAATTTTTGTAACGTTACTTTAAATCCCCTATTCTTTAACAATCTTCCTAGCGATGCCGCTGTAATACCTTTACCTAATCCCGATACTACACCTCCTGTTACAAATATATATTTTGTTCCCATATCTTCCTCCTTTTAATCTTACTAACTACTCGTTTATATAAAAATTTATTATATTATTTACATAATCTTGCTCCATATCGTAACGCATATATTCTATTAATCTATTTACTAACGCACTTGCTTCTGCCTTTGTTATTTTTCCTTTTGGTCTAAACTTACCATCTGATCCTCTTTTTATTAATCCTATTTTCTCACTTGCATATACTTCTTTTTTTGCCCAACTTGATATTTCATTATCATCTACAAAACTTGTCATCGTCGTCGGCTCTAATCCTAAATTTTCTAACCCTACAGTTCTTAATAACATTACTACCGCTTCTTCTCTCGTTAAATAATCATCTATATAAAATTTACCGTCACTTCTTCCAACTGCTAAACCTCTATCATATGCTGTCATTATCATAGGGTAGTTTTTTGTTTTTAATTGCACATCAGGAAAAACTATTTTTATCGGATTATTTCTCGTACCTACTTCCTCATAGTTTTTTGTGTCTAGTTTTATAGCACGTCCTAACATCGATACATAATCACCTCTTGTTATCGCTTGGTTTGGTATATAATATTTAGCCTCACCTTCTAACACACCTATACTATACAGTTTCAATATATCAAAATATGCAAAGTGTCCTTTTAGATGATCTAAGTTCGGTGCTATCAACTGCTCAAATGAATTATAACTCCTTATACTACCTTCTCCGCTATTACTTACTTCGTGCATCATCGTCGGTTTATACGTATAGTCATATTTTAACCCACTTGTATTACTTATTACTTCCTTATAATTTCCTCCAAAACTTATTAGCTGTGGTTCGTTCGTACCATAATCTAATTTTTTATTTACTGTTATACTAGGTCTTATTTGATATTGTATATTATATTCGTTTGTACTAACTGTAACGTTGCTTCTATGGGTTTCTGTTGATGACCATGGATTGTCATAACCAAATATCGTCCCTATCTCCGATACTTTAATCGGATTTCCTCCATTACCATCTTTTATATACAGTAACTCTTTTGATATGTTTCCTTTATAATACGTTATTCCTGGCTTTACTTCTTCTAATACACTTACACCAAAATACGATTGCTTACGATCTAACTCGTATTCCCCCGCTGGTGTCACTATTTTTTCACTCCAACTATCTATTTCATAATCTGTTACTACACTTCCATACTCTCTTCTATAATTTACATTAAACGTTATTTTTCTATCTATATATATTTCCTCATTCGTCGTATCACTTGCTCTTACTGTCATTGTTTTTTTATAACTACCTAAATCATCTTCTAACGGTTTAGTCTCTGATATTTGTATTACTCCCTCAAACTCATATGGTGTTAACCCTAATAATATTTTTTCTTTATATACGTACTCACCTTTACTTCTTACAACGTCTAACATTGATTCTGTTGTCTTTGGTAGTTTTCTTCCTTCACTTATTCCACCGAAAAATCCCATATCCCCAACGTTTGCCAATACTTCTGTACTACTTATACTTAACATAGTCATAACTAACAACATTACTATACTTTTTTTCACTTTTATTCCTCCTAATATTCTAACTCAATAAATGTAGACGCTATCTTACTTCCATCCGTTATGTTTTCTATCACTTCTATCGTTCTTACATTTATTTTATTTCCTATTTTAAACTTGTTTAATCCTTCTACTATTGTATTTCCATCTACCCCTATAGTTATTTCTCTTATTCCTTTATTTTTACCATCTTCACTTCTTACCGTTACATCTTTTATTTTTATTTCTCCTTCTTCTATACTATATATTTCTCCCCTTACTATTGTATCTGCCCTTTCTCCTTCTACTACTTGTGTTGCTACATTACCTGTTACTACAACATATACAGTTTTATTTATTACATTTCCATCTCCGTACCCTTTAAAATCTTTTATACTTATTATATTTCCGTCTATTTTTATTAATGTTTCATTATTTATTCCTATTTTCATAGTTGTTGGCACATATTTATATTTCCCATTTTCTAATTTTCTTACGTTTGTTAACGTAAAGCTTTCATTTTCTCTTACTCCACTTATTTCACCTGTTAATATTAATGACTTATCTTCTTTTTTTACTTCTTCTACTATTTCTATTACCGCACTTCCGTATCCGTTTAGTATTACAGTTCCATAATCACGCGGAAATACACTTCCACTATCTACAAGTCTTCCTTTTCTTACTACTATCGTTCCTTTATTTGTACCTACTTCACGTCCTCCATTTGCTAACTGGATTTTATTTATACCGTTACTATTTATAATCATATCTCTTGGTAATAATATATCTCGTCCCGTATATATTGATAGTTTTTCTATCTCATTTCCTTTTGATGTGTTTTTTACTGCTACATACGTCGTTGCATCTCTACCATATTTATTTACATAATCTAATGATACTTCTTCACCGTTTGAATATATTTTCATGTTTTTATTTACTTTATAAGTTTTAATATCATCATACTGTCCCCATTTCCCCACTACTAATGGTTGTACATTTTTTAATGATACTTCTCCTTGAATACTATTGAATCCTATGAACCCACCTTTTTCTATACTATCTATATAACTACTTTCTCCCTCTACTACTATTTCTTTTATTGATTCTATTACTTCTCCTGGGTTTATTATCGCCCTATTTATTAAAAGTTTTCCATAGTCTCCTACTTCTATTTCCTTTGCTGATATTCTTTTCCCATTTTTCATTACAGGTGTGTTTCCACTAACTTCAAATAATGTTGTACTTCCATCTTCATACTCAACTAATATATTTGTTATGTCATTGTTATGGGTAACTCTTTTCATTTGTCCGTATTTCATCATGTAGTTTGTCGCTACACTTATACGTTCTATTGTTTTTGGATCATCTTTATATGGTTTTATAAATACTATGTCTCCTACATCTATGTTTTTTGGACTACTATCCATAGCATCATATTTAGCACTCTCAAATACTTGGTCTATATATCCTACCTCGTCTTCCTTGTCGTAATATTCTAATTTCTCTACTTCTATCTCATCTTCATAATAATGCATTATTTTTTTCTTGCCATCATTTAATCTAACTACCATATATCCTAGGTCACTTTCATTCTCTACTACTATACCTCTAAATTCCTCATATAATTCCTCTGCACCTACGTACTCTATTTTAGATACAACGTTGTTTACTACTGTTAATTTTACAACGTCTCCGTATGGTATTTTGTCATTTTCTAAAAACTTCTCATCCATAAATAATTTGTTTTCTGTTATTATACTATCTGATATAGGATATTTTTTCATAACTTCATTTTCATCTTTTATTATTAATTCGTTTCTAATAAAATCTACTTCCCATATTTTACCCTCTACCATTTCCTCTACTATATTATTTTTTAAAACCCCTACATATTTCACTTCGTTTAAAAAATTATCTACTATATATTCTATCTCATCTCCAAATTGTAAACTGTCAACCCCTTTCATACCATTTCTATATACTGGTACTTCTAACGTTCTAGGCTCTGCTTCTATTCCATCATAAGTATAGTTTCTTATTACGTCTACTTTACCCTCTGACGTTCTTATATATTTATCTATCGCTTTGTCTCTTATTAAATCACTTTTATTTTCTAACGTTCTACTCCCTCTTACCGTTCCTCTTTTTGTTTCATATCCTAAACTTTTATATTGTACATCTATATTTGATAAAACTTTTGCCATCTCTCCCCTCGTTATATATCCTTTTGGGTCAAATGTTCCATCTGTTCTCCCATTCATTATTCCTTTACTCGTTATTTTATTTATTTTATCTATTTTGTCAGGTGCTATATTTTCATAATCTGTAAACGTTAATACTTTTTGCATCTTTTGTATATCGTTAAATGTATCTACATTATTTATTAAAACTAAATCATGTACCCACGCTCCTACATCTTCCCTTGTCGCTGGCGCATCTCTTAAAAAACTTGTTTCCCTATCTAATCCTTCTTGGTCTGTGCTTCTACTTTGGTTATATTCTCTTTGACCTATTAACCCAATATTCATCGCTACGTTTAAATACCCTATTGACCATAAACTACCTATTCTGTTATCGTCTTGTCTTATCGTGTTAGCTACTTCCATTGCATCTTGCTCTAATCCTTGCAATCTTACTAAAAATGTTAACACTTCTTGATTTGTTACGTTATCATTTGGATTAAATTTTTTATTAGTTCCTTTTATTACGTCTAATGCTCCCATCTTAGCTATTTCCATTTCAAAAAAATTACCTTCTACGTCTGTAAATTGTAAATTTTTTATCTTGTCGCTATTCGTTCTATTTCCTGTATATGTTTTTTGTATGTAACTTGTATATATTTTTTTGTCTTCTAGGTCTGCACTTCTTACTGTGCCACTTCCTAACATTGCTACAGCTAATACTATTGATAATAGTTTTTTCATTTTCTTTTTCCTCCACATTTTTAATTACAATTATTTTAATTATAGCATATATTTTTACTTTCTAAAAACTTTTTATTAGTATGTTTTGTTTTGCACATAATTATTTTCTTATATCGCTTTTTTATACAAAATAAAAGAAAAAGACTAAAAGTCTTTTTCTTTTATTAATAATTTTTTATAGTTATTGTCTATTAAAAAAGCTCCTACAGGTGCTGTCACTATTATATAAATTACTGATATTACTAAAATAAGTTCACCGCTTGGCATTCCTAACGTTAGTGGTATACCTCCTATTCCCGCCTGTACCGTAGCTTTTGGTATATAACTTATTATACACATTATTTTTTCATTTCTATTTAAATTGCTACCTCTACCACTTACCGATAAATATGTTCCTATACTTCTAAAACTTAATGATATTACTATTAATAATAACGTCCCTACTCCTGCTGTAAATATATATTTGACATTTACTGTAACTCCTACTAAAACAAATAAAAATATTTCGGCTACTATCCACAGCTGTAAAAAACTTGACGACATTTCTTTTGCCGTTTTTTTATCATAATTTAAAATCGTAATACTTAGCACCATTATAGTTACTAAATCCGAAATTAAAACATATTGTTCTATTAACTCATAAATTCCTGTCACAAATACCGCCGTCGTAAATATTATTAATACTTTATATGTACTCGTTATTTTATACTTTTTAAAATATTTAACTAACACGACTCCTACAACTACTCCTATTACTACTCCTATTATTATACTTCCCACTATACTTATTATTATTACACTTGGACTTGATAATGCACCTTTTTCATACACCGTAACCAACCCATAAAAAATTAATAATACAAATATATCATCCACTGACGATCCTGCCAATATTAATTGCGGTATTTTTTTATTCATACCGTATTTTTCTTTTAATATTTTTAACATTCTAGGTACTATTATCGCTGGTGATACCCCTGCTATAACCGCACCTAATATCCCACTTTCTAAATAACTTATTTCAAATATCATAGGGGCTACTAACGTTATTATTCCTATTTCAAATAATGCTGGTAAAAACGATAACATTATTGCCGACGTTCCTATTTCTTTTAAATCTCCTACTTTTAACGCAAGTCCTGCCCTTATTAATATTATTATTAATGCCGTCTTTCTTATATACGGTGACAACGTTATTATTTCATCTGTTAATAAATCTAATCCAAAACTCCCTATTATCATTCCGCCTATTATCATTCCGATTATTTTAGGTAGCTTTATATATTCAAATACTTTACCTATAAAATAACCTAAAAATACTATTAAGCTAATATCTAAATACATTTTATATACCTCTTTTTTTTAGTTTTAAATTTATTAAACTATATGATACTCCATATATAACCCCAAAAACAAGCCCTGACATATGGGCTACGTTATTTATATTACTTATATTTAATCCTACAGCTACATTTATTAATACAAATATTAAATATGTTTGGTAATCTATCTCTCCTACACTCCTTTTATACATTAGGCTCATACCTGTTAAACCACCTATTAACGCAAAAACTCCTCCCGATGCTCCTACTGATATACCTTCTACTAAATATATAGTAGCTATATTTCCTGCAATTCCACCTACTAAAAAAATATACATTAAACTAATTGTACCCATATATCTTTCCACTCTACTTCCGAATATTAATATTCCAAATAAATTTGATAACATATGCACTGATCCCGCATGTAAAAATATACTGTTTATTATTCTAAAATACTCCCCATCATCAACTACCATAGAATTTGACAATGCACCGTACTTTATTAAAATGTCTATGTTTTTTATATCTCCACTTTCTACAAATACCATCAAGCCCGTTACTAAAATGCACATAATTAAAAAATATGTACCATATGGTTTGTTTTGCTTTATTTTTAATCTCTGGTTTTTAGTAGCATTTATCCAAAAATCACTAACTTTTGTTTTTTCATCTACTATGTTTTTTTGGCATTCTTTAAAACTTCTATTTAATACACCTTTTATATTTAAAAAATTATTCGGTTGACCTTTTCGCGATTTTATTTTTATTTTTCCGTTTTCTTCTGTCACTTGCCAAACTACATCGTATATGAATTGATCTACAAAAGGATTATCTACTTTCATAGTTGTTTCTACAGATTCTATTTTTTTATTACCTATAAATATTTTTAATACTATTACTTTACTTAACGTCTCTCTATATTTTATGAATTTATTTACAATATTATTTTCAAAAACTAACGTTTCTTCTTCATTATAATTTTCATTATTTATTAAAGTTATAAAATAATACGTACTACCATCTCTTTTATATAAACTAATTTGTGTTGTTTTATTATCTATGTTTTTGCTGAAGTCTTGACTTACTACATTAAAATTTTCATTTAGTAACTGCTCAAAAACCTTTTTCATAAAATTTATAAACATTATTCCCTCCTAGTATTTCATCAAGTATATCATAACTCTTTTTTTTGTGCAATTTTCCTTTAATTATATTTACATAAATTACTTTTTTATTTATTATATTATTATAGCTTATAATAAATAAAAGGAGTAATTATGAAAAATTTACAAACAGTAATTCTTGCAGGTGGTAAAGGTAGTCGTATGAAGTCTAATTTACCTAAAGTGCTTCACACTATACTAGATAAAACTTTATTAGATTATACAATTTCTAATGCTAAAAATATAAATTCTGAAAATATTATTGTAGTCGTTGGACACGAAAAAGAATTAGTTGAAAACTCTATTTCTACTAACGTTACCTTCGCATATCAAAAAGAACAATTAGGTACTGGGCATGCCCTTATGATCTCATCTGAATATATTGATGACGATTCTAACGTTTTAATTATTTGCGGGGACACCCCTCTACTTGAAGATTCTACTTTGTTAGATTTTGTTGAATCTCATAACAACAGTAATAATGCCCTTACTCTTATTTCTATTAAATTAGATAATCCTACTGGATATGGGCGTGTTATTCGTAACGGTAACAACGTTCTTAAAATTGTAGAACATAAAGATGCGGAACATGATGAGCTTTTAATTAATGAAGTTAACACAGGTGTTTATTGTTTTAACGGTAAAGTTTTAAAAGATGCTTTAAAAGAAATTAATAACAATAATGCCCAAGGCGAATATTATTTACCCGACACTCTTGAAGTTATTTTAAAAAAAGGGCTTAACGTTGGTGTCGTTTTACATTCTAACAATGAAGAATTTTTAGGCATTAACACTAAAGTACAATTAAGCTCTGCTACTTCTGTTATGCAAAGTCGCATTAATAACGATCTTATGTTAAAGGGTGCTATTATTGAAAGCCCTATATCCACTTTCATCTCTAAAGACGTTACTATTGGTATTGATACTATTATTAAACCTAACACTATTATTTACGGTACTACCTCTATTGGAAATGACTGTGTTATAGGTCCTAATTCTACTATTAATAACATGGAAATTAAAAATAATGTACATATTACTAATAGCGTATGTAACGACTCTTTTATTAACAACAATTGCAACGTTGGACCTTTTGCATACATTAGACCTAAATGTACTATAGGTGAAAATGTCAAAATCGGTGACTTCGTTGAAATTAAAAATTCAACTATCGGTAACAATACTAAAGCATCTCACTTATCTTATATCGGTGATGCTAAATTAGGTTCTAATATTAATATTGGCTGTGGTACTATTACAGTTAACTACGACGGCGTTAACAAACATGTTACAACTATTGAAGATAATGTTTTTGTCGGTTGTAACTCGAATTTAATTGCACCTGTTACTATTGAAAAAAATAGTTTCGTAGGTGCTGGTACTACTGTTACTAAAACTGTAACGTCTAACAGTCTTGCAATCGGGCGAAGTCGTCAAAAAAATATTTCAAACTGGATTAGATGATACAAAAAAATATTTGAATATTGCAACAGTAAAAGATGGTTTCTGTATTTACAGTAACCATCTTTTTTTTAAACACTATTGATCCTGTGTTTATTATAATAAATAACTTCGTCTATGATATTTTTAACTTACTAAACTCTCATATACTAAGTAAAAATTTTATTGGAGTATTCCTAACAATTTTTTTTATCCTTACATATGTATTTATACTCCTTTTGATTTAATTATTTCTTAGCATCTAGGCTACTATATAAATATCTTGATTGAATAAATAAAATAATTCGGATTTAATTTGAAAAAAAATTTATAATATTTGTTGATAGTTCTGATTTTAAATTTTTTAATATTTAATAAGGTAACATTTCATCAGTTGAGTCATCTTTAGTATCAGATTTCCATAAGTAATTATTTTATATCTATTAACTTTCTTTTTAATATATTTAAGTGTTCTTTGTGTTCTTTGTGTTCTTTGTGTTCTTTTGCACTTATCCCCTTCAAAAATAACTCTAGGTAACTCATCCTTAACATAATTTTTTTCTTACATTCTTTTGAATGCTTAATTGATTTTAAAACATTTTCTTAATTAAATGTTTTTAGCATACAAAAAAACCTATAAAGGAGACACTCTTTTTATGTGTCTTCTTTATAGGTTTTAGTTTATTTCTTTTGTTTTTATTCTATATCTTCTAAATTTTCATCTTGTTCATTTTCTAACTCGTCCTCTTCTTCCTCTTCTTTTCTTCTTTTTCCTAATATGAAGAAAAATAAAGTTCCGAGTCCTGCTCCTCCTACAAGTCCTGCGACAATTTTACCTGTGCTTATACCTGTCTCTTCTTTGTTATATTCTAAACCAATTGGCACTCTACCGCTTAATAACTCGACTTGTCCGCCAAATTCTAGATTTTTTAATTCATTATATTCTTCTTCTGTTACTTTATAAGTAATTAGGTTTTTATTTTTATCTTCTATTTTTATTTCATAACGTAATGACCCGTCTTCTTTTATTACTTTTTCAACTTTTACGTCACTATTTTCATCTACTATATCTTCTAAGTTTATTGTTCCGTCTTCCTCTACTTTTATTTCTGGTTCTGGATTTATTCCATCTCCATCGCTTCCATCTCCGTCGCTTCCGCCACTTCCATCTCCGTCGCTTCCGCCACTTCCATCTCCGTCGCTTCCACCACTTCCATCTCCGTCGCTTCCGCCACTTCCATCTCCGTCGCTTCCGCCACTTCCATCTCCGTCGCTTCCGCCACTTCCATCTCCGTCGCTTCCACCACTTCCATCTCCGTCGCTTCCACCACTTCCATCTCCGT
>CAMZNU010000024.1 GCA_947313885.1 uncultured Clostridia bacterium | reverse complement strand
TATTAAAAAAATCAAACCAGATTTCAAAAAGTGTAAAAACGCAGTAAGGATAGATAGAAATGAAATGGAATTTTATAAAGCTATTTTAAAGTATAAAGAAAAAAGTGAAGTGTAAAAAAAACCCCTAATACATTTAAATGTGTTAGGGGTTTTTTTTACCTTAAACATTGTAAATTTATAGAATAAAATGTAAAATTATAATAAATAATAAATATCAACGATAAAGGAGGGTAATATGAAATATTGTAAAATAAGCGGATATAAAAACATAAAAGATAAAGAAAATAAAATTAATTTTATTAACAAAGAAAATGAATCAAAAAGTCTAGAAAATGTACAAAAAGAATATCGTAACGAAATTATGAATGAAGTTGTTTTTTTAAAAGAAATAAAAGATGAGGATACATATTATAAAGTTCTTAAAAATGAGATAAACGGATTTATAAAGTATTTTTATTTAGCATTAAAAAATAATGACAATGTTAAAAAAAGTGCTTCTATTTATTTAAAAGAAGTATCAACAGCTAAAGACAAACTAATTGAAGACTTATCAAAAAGTATGTTAAAAGATAATAAAAGCAATGATTACACAACAAAAAGTAAAGATGTATTAAAAAAAATAATAGAAAAAGCATATAAAAAAAATGTTACATATGAAGAGTTAAAAAAAGAATTTGAAAACGATGAAGATTTTAAAATTCAAATAATAAAAATAGTTAGAAGAACAAATAAAAAACTTGTATTTTTTGATTTTGGAGCAGAACACCAATTTAAAAATAATAACTATAAAACAAAAATATTTGGAAACGAAGATATAGAATTAAAAAATAAGATGCAAGAAAATAGAAAAAAACTAATCGAACAGTATAAAGATAAAACTATAAAAAACGAAAAGATGGAGGGAGATATAGAGAAAGATATAAAGAAAAGAGTAAAATATATATTAGATAAAATAAATGTAGGGGAAATATGCAAAGCAGTAGATGATGGAATTGAAAATAGTAAAATAGAAAAAATACGAGAACAAGATAGACAGAAAATATATAAAAAGGCAAGAGATAATAAAATAACTAAAGAAGATAAAAATAAAAAACTAGAAGAAATAAAAAACAAAAAATATACAAAAAAAGAAGTTGAACAAGGTAAAATAACAAGCTATACATCGCACAGAGAAATGCAATTTATACATGAAGCAATACAAAATACATTCAAAAAAAATGTAACAGATAAATATGATACGTTTTTTGATGACTATGAAGATAATGTATTTGGAGATGAAAATTTTGAAAAACAAAAAGGTGGAAAAAAAGAGAAAACAAGTAAACTATTTAATGCATTAATTTTAAAATATGTTTATGGATATTTAAAAGGAAGACATAGAAAAATAAAAAAAATGTTAAGGGAAAGTGAAAAAAATATAATATATCATAATGTTATAAAAAAAGTATTTAACGAAGATGAAATAAACAAAAAAACGGAACAATACGTTATAAATAAAATACGACATAACATAATAGAAGACGGAAAAATAAGTAAACACTTTTCACAAGAAGGTGGCAAGAAAAAAGTCAAAGGATTCACATCATTAGAATTAGAGGAGATAAAAGCAAAAGAAGTTTTAGTAATGAAAAATTTAACAAAAGGGGTAATAGAAGCAGGAAATAATTTGCGTATTTTATGCGGTGAATATAAAAATGAAAAAGAAGAATTTTGGGAAGACTTCATTGGAACAGGAAAAATTACAATTAATACTGACAAATTAGAAAAGCAAAAAAAAGTATACGGTAAATATTACCTTGAACCTATAGTAAAAGAAAAAAACTATAAAGAAAATGTTGAAAGTATAACAAGATTTATTATGAACATAAGACAAAGTGCAATGCATTATAAAACTAATGAATATAAAGGAATATATTTATCAAAAATGATAGAAAAAATTCCGACAAAAGACGATAAAAAAACAGAATACGAAGACGATAAAAATAAAATAAAAACTATATATGATAAATTTATAAATAAACAACTTATAATAAAAGACATAGTACATAAGTTATTATCTACAGATGTATTAAAACATTATGATGAAGATGATCTATTAAACATTATAATGAAAGGGTTTAAAATAGAAAATAAAGATCCGTTTAAAGAGTTTCCGCGATACGATAAAATAAAAAACATACTAAAAGATAGGTTTAAGGGAAGTGAAACTAAAGGAAAAAATAATGAATATAAAATGGAACAACATGAGATAAAACTTTTTGAATACGTATATAACACAATATATAGATATGAAAAACATATAAAAATAACAAATAAAATATTAAAAAAAGCAAAAAGTGAATCTAGAGAAAGTATAGTAGAAGAAATGCGAGATAAGAAATATAACAGTTTATCAATGGCGGATTTTTATGAAGAAGGTCAAAAGAAATGTGGAGATAATGGACATAAATTAAAACAATTTAATAGTTACTATAATGAAATAGTAGGACACCTATTTTTTGAGTTTTTAAATAGAAATGTATTTGATGGAACTACTACTTACGGAAAAATAGAAGTAATAGAAGTAGATGAAACTATAGAAAATAAAAAAGCATCAAAAAAACTAGAAGATAAAAGAAATAGGCTAGAAAAAAAATTGATAGCAAAAGAAGAGGAAATAAACATAGTAACTATAAGATCAGATATGGAGTATAGAATATTTGCACTATATTTAATTATAGGTAATAAAAATATATCATCTATAAATCATGGATTTAAAAAATACATTATACATTTAGAAAAAATAAGAAAATACAGAGAAAAACATGAAAGTTTAAAAAAAGAAGATGAAACAGATTACAATGAATTTAAAGAGTCTGTAAAAAATGTAATAGAGATAGGGCAAATTTTAATTGATACAAAAGATAAAATAAAAGATATTACACCGCAAAATAAAGAAAGTATAAAAAAAGAAATAAAAGAAAAAAGTGGGGAATATTTTAAAGAAGATGAATTCATGAACTATAAAATTACAGTAGATGATGAAGAACGAGGTTTTTACGAAGATGAGAAAAACTTAATAAAGTTTAATAACATATTTATGTTTGAAAAATATGGTCAAGATTCTTATTTAAAAAACCTGTTAAAAGATAAAAGTGAATTTAAAGTATGTAAAAAAGATTTTGAAACATATGAAAAATATTTAAATAAAAAATCAAAAATAAATATGGAATATGAATCAGAAAAAATAAAAGCTTGTGAAGAAATAGTAAAAGATAGTAAAAAAAATGGTGGAAAAAATTTAATCGAGGAAATAATAGAGTACAGAAATGAAAGATTAAAAGAAATATATAAAGATTTAAGTGAGATTAAAGAAGATAAAAATGATGAAAAAAGAAAGGCGTGTATAGAAAAAAATGCAACTAAGTATAATGAAATAGTTACATTAAATGATGGAATAGTAGAATATAATTACTATAAAAATAAAATACAATTTACACTATATAAAAACGGAGTAGATTTTATAATAGAAATATTAAATAAATTAAACGCCCAATTAGTGCAGAGGGAAAAAGATGGAGTCTATTTAGACGTAGACTTAAAAGAAATAACAAGCCATGAAAATAATATAAAAAAATATAAAGAGAAAATAGAACAATTAAGAAAAGAAGCAGAGTTAAATAATAAAGATGAAATAAATGAAAAAGAGAAAAAAATTAAAAAAAATGAGAAGGACATAGAAAAAATTAATGCTAGATCAAATAGAATAGGAATAACTCTAGATGAAAGTGATAGACGAGACCACCTAGCACACAACGGATATTTTCCAGATCCAAAACATTCATTACATGAATTAATAGAATTTGTTTTTGATGAATTAAGTTATTCAAGAAATAGACAAACAGGGTTTGTAGAAAGTATAAAAAAGGTATTTGAAAGAAGTGGAATGGAAATAAAAGTAGTAATAAAAAATAACGATGGTAAATTTAAAATAGACATTGCGGAGAAACAAATTAAAGCGTTAAGTATAAATAAGATTAAAAAAATCAAACCAGAAATTAAAGGGTGTAAAAATGCTAAAAGAATAAATAAAAAAGAGATTGAGTTTTACAAAACTATTTTAAATTACAAAAAGAATTAAATAAATTGACTAATACCAATAAAAAAAGTAAAATTAAAAGTGTAAAATCTTAGTTTAGGGGTTTTACGACACCCTAAAATAGACAGGGTATAAAACAAATATCACTTGTGCAATTGGTTTGTCTGAGTTTTACGACACCCTAAAATAGACAGGGTATAAAACAAGGTGCTGACTCTGAGGAGTCAAGAAAGTGTTTTACGACACCCTAAAATAGACAGGGTATAAAACTACACAATCGTCACAATTTGTACAGTTTGTGTTTTACGACACCCTAAAATAGACAGGGTATAAAACGGTGGACGATTCGCACCGGTGATACGTTGTGTTTTACGACACCCTAAAATAGACAGGGTATAAAACTATTAGTTTTAGCACTAATATCCCGACATAGTTTTACGACACCCTAAAATAGACAGGGTATAAAACTTCATAACCTCCTTTTATTTTCTTTGTGTTGTTTTACGACACCCTAAAATAGACAGGGTATAAAACCACGCACAACCCGTAGTCTTGTGGAAAACAGTTTTACGACACCCTAAAATAGACAGGGTA
>CAMZNU010000023.1 GCA_947313885.1 uncultured Clostridia bacterium | reverse complement strand
GACTTAGGAAGTAAAGTAGGATTAGGGTCAGTAGAAAAAAAAGGAGCTAGATTAGTATCAATAAGTAGAAATCGTTGGATAGATCCAAATCCATTAGTAATATTATACGGCTTATATAAATTTGCCGAAAAATGTGAAGGTTATTACCAGTTCACATTAACAAGATTATTAGATCACGATATAGAAAGTGATGGAGTAAGCCCAACAGAAATTTTTACAATAGACAAAAAAAATATGAAAGAAATACTATATACACTATCACAAAATTACCCAGAGTATATAAATATAAGCTTTACCCACGACTTAGATAACATAACTTTACAAAAAGAAAAAAAAGCAGAAGACATTTTAGATTTGATAATAAAACAATATAGAGATGGCAACTTATAAAAATTTAATGATTCACTAAACTATAGGAGGAAAGTACAATGAAGAATAAAACAATAAATAGGTATTCTAACCATGGACCAAAAGAAGAATGGTTAAAACAATATTTTGAATTAGAGGAAGAATTTCACAACAATCACAATTTAGGAATAGTTATGATTACAAAATTTAGACGGTTTTTAAAAGATGCAGAACTTTTAAGTAGTGATAAAAAAAACGAGTTTACAAAAACAGCTAAGTACATAAAAGAAATAGGGCGAAAAACAGACATAAGTAATGGAATTATGGCGATAAACTTAGCCGAAACGTCACAGGTTTATTGGTATATAAAAAATATAAAACCATATGAAACATATACAGCCAAAAAGTTAAGCGAAATGATAGAAGATGCAGGGGTAACAAGATTTGGGGTAAATGGTACAAGAGCATCAATAACACGTATTTTAGAAACGGACTTAGGAAGTAAAGTAGGATTAGGGTCAGTAGAAAAAGATGGGGCAAGACTAATATCAATAACTAGAAGTAGCTGGATACGACCAAATAAATTAGTAATATTATACGGTATATATAAATTTGCAGTAAACAATAATAATTGCTATGGATTTACATTAAATGAACTTTTAAAAAATGAAAAAGAAG
>CAMZNU010000022.1 GCA_947313885.1 uncultured Clostridia bacterium | reverse complement strand
CTTTTCATGATAAAACCCTCCTATATACACAATAATTTTCCTTATTGGTATATATACTTATTTATAAGTATATATACTTATTTATAAATTTTCAACATATTTTTTACATTATTTGGTTTTGTCTATAAAAAAAAAAGAGCTGAAAGCTCTTTTTTTATGTTTTGCTACTATTTTATTTTGATATTAATTGCCCTATTGCAAAGCTACCTTTAATTAATCCTAAACTATTATTACCATTTTTTATTAATCGTCTAATTTACTCTTTTAATTCTCTATTATTTAAAACCTATATTGTCTGCTATTTTATATTTTTAATCTATATCTTTTATGCTAAATACTCTATCTACTATTATTTCTTCTGATCTTATAGGGTAAGGGTAATTTTTATTTTCTAATCTTCCATGAATATATAATCTATTTGGACTTTCACCTACAAATACATCAAAAATAGTTCCTTTATACATGAATTCTTCTCCATCTTTAATTTCTACATATGGTTTTCCCGCTTCTATTATTCTTAAGTTTTTTTCTCTTTTATTTGAATAGATGTACTTTACATCAACATATACGTATATATCTTTATTTTCTGTTTTTTTAGCATCATCGAATTTGACTTCTTCTATAATATATAATCTTCTATATTTTATTTCCTCATCATCTTCTTTATAATAATTTTCATTGACTAATTCATTTTTCGCATATGCATCTTCTTTGCTATCGTTTTCGTATTCTTCTTTTCTATTTAAATACTCTTCTAGTGTAATACGTTCATTATATACTTTTGTATATTTCATTTCATCTTTTTCTACTTCTTCTTTTTTATTTTCTAACAATAAAAATACTGATACACCTAATATTAATATCATTGTTAGTATCATTATTAATTTTTTATACTTCATACTTTTTTATTCTCCTATAAGTCTATAAATTATCTAAATCTTTTAAAGTAAATTCTAGTATCATAGACATTTGCTGAGTAGTTACTATATAGTTTCTAGAAAATCCTGATTCACTACTAATTGACAATATATCTCCTAAACCTGCTGAAATACCACTTGCCTGCCATTTACTAATGCTATATACTAAACTTCCTGTTCTATACACGCTTCCAAATGTTCTATATTTTGTCACTGTACTTCCCGTACCATCAAATCTTTGATATTTACCTTGTGATACTTTTATATCCATTTCTCCTATAGTCATTATTTCTAGTGCTTTACCCGTTCTGCGTGATTCAATATATGTTATAGTTGTTGCCATTATGGCTTTTTGCTTTGTACCTCTTATATTTTTTTCTCTTTTATAAAGTGCATAGCTCTTTACTTCATCTAACCCTTTTCTATTTTTATTTTTTTTATCAAATTGTTCTATCTTTAAAACTTCAGCCTCTGTTATTCCTAGTTGTTTTGCTCTAATGTTAATATATTCTTTTTGTGTTATTTTTTCTATTATTATTTTATCTTCTTCTAATTCTTCTTTCAATACTTCTACTTTTTCTACAAACTCATTTGCTTTTTGTTCCTCTACTTCTACTACTTTTACATCCTCTGGTATTCCTTCTACTTCTATTATTTTTATATCTGTTATTTCTTCTGGCTCTTTATGTAAATTATTGAATATTTCTTTTTGTTCTTCTTCTGTTACATCTTCTAATTCCATTCCATCTGGTACTTTTTTTAATTGGACTACTGCTATTT
>CAMZNU010000021.1 GCA_947313885.1 uncultured Clostridia bacterium | reverse complement strand
ATTTACTCTATAAGGAGATTACTATGAAAAATAATAATTCAATACGTTTAATGTCGCACATAGCATATTTATCAGCTATTAGCTTTATACTTATGTTACTACAATTACCTTTACCTATTTTCCCAACGTTTTTAAAACTTGATGTTAGTGATATTCCAGCCCTTATTAGTGTTATCATTTTTGGACCTATAAGCGGAATCGTCGTACAATTTTTTAAAAACTTTTTATACTTTGTAATTAAAGGGTCATCTTCTGGTGGCGTTGGAGAAATAGCTAATTTTGTAATTGGTATCGCTTTAGTTTTACCAACTGGATTGTTTTATAAAAAAACTTTATCTCTTAAAAGTTATATTTTAGGTGGAACTATCGGTATTTTCTCTATGGTTATTATTGCAAGTTTAATAAATTATTTTGTTTTATTACCTCTATATTCTATAGTGATGGGCGTTCCTATCGATGCATTTGTTGATATGGGTACTGCTATAAATTCTAACGTTGTAGATCTTAAAACTTTTATTTTACTTTCGATTCTACCTTTTAACTTGTTAAAAGGATCTGTAACTATTTTTACAAGCTACCTTTTAATTAAAGCTTTAAAACCTATAATTTTAAAAACTATTCACACACACAAAAATAATTAGGAGATTTCATGAACTATACACCTTTAAAAAATATTGAACGTTCCATAATTACTACATATAGAAAAACTCTTTGGAAGCCTTTTATACAAGGTATTATAGAATTTGATCTTATAAATGAAAATGATAATATCGCCGTATGTATTAGCGGTGGTAAAGATAGCCTTTTACTGGCCAAACTTTTACAAGAACTTCAAATTCACGGTAACAAAAAATTTGGTCTTAAGTTTATAGCTTTAGATCCTGGTTTTAATGAAGAAAACCGCTTATCTTTACAAAGTAATTGTGATTATTTAAATATTCCTGTACAAATTAAGGAAACTGATATTTTTGCCGTAACTGGCAAAGTCTCTGCAAATAATCCATGTTACTTATGTGCTAGAATGCGACGTGGCGGTTTATATGCTTTTGCTAAGGAACTCGGCTGTAATAAAATTGCTTTAGGTCACCATTTTGATGATGTAATTGAAACGGTTTTACTTAATACTTTTTATGCCGGTACTTTTAAAACTATGTTACCTAAACTTAAATCAACTAATTTTGAAAACATAGAATTAATTAGACCGTTATATTTTT
>CAMZNU010000020.1 GCA_947313885.1 uncultured Clostridia bacterium | reverse complement strand
ATAATAAATTGTTAAAGAAATATATAACTAGACTTGTAAAAAATTGAATAAAATAAAAAAATAATATATAATATATACATGTGAAACAATAAATAAAAACTTAGAGTTTTACGACACCCTAAAATAGACAGGGTATAAAACCAATTGCAGTCAACTGGTACCGGTGTGGTAGTTTTACGACACCCTAAAATAGACAGGGTATAAAACCCTAAATATTAAAAGGTGTCGTAAAATTTAAAAAGAAAAAGCATATATATTTACCGATACGGTAGATATATATGCTTTTTCTTTTGTTTGAAAAAAATAAAAACAAAATAAAGAGTAGGAGCAGGAGTAGAAGTATAAAAATTTTGTAAAATTTAAAAAAATATAGTAAAATATATAAAAAAGGGGAGTGAAAATGAAAATAATACTATCAGAGCCGTTAAATATAAATAAAGAAAAATTAGATGAATTAAGTAGAGAATTAAAAGAGATGGGACATAGTTTTAAAAGTTATGAAACAAAAGCAAAAAGTGTAGAGGAATTAAAAGAGAGAGTTAAAGAAAGTGAGATATTAATAATAGGAAATAGTGAATTACCAGAAGAGGTAATAAAAAGTTGTAAGAACTTAAAAATGTTATCAATAGCATTTACAGGAGTAGACCATGTACATATAGAAAGTTTAAGAGAAAAAGAAGTAACGGTATGTAACAGTAGAGGGTATAGTAACGTAGCGGTATCGGAATTAGTGTTAGGGTTAACACTAGAGTTATTAAGAAATATAAAAAAAGGTGATGAAGCAACAAGAAATGAAAGTAATTTAAAACCGTATATAGGAAGTGAATTAAGAAATAAAAAAGTAGGGATAGTAGGATTAGGAGAAATAGGATTAATGACGGCTAAATTATTTCAAGGTTTTGGCTGTGAAGTAGTAGGATATAGTAGAAATGAAACAAAAGCCTTTAAAGAGAATAATATAAAATACATAGAGTTAGAACAATTGTTTAAGAAGTGCGACATAGTAAGTTTGCACATACCATATAATGCAAGTACAAATAAAATGATAGATGATAGTAAATTAAAATTAATGAAAGAAGGAAGTATAATAATAAATACAGCAAGGGGAGGAGTATTAGATAATAAGGAGTTAAGTAAATATTTAAACAGTGGAAAACTGTTAGCGGGAATAGATGTGTATGAAACAGAACCGCCGTTAAAAAAAGACTATGTATTAGTTAGTAGTAAAAATTGTATATTAACTCCACATGTAGCATATGAGACAAAAGAATCGATGATAAAAAGAAGTGATATAGTATTTAAAAATGTATATGAATATTTAAGAGGTAACGTAGTAAATGAAATAAAATAAAATAAAAAGTATTTAAAGGAGAGATTATGGAAACTAAAAAATTTGATGATTTAAGAGAAGAAGAGAAACTAAAGATTTATAAAGAAGTTATGGAATCAGAATTTGCGAAAAAAATGGCAGTAAAAAAATTAGATAATGAAGAAATAGATATATGTAGTTTATTTGCAGACGAGACGGAAAATTTTGTAACACCATGTGAGCCAAATAGAGGTGATAATGTTAAAATACAAATTAGAGTAAAAAGTAATAATGTAAATGAAATATACTTATATAATGAAGAAACAGAAAAAAAATTAAGTTTGGGACGAGAAAAAAACGGATTTGATTATTATGAAATAGAGATAGAAGAAATAAAAGAGACGATAAGTTATAGTTTTAAAATTATAAAAAACGGTAACACATATTACTATAATAAAGTAGGGTTACAAGATGTATATGATGAAAATTTAAATTTTAGGGTAATACCAGATTTCAAAACACCAGAGTGGGCAAAAAGTTCAGTTATGTACCAAATATATGTAGATAGATTTTATAATGGAGACAGAAGAAATGACACTGTTAACAATGAATATGTATATTTAGGGCATAGGGTAAAAGGAATAGAGAAGTGGGATACACCATTAGAGAATATGGATATATGTAATTTTTACGGTGGAGATTTAAAAGGAGTAATAGATAAATTAGATTACTTAGAAGATTTGGGGGTAGAAATAATATATTTTAATCCGTTATTTGTGTCACCAAGTACCCATAAATATGACATACAAGATTATGATTATATAGATCCGCATTTTGGAGTAATAGTAGAAGAAAAAGGTGAGCCGTTAAAATTTGGTAAATTTAAAAATGAGTATGCAACGATGTATATGAATAGGACGACAAATATAAAAAACTTAGAAGCTAGTAATGAGTTAATGATAAAGCTAGTGGAGTTAGCCCATGAAAGAAATATGAAAGTAATAATAGACGGTGTATTTAATCATTGCGGAGCTTTTAGCAAATGGCTAGATAAAGAGAAGTTGTATGAAAATAGTGGTTATGAAAAAGGTGGATTTAACGATAAAGAAAGTAAATATAGAGATTTTTTTAATTGGATAGAGGAAGATAAATATGATTGTTGGTGGGGGCATGATAACCATCCAAAATTAAATTTTGAAAAATCAAAAGAATTAGAAAAATATATGTTAGACATAGGTAAGAAATGGGTATCACCGCCATTTAATATAGATGGATGGAGATTAGACGTAGCGGCGGATTTAGGATTTTCAGAGGAATATAATCATGAATTTTGGAAAAAATTCAGAGCAGTAGTAAAAGAAGGGAATAAAGATGCGATAATAATAGCGGAGCATTATGGCGATCCAAAACCGTGGTTAAAAGGTGATGAATGGGATACTATAATGAATTATGATGGATTTATGGAGCCGATCACATGGTTTTTAACGGGAATGGAAAAACATAGTGAGGAGTTTAGGGGAGATTTACTTTGTAATGCTTTTGCATTTGAAAATGCGGTAAAATATAATTATGCAAAATTTTCAATACAGTCATCAAACACATCAATGAACCAATTATCAAATCATGACCATTCAAGATTTTTAACGAGAACGAACATGAAAGTGGGAAGATTACACACAGTAGGTAGCGACGAGGCGGATACAGGAATACAAAAGGCAATAATGAGAGAAGCAGTGATGATGTTAATGACATGGATAGGATCACCAGCAATATATTATGGTGATGAAGTTGGAGTGACGGGGTGGACAGATCCTGATAATAGACGTGTATACCCATGGGGAAAAGAAGATAAACAATTGCTAAACTTTCATAAAGAAATGATAAAAATACGTAAAGAAAATGAAAGTATAAAAAAAGGATCGATACAATTTTTGTATAGCGAGTATGGATTTTTATCATATGGAAGATTTACAGAAGATAATGTAATAATAGTATTAGTAAATAATAATATAGACGAAAAGGAAATAAATGTTCCGACGTGGAAAAGTACGGCAAACAGAGAAACAACGTTAGAGACGTTAATAATTTCTAATGAAGAAGGATATAGCGTAGAAAAGAAAGAGTATAAAACTATTAATGGAATGTTAAAAATCAAGTTAGGGAAAAGAAGCTGTATGGTATTAAAAGAAAAAAAATAATGTTGTAGTTTGACAAACATAAGCATTTTTGATAAAATTATAATTATAGAAAAATATGTATAAGGTGGATGGGGATATGAAAAAAAAATTGTGTATAGAATATGGTGAAAAAAAAGTAATGGAAAGCGATATTATTAATGAAGTAAAAAGAATATGGAGAGATGATAATAAGTTAGTAAAGGATATTAAAACTTTAGACTTGTATCTAAAACCAGAAGAAAACAAATGTTACTACGTTGTAAATAATCAAGATAAAGGTTTTTTAGGATTATAAAAAAGAAAGTAAATATTTTCAGACAAAAACCTACGAACTAGACACATAAAAAGTGTGTCAAAGTTTGTAGGTTTTTTTGTATGCTTAAAATAAAATAGAAGAAATTTTTTTATGGTCTAAAATTATGTTAATGGAGATGAAATAAAAGTTTATAGAAAAGAAAGACGGGGAACTAATTTAGAGTTATTTTTTAAAAGAGGATTGATATAGATATTATAGGAATTAAAAGAATTTAGAAATTATAAAGACAGATGAAAGATAATGTTATTTTGAAAAAATTTAGTACCAAGTAGAAGTTAAAATAGTATAAGCATATTTATTATTATAACAATCATAAGTATCAATGGGATTTAAAGAAGGTGACTCAATAGAATACAAAAATCATATTTTACCGTTGTAATGTTCAAGTGCTTTTTTTTAGTGTTATTGAGATAGGTTAAGTTTATTTTATTTACGTTTTTTTGATAATAAAATCTTTATAAAAATCTAAAAATCTGTTAGAATAAAAGTATATAAATAGAAATAAAATAATTAAATAGGAGACAGTATGGGATTTTTAAAAAAATTAAAAAAAGAAAATGAAAAACAAGTAATCGACATAAAAAAACAAGAACAAGAAAAAATAGAACGTGAAGAACAAGAAAAATCAGAACAAGAGAAAATGGAACAAGAAAAATCAGAACAAGAAAAAATAGAATGTGAAGAACAAGAAAAATCAGAACAAGAAACGGTAAATATAATAAGTAGATTTAAAAAAGGGTTAGGTGAGACAAAAAACAATTTAATAGGTGGAATAGAAAATATATTAAAAACATTTAAAACTGTGGACGAGGATCTGTTTGAAGAATTAGAAGAAACATTAATAATGGCAGATTTAGGAGTAAACACGTCTTTAAAAATAATAGAACAATTAAGAAAAAGAGTGAAAAAAGAAAAAGTGATAGAAGTTAAAGAGGTTAAAGGATTAATAATAGAAATTATAAGTGAAATGTTGCAAAAAGACAGTGAAAAATTAGAAATAAAACCGCCAACTATAATATTAGTAATAGGAGTTAATGGGGTTGGAAAAACAACGTCTATAGGAAAGCTTGCATATAAATACAAAGAAGAAGGATTTAGTGTAATGTTAGGTGCAGGAGATACGTTTAGAGCGGCGGCGATAGAACAATTACAAATATGGGCAGACCGAGTAGATGTACCATTAATAAAACATAAGGAAAATGCAGATGCAAGTGCTGTAGTATTTGATGCAGTTAGGTCAGCAAAAGCGAAAAAAACGGATATATTAATAATAGACACAGCGGGAAGATTACATAACAAAAAAAATTTAATGGAAGAGTTAAAAAAAATAAATAAAGTAATAGTAAGAGAGTATGAAAAAGCTAAATTAGAAGTATTTTTAGTGCTAGATAGTACGACAGGGCAAAATGCAGTAGAACAGGCGAAACAATTTAAGGAAGTAGCAAACATAACGGGATTAATGTTAACAAAACTAGATGGCACGGCAAAAGGCGGAATAACGATAGCGATAAAAGAGGAATTAAATATACCAGTTAGATATGTAGGATTAGGGGAGAAGTTAGGGGATTTAGAAGAATTTGATAGTGACGTATTTTCAAAAGCGTTATTTGAATAGAGGGGGAAATGATGGCAAAGGCACTTAGGTTAGGAGATTTGTTGGTAGAAAGCAGAGCGATAACAGAAGAGGAGTTAAGCATAGCATTAGAATATGCTAAAGAACAAAGTATTAAAACAGGAGAGGCTTTAATAATAAAAGAATATATAACGGAACAAAAGATGCTAGAAGCGTTAGGTAAGCAACTACGACTTAAATATATAAATGTAGATGAATACTATATAGATAAAAACGTGACATCGTTAATACCGGAAAGCATAGTAAGAAAAAATAAAATGCTACCTATAAATTTAAAAAATGGTAAGGTAGAATTATTAGTAAACGATCCATTAGACTTAGTAGGAATCGAGGATGTAAAGTTAATAACGGGATTTGAAGTAATTGTTGTTTTAGCAGAGAGAGAGCAACTAGAAATGTTAATAAACAAATACTTTGATGGTAGTGAAGATATAGCTAAAGCATTAGAAGAGTTTGAAACAGATAATATAGATTTCAGTGAAGAATTAGATAGTGAGTTGGAAGATATAACAAATGCACCGATAGTTCGATTAATTAATAATATATTTTCTAATGCGGTAAAGAAAAGAGTAAGTGATATACATATAGAGCCATTTAGTAATAGAATAAGAGTTAGATTTAGAGTAGATGGTAGATTAGTAGAAAATATGACGTTAAGCACTAACACATTACCGCCGATTATGGCTAGATTAAAAATAATAGGTGGTATGGATATATCAATAAGAAGAAAACCGCAAGATGGTAGAGTAGAAATAACAGTAGAAGACAAAAATATAGATATGAGGATATCATTGTTACCGACAATCTATGGAGAGAAAGCGGTTATAAGATTGTTAGATAGAGGAAGCGTAGTAGTTAATAAACAAGATCTTGGTATAACAGACCATAATATAGAAAGATTAGATAAGTTAATAAGAGTACCAGAGGGTATGTTATTAGTAACAGGACCTACAGGTAGTGGAAAAACTACTACATTATTTACGATATTAAAAGAATTAAACGATGATAGTGACAATATAATAACAGTAGAAGATCCCGTAGAATATAGAGTAGAAGGTATAAATCAAATACAAGTAGCGAATAAAGAAGGGTTAACATTTGGTGCAATATTAAGAACAGTATTACGACAAGATCCAGATATAATAATGATAGGAGAAATAAGGGATAAAGAGACAGCAGAAATTGCTATAAGGGCGTCAATAACGGGACATAAAGTGTTATCAACACTACATACAAATGATGCTATAAGTACAGTAATAAGATTAATAGATATGGGAGTAGAAGGATATTTGGTATCATCAGCAATAGCGGGGGTTGTAGCACAAAGATTAGTGAGAAGGTTATGTACAAATTGTAGTGTGACGAAAGAAACAACAGAAGAAGAGATGGCAATATTGCAAATAACAGATAAGGTGCAAATCAGAACAAGTGTAGGGTGCAAGAGATGTAATAGCATTGGTTATAAAGGAAGGACATCTGTACATGAAATTTTAATACTGGATAAAGAGTTAAAGTTTATGATTAATAAGGGTATTTCTTCAGATGCTGTAAAAGATGCAGCTATAGAAAAAGGAATGGTAACGTTGTATGAAGGTTGTAAAAGCCTAGTTTTAGGAGGCGTCACATCAATAGAAGAATTGGTAAGAGTAGCATATACAATAGAATAGGAGAGATTAAAATGACTTTAAAAAATATTTTAGAAAGCATTAAAGGGATGAAAGTGTCAGATATACATTTTACTGTAGGAAGTCATGTAAAAGTAAGAACATCACAAGGATTAGAAGATTTAGGAAATGAAATATTAAGTAAAGAGGATACGAATGAGGTAGCAAATGAAATATTAACAAAGGAGAAGAAAAAAGAGTTTGAGGAAGAGGGGGAAGTAGATTTAAGTTTTGAGGTAGAAGGACATGGACGATATCGATGTAATATATTTAGACAATCGGGAAGTATAGCAATAGCACTTAGAGTAATAAATAGCACAATACCAAGTCTTGAGGAATTAGGATTACCAAGTATAATAAAAGAGATATCAGAAAAGCAAAGAGGGTTAATACTAGTTACAGGACCTACAGGAAGTGGTAAATCAACTACATTAGCGGCAATTATAGATTATGTAAACAGTAGAAGAAATGAACATATAATAACAATAGAAGATCCTATAGAATATATACACAGTCATAAAAAAAGTATAATAAATCAAAGAGAGATAGATAGTGATACAAAAAGTTTTGGTAAAGCTTTAAGGGCATCATTAAGACAAGATCCTAATATAATATTAGTAGGAGAGATGCGTGATTTAGAAACTATATCGACGGCAATATCAGCGGCGGAGACAGGGCATTTAGTGTTATCAACATTGCATACAATAGGTGCGGCAAAAACAGTGGATAGGATAATAGATGCATTCCCACCACACCAACAAGAGCAAATAAGAACACAATTATCGATGGTTTTAGAAGGTGTAATATCGCAACAACTATTACCTAGAACAGATAAAAGTGGGAGAGTGGCAAGTTTTGAGATTATGATAAATACACCAGCGATCAGCAATTTGATAAGAGAAGGTAAAACACACCAGATGCAGACAGTAATACAAACGGGAAAAATGTATGGTATGGAACTCATGGATATAAATATAATGAAATTATACAAAAAAGGAACTATTGATCTTGAAACTGTGAAAAAGTATGCTGTAGATTTCAATGCAATTTCAAATGAGTTAAGGATGATGTAGTATGAGTAAAAAATTCAGTTATGAAGAAATAAATGCGTCGGGTCAAAAATTTAAAGGTAAAATAAATGCCAAAAATAAATTAGAAGTTTTAGACTATATTAAAAGTAGAGGTAACACACCAGTTAATGTAGAGGAAATAAAAGAAGAGATAAAAAGAGAAGCGTTAAAAATACAGTTTGGAAAAAAAATAAAGTTAGATGAGTATGTCATGTTTAATAGACAGATGGCAACAATGTTAAAAGCAGGCATGTCAATAACGAGGGCATTATATGTAGTAAGCGATCAGTCAGAGAATAGATATTTAAAAGTAAGTGCAAAGGAAATAGGGATTGAAGTACAAAAAGGAAGTAGCTTTGCAAGTTCTATGAAAGAAACAGATATGTATCCTAAATTAATGGTAAACATGTTAGAATCAGGAGAACTCACAGGTAACTTAGATGAAATATTTGAAACATTAAGTGAACATTATAGTAAAGAATCAAAAATTAATAAAAAAATAATGAATGCTATGATGTATCCAATAATATTAACAGGAGTGATGGTAATATCATTAAATTTGATATTCATGTTTTTAATACCTATATTTGTAGATATGTTAGCAGGTATGGAGTTACCATTATCAACAAGAATCCTAATAACTCTAAGTAACATGACAAAAAAATATTGGTACTTGATTATAAGTGCGACAACAGTTATAATCATTAGTATAAAAAAATATATAAAAAGTAATGGGGGGAAGAAGAATTTAGATGAGTTAATTTTCAAGTTACCACTTTTAAAAAAACCAACGATAACAATAGCAACATCAAGATTCACAAGAACACTCAGCACATTATTAAAAAATGGAATACCTTTAATAACAGCATTAGAAACTAGTGCTAATGTTACAAATAATGAAGTTATTAAAGAAGGTATAAAAGATGTTCTAACAAAAATCAAAAAAGGAAGAAGTTTAAGTATAGCGATAAAAGAATTAGAAATTTTCCCACCGATGGTTATTTCGATGATGAGCATAGGTGAGGAATCAGGTAATTTAGAAGAATTGTTATCTAGAACAGCAGATTTTTACGATGATGAACTGGAGACGGCGTTGCAAAGACTAGTTTCATTATTAGAACCAGTATTAATAGTTGTGATGGGTGTAATAGTAGGGTTTATAATGGTATCTATATTTTTGCCATTGTACACAATGTATGGAACAGAATTATAATCTAGGGAGGAATAATAAATGAAAAATATTATTAAAAGAAAAAAGAGTAAAGGGTTTTCATTAATAGAACTTATGGTAGTTATGGCAATTATGGCAATATTAATTGGAATAGCTATGCCAAACCTGTTAAAAACAATAGAATCATCAAAAAAATCAGCAAGAGACGCAACAGCTGATGCAATAGAAACAGCAATAGCAGGATGGGAATTAGCAGGAGAAAAAAATGGGTTAGATACTGATGGATATGACGAAATAAATAATGACTTTTTACTAAAAGTAGAAATAGGAACAACAGCAAAAAAAGCAGAGGGAAAAGGTAGTTTAGATGTATGGGAATTAACGGAATCAGGAAATAACTATATATTAAAATCACCAGATTGGAAATCAGCAGACGATGATGAAGAGTATACGTATACCTTTAGATCATTAAAAAAATAGATTTAAAAAAGTAAAACAAGTTAAATTGTTTTACTTTTTTAAATTTATCATATATATATATATAAAAGTATTGGTATTTTTTAAAAAAAAATGTATAATAGTAAAATAGAGGTGTATATGAAGAAAAAGGGAATAGCATTAGTAACGGTGTTGTTTATAGTGCAAATAGGGTTTATTTTAACGATAGCGATGTTAGGGATTGCTAAAAGCGATTTAACGATAAATAATAGACTCCAAAGTAAATATCAAGAACTTTATTATGCAGATTCTGGTATAAACATATTTAATGAATTTGCAGAACAGAACTATAATGAAGTAAAAAAAAGTTTAGAAGATTTAACAAAGGAATCAACATACGAAAAAAAAATAGAATTTGGCGATATTAGTGAACCAGTATATATAATAGTTAAAAAACACGATAAAGATGGGCATTATATTGTATCTAGCAAATTTAAAAAAAATACTAGAGGGGTTGTAATAAAGTTTTTAAATGAAAAAGTAATAATAATTAAGTATTTAGAGTAGGTGTAAAATGAATAAACAAAAAGGTGCATCCTTAGTAGAAAGTGTTGTAGCAATGACATTGTTAGTTATGGCTATATCGTTTACAGCCATGGGGTTCGGAATAACTATAAGATCGGTATTAAGGGAAGAAGAACGTTCAAAAGAAGAAATATTAGTTAGTAGTAATTTAGAAATATACTTAAATAGTCCAGAAAGTACTAGGTCGATAGCACTTATAAATGATGGAAAAATAGAAATAGATGAGGAAATGACATTAGCAACAATAGATGACAGTTATCATATAAAAATAGAAAAGGTAGAATCACGAAGCGGAAACAGTTCACTATACTATTACAGAGTAAAGAACTAGAGAGGTTATAATATGAAAAAAAGCTATATGTATAAAGAAATATTATCACTTAGTTTTGAATACAATAAAATTTATATGGCGATAGGTAAAAATACTAATAAAAAAGTATTGATATCGAGACAGAAGGTGTTTATTCCAAAAGAGAGTGAATATACAAATGGAAGAATAATTGATACAGAAGGGTTTAGAAAAAATTTCTTAAAAGAGTTAAGTAAACTAAAGAGTAAAACTAAATTTGTTGCCGTAACGCTGGAAAACTCAGAAATATTAGTAAAAGAAATAGAAATAGAAAATACTCAAGACTACGACGAGATAGAAAGTTTAATAAACTTTGAAATGAACAAGCAATTATTAATAGATGTAGATGACTATATTATTAAATATAAGGCAATAGAAAATAAAGACTTTGAAGATAGAATTTACACAACGTATAGCGTAGTAGCTATGCCACGGGTATTAGCAAAAGAATTATACTATTTTTTAGTTGACTGTAAATTAAAACCTATAACATTAGAAACAAATTCAATATCGCTAGAAGGTGTTTTATCAAAAACAGCAGAAGCGATAGGTGCAAAGCCAAAAGGTGACGAAATTAGTAATAGATTACTTTTATCTTACGATGAACATAGTGTGAAAATTAAAATAGTAAGAAATTGTGTAGTACGACTTAGTAGAATTATTATTTATGAAAACTTCGCACAGACAATAGAAATGTTAAAAAACTGTAAAGAGGAAAAAGAGCTAGCAGAAGTTGTGGAATCAAGCGATGTAATTGAAAAAATATTTAATGATATTAATATGATATTACGATACCACACTAGTCAAAGTAGCGAAAATGTTATAACAGAGGCGTTTTTATATGGATCATTAGCGTCAGAAAGTGACACCGTAGAAGGCATAGTATCAGAAAAAATAGGGATAACTTCTATAAAATTTGATTTTGTAAGGGAAATTGTTGATATTGATAATGAACATCTATCGTTTTTATATAACATAGGTGTAATAATAAATTTAGAATAGAGTTGATAATATGATAGATAGAATGAATTTTTTTGAAGAGTTTTCAGCAAGAAAAGACGGTAAAGAGATAATACAAACAATTATTCCTATTTTAGTAGGGGTACTTGTTGTGTGGTTTTCATACCAAACACTAACCCTAATAAATGAAGTAGGAAAAGCCAATAAAAAAAAGGCGAATATTAATCAAGAATATGAATATTTAATTAATGCGACGGAGTTATCATTAGAAAAAGGAGAATTAGAAAAATCACTAGAACGAATAGATAAGCTATATGATGACTACAAAATGTTAGAAGTAAGCGACTTCTCTATATCACATAAAGAAATTTTTGAAATAGGAAAGGAACTACCAACAGGAATGTTCTTAAATGAAATCGTTTTAAGTGAAGAACAAGCATATTTAATAGGTAACGCTATAGAAAAAACAACTATATCTAACTACCAAAACAACCTAAGAAATACAAATTTATATAGTACTGTATTTTTAAAATTTCTAGTGGATAATGAGATTACGGGAGGGAAAGATTTTCAACTATTCCTAGAATTAGGAGGAGATAGGCATGATTAATCTAACGATAAATAAAAAAGAAAAAAATTTGTTAATAGTGCTATTAATGTTACTTTTAGTATATGTATCTATATTAAACATGAAGCGAATAGAGAAAAAAAGAGAAGAAATAGAAAAATACATTGAAGAAAAGGAAAAGCAAGTTGTTTTTTTAAAGAAAGAAATACTAGGTATAGATTATATACGTGAAGAAGTTGATTTAAAAAAATCTATAATAGATAAAAAAATTGGTAAATATTTATCGCCAACAACATTGAAACAAGAAGATATAATATATTTATTATCATCGTTAACAAATACCAATGATTTTGAAATAAAAGATATGACATTTACAGTTGAATATAAAAACAAAAAAGAAGATAACGTAATAAACATAGAAGATAAAGAAAATAGCTTAAGTAGAGATACTGTAAATGAAATTAAAAGATTAGAAATAGAAAATAAAAGTTATTCAAATATAAAAATTAGATCTAACTTTTATGATTACAATAATGTAAACTTACATTTGAGAATAGATTTTAGTACAGATTACGTATCATTAATAGACTTTGTCAAAAAAATAAATGATTTAAATAAATCAATATATGTAAGAAGTATAAAATTTCAGCCTAAAAATTATAAAAATGAACCTAACATAACAGAGGATGAAATTATAAAAATAAGCACTTTACTAGAAGGTGAGATGATAATAACATTTGCATATTTACCTATGCTAGACGAATTTGGATTTGAAGAATTATTTCAATTTAATTATGAAAACACAAAAACAAAGGAAAATACACCATTTATACCGCATACAGAATTTATAGAATCGCTAGTAATAGCATCTGCAGAAGAGATCACAAAAAATATAGATAAAATAGAAGGTGATTGGGGTATAGAGTCGTTTGAGGAACAGTATAACGCCAAAAGAACTTTGATAGAAACCTTTGATTTAAAAGATTACTTTTTTGTAGGGACACCAAAAGAAGTTAAAGGACGAGTGTTGGAAAGTGCAAATTCTATAAGTGGCAACGCTGGACAATTAGATTATATATTTACTAAAGGAAAAAATGAAAACACCGCAAACTTGGTATTTGATAAAAATGCTAGAATATTAACAAACCAAGTAGAAGAGATTTCTATGCTAGTGCATTCAGATGAATACGCATATAGTACAGTAGGGGTAGTTATATTAGATTCATCTGGCAAACAATTCAACATAGACCTAACAGATGGAATATATTGGACGGGATGGCAAGAATTAACGATGTCGTTGCCACCAGAAATAAATTATCCAAGTATGATAACAAGAATATATGTGAACGATAAAGGTGAGAAAAGTAAATTATCAGGAACATTAAGATTTGATAATTTAAAAGTATTATACACTAAGGACAAGAAATAAGGAGAGTAATAATGAAAAAAATAGTAAGCAGTATTGTATTATTAGCGATGTTGTTAAATGCAACTTTGATAAATGCGATACCTATAGATAACATTAAAAGCTTAACAGAACTTGGAAAATCATCGACATATAAAGGAATGGATAATTACTCTAGACCATATAATTTAGAGATGATGGTTGAGGAAGTTATTAGAGGTAGAAAAGCCCAAGAACTAATATTAGATAAAGGTGAATTAAATAAAAGCTTATCTAATGACAAAGAATATGTAATTGTGCAATTATTAATTACACCAGTAGAAGCAGAAAATAAAAGAAACATACCAGTTTTAGAATCAGACTTTAGAATGTATGGTAAAAATGGAAAAAAATATAATAGTAGAGTAGTTGAAATATTAAATGAAGATATTAAAGATTTTAAATTAGGAAAAAGTCAAGAAATGTATGTATCTTTTGAAGTTGATAGAAATGATAATTACTTAGCGATGTCATTTAGAGAGGATACACTAGGTGTAATATGGTTTGCAACAAAAAAAGATCAAAAAATATATGATGAAGAAATAGCTAGAGGTGGAGTAGCAGAGGTAGCTATGGCGTCAGGAGAAATATACGGAATATTAAGTGCCGAAAAAGATTATTTGTTTGGAAATAATATGAATAAGGAAAAAGCTTTGAATTTATATGAAATGCAAGAAAGTATCCCCAGTAGGTTTAGATTATATATTATAAATGAAACGAGTAATGGAGAGTTTGTAAGAACATTTAGAGCGAATTTTTTATCAGCTTATGAAAAAAGGTATATAGAGTTATTTAATGCAAACGAAACTAATAATGTAAATTCTTTTCAATTAGGATTAAATGAAGTAAATTTTAGTTTTAGTGAAGGTGTAAACCAAATAAAAAATGGGTCTAATGAAACGACGAGAATAAATAACATTTTAAGATTAAATATAGAAGAGAATACATTTTATGATAAAGGTATTTTAGAAATAAAAAAATTAAGTGATAATACATTTTTAACAAGTAAATATAAACAAGTATATAATCCTTATAGCTTTACAGTGTCAAGAAAAAATGGGAATATTATTTTAAATGAAATAGAAAGCCAAAAGGATATAAAATTATCATTTAAAAGTGTAGAAAATACGAGAGCAGGAATATATAAATATAAAAATGGTAAGTGGTTGTATCAAAAAACAGAAATTTTAGAAGACAGATTAGAGCATATCATTCCAGCAGGAACTATAAAGAATGGGACATATGCCCTATTAATAGATGAAAATTATCCAATCGTAAATAGTATAAATTTAAATTGGGCGTACGATGAGCTTAATACATTTATAAGACGTGGTTATATAAGGGGCGTTAACAATTTAAATCCAAATGCACCATTAACTAGAAAAGAATTAGCAAATTTAATATATGAAATTAAAAATCCAAATATATACTATATGGAAAGTGGAAAAGAATTCGTAGATGCCGATCAATTTGGTACTTATAAAGTGGCTATAGATTACGTATATAGAAATGGAATAATGAATGGTATAAGTGAGACACAATTTTCACCTAATGGTTATGTAACTTATAAAGATTTTGAAGTAGTTATGTCTAGAGTGTTAGGTTATAAATTTAGTTACGACGAAATAAAAGAATCTATGTTTTACGATAAATATAAAATATCAAATATATCAAAAGGTATAAATACAAATGTAACAATTAGTGAGGCTGTATATGCATTGTTCAAAATATTTAACTAAAAAAGGTTGTGTCTCTGACACAACCTTTTTTAGAATAGTAAAATAGTAAAGGAGATTATAATGGGAGTTATTTTTTTTGTGTATGGAATAGTAATGGGAAGTTTTTTTAATGTAATAATATATAGGTTGCCAAACGATATAAAAATACTAGATAAAAGTAGATCAAAATGTACAAGTTGCAACAGCATATTAAAATGGTGGCAACTAATACCAATATTAAGTTATGTATTTTTAAGGGGGAGATGTAAATGTTGTAATAAAAAAATTAGCTTAATATACCCAATAATAGAACTTAGCACAGGTATGATTTTTTTAATACCATACTTAAAATATGGATATACGGCGGAGGCTATATATGTAATAGTATTTTTTACGATGTTGTTGCTTGTAGGAGTAATAGACTTGCAAACAAAATATATAATAGATGCAATGTTAATAATATATTTAGTATTGGGAATAATATTGCAAATAGTGTTAGGTATGAATATTAAATTATCTTTAATAAATGGAGTAATAAGTTTTCTAGGATATTATGTAGTATATGCAACATCAAAAAAATTTTATGGGTATGAAGCATTTGGAATGGGAGATGTACTTTACATAGGGGTAGTAGGTTTTTTTCTAAATAATACGAATCCAATATATATAATATTTATGCCATTTTATATATCATTATTTATGATTTTGATTTATAAAATAGCAACAAAAACAGCGGTAATGAAACTAGAAGTACCTTTTGGACCTAGTATAAGTATAATGGGAGTAGTTATGACAATGTATGGAAGTAAAATAAATGAAATTGTAGAAAAATTTTTATATTAAAAATATAAAAAAGTGTTGACAATAAAATTGTAAACATATATATTAGATATTAGCAAAAACATATGCTATTTGCTAATAGAGAAAATAAAGGAACTACTAAAAGTGTTTTATACAAAAAAATATAAAAAAAATGTTGACAATAAAATTATAAATATGTTATTATAAATTAGCAAACAGATAGGTTGTTTGCTAATGGGAGAAATAATTATGAATTTAAGCGAAAGAGAATTTAAAATTTTAGAAGCTATAATTAATAGTTATGTAAAATTAGGCGAGCCTATAGCGTCTAATTATTTAGTTAAAAATCATGATTTTGGAGTAAGTTCTGCGACTATTAGAAATGATATGAGCGTTCTTAAAAAATTAGGTCTTATTACAAATGAGCATTCATCATCTGGTAGAATACCAGCCGATAAAGGTTATAGGCTATACGTAGATCAAATATTATCTATTGTTGAGAAAAATACAAGTCAGATGAAAATATTAGAAGAAGTTATAAAAGCAAATTGTTTGCAGTTAGATACATTAATGAAGGAGACTGTAAAAGCTGTTTCAGATTTAACAAACTATACGACATTTATAACGAAGCCAATAAGTGAGAAAGTAAAAATAAAACAAGTAAAACTAATATTTATAGATACATTTAAAATATTGGTAGTAGTTATAAGTAACAATGACAATGTAGAAAATAAAATGCTATTTATAAAAAATGGAATCACACTAGAGTTTGTTGACATTTTAAATGTGGATATAAACAACATATTTAAAAATAAAACTATAAATACTGTAGATAAAGAAAAATTATTATATTTAAAAACAAAATATAGAGATGAGTTTGAAACGATAGTATTAATAGTAGAAAGTATAATATCGATAATTAAAAAAGATGATAAAATAGAATTTTTTACTAGTGGTATGAATAATATGTTGTCATATACAAAGTTTAAAGATATAAATGAAGCAAAAGAATTTTTGAAGTCGTTAGAAGAAAGAGAATTATTGAAGAAATTATTAGATGGTGTAAAAGATGATGGCATACAAGTAGTAATAGGTTCAGAAAACAATATTAGGCAAATGGAAGAACTAACCTTTGTTAAAAGTAGTTACTGTATAAATGATGGAGCTTATGGAAATATAGGAATAATAGGACCTACAAGAATGGACTATAGGCAAGTTATATTAGCTATAGAAAGTGTTGTAGAAAATATAAATAAAGCATTAAATAACAACGAATAGTGGAGGATAGAGTGGATAAAAAAGAAGAGCTAGAAAAAGAAATTGGTAATGAAGAAAAAGAAATTAATAATGAAGAAAAAGAAGTGAGTAATGAAGAAACAATAAAAACCGAAGCAGAAGAAGTTGAAAATAAAGAGGAAGAGTTAAGTGAAACAGATAAATTAAAAAAAACTAATAAGGAAATAGAAGATAAGTTAAAAAGAAACTTAGCAGAATTTGATAATTTTAGAAAAAGAACGATGAAAGAAAAAATAGAATCATTTGATAGAGGAGTTATGGAAGGTATAGAAAAAATATTACCGATAGTTGATAACTTTGATAGAGCTTTAAATAGTAGCAACGAAAAAGAAACAGAATTTTTTAAAGGAATAGAAATGATAAGGAAACAATTTATAACTACATTAAATGAACTAGGAGTAGAAGAAATAAAAGCATTAGATGAGGAGTTTAATACAGACTATCACTATGCGGTGTCACATGAAGAAAATGAAGAGTATGGAGAGAATGTAGTTATTGAAGTATTACAAACAGGATATAAATATAAAGAAAAAGTAATAAGATGTGCAATGGTTAAAGTTGCTAACTAGGATTTTCATGATGAAAGTCATTTAAATATATAAATTAGAAAATAGATAAACAAAAAATAAAAATGGAGGAAACAAAAATGGGAAAAATAATAGGAATTGATTTAGGTACAACAAATTCATGTGTAGCGGTAATGGAAGGTGGAAAACCTACAGTAATAGCTAATACAGAAGGTGCTAGAACTACACCATCAATTATAGGATTTGCTAAAAACGGAGAAAGGTTAGTAGGAGATGCGGCAAAAAGACAAGCGATAACAAATGCAGATAAAACTATAATATCTATAAAAAGAGCTATGGGAACTAGTAAAAAAGTTAAAATAGATGATAAAGAATATTCGCCACAAGAATTATCAGCGATGATATTACAAAAATTAAAAGCAGATGCAGAAAGTTATTTAGGAGAAAAAGTAACAGAAGCAGTAATAACAGTACCAGCATACTTTACAGATAGTCAAAGACAAGCGACAAAAGATGCAGGTAAAATAGCGGGATTAGAAGTTAAACGTATAATAAATGAACCTACATCAGCAGCATTAGCATATGGTTTAGAAAATTCAAAAGATCAAAAAATAATGGTATATGATTTAGGAGGAGGAACGTTTGACGTATCAATAATAGATATAGGAGACGGGGTTATAGAAGTTTTAGCAACTAGTGGAAATAATGAACTAGGTGGAGATGACTTTGATGAAAGAGTTATGAACTATTTAGTGACAGAGTTTAAGAAAACGGAAGGTGTAGATTTATCAGGAGATAAAATGGCTATGCAACGTTTAAAAGAAGCTAGTGAAAAAGCTAAAAAAGAATTATCAACAACAACGACGACAAATATAAACTTACCATTTATTACAGCGAATCAAGAAGGACCAAAACATTTAGATATAAATTTATCAAGAGCAAAATTTGATGAATTAACATCAGACTTAGTTGAAAAAACTATGGGACCTGTAAGAAGTGCGTTAAAAGATTCTTCATTAGATGCGACAGAATTAGATAAAATTTTATTAGTAGGTGGATCAACAAGAATACCAGCGGTACAAGATGCAGTTAAAAAACTTACGGGTAAAGATGCAGACAAAGGTATAAACCCAGATGAATGTGTTGCATTAGGAGCATCAATTCAAGGTGGTAAATTACAAGGTGATGAAGGTGCAGGAGACATATTATTATTAGATGTTACACCGTTATCATTAGGTATTGAAACACAACACGGTATAGTATCAAAATTAATTGAAAGAAACACAACGATACCTACGAATAAAAAACAAACGTATACTACAGCGGCTAATAATCAAACAGCAGTAGATATAAACATAGTACAAGGTGAAAGAGAGTTTGCAAAAGATAATAAACAATTAGGACAATTTAGATTAGACGGTATAGCACCAGCACCAAGAGGGATACCACAAATAGAAGTTATGTTTGATATTGATGCAGATGGTATAGTAAATGTATCGGCAAAAGATTTAGGAACAGGTAAAGAGCAAAAAATAACGATAACATCAAATACAAATTTAAGTGATGATGAAATAAATGCAGCGGTGGAAAATGCAGAAAAACATGCAGAAGAAGATGCTAAACGTAAAAAAGTAGTAGAAGTTAAAAATGAAGCAGATGCAATGGTATTTAAAACAGAAGGAATATTAAAAGATTTAGAAGGTAAAATAGAAGAAAGCGATAAAGAAAGTTTAGAAGCAGAGTTAGAAAAATTAAAAGAAGTGAATGATAAAATGGTAACAGATGTTATGACAGAAGAAGATGTAGCAACGTTACAAAGTGCAGTAGATAGCTACACAGCAGTGTTTAATGAAATTTCAACAAAATTATATGAGCAAGCAAATGCAAATGCAGGAGCAGGAGCAGAACCAGAAAATAACGAAGAAACAGATACAACAGATGATGTAATTGACGGAGACTATAAAGAAGTATAAAATAATATAAAAAAGAGGTTGTATAAAAATACAACCTCTTTTTCAAAAGTTAAAATAATATTAGAAAAGGAAAAGGAAAATAAAATGTCAAAAAGAGATTATTATGATGTATTAGGAGTGTCAAAAGATTCAAGTGATAGTGAAATTAAAAAAGCATATAGAAAGTTGGCGAAAAAATACCATCCAGATGCTAATCAAAACAATGCAGAAGCAGAAGAAAAATTTAAAGAGGCAAGTGAAGCCTATAGCGTTCTTAGTGATGCAGAGAAAAAAAGTACATATGACCAGTATGGACATTCAGCTATGGGTCAAGGCGGTGCTGGAGGATTTAGCCAAGACTTTGATATGGGTGACATATTTAGTAGTTTCTTTGGTGGAAGTGATCCATTTGGTGGAGGTGGACGTCAAAGAAGACGACGAGGTGCAGATTTACAAGCTAACATGACAATAACCTTTGAAGAATGTATATCAGGAGTAGATAAGGAAATAAAGTTGCCATTAGATGAACAGTGTGAACAATGTAATGGAACAGGTGCTAAAAAAGGTACAACAGCTACGACATGTAATACATGTGGAGGAGCGGGGCAAGTAAGAGTACAACAGCAAACGATGTTCGGAGCAATGACAAGTGTTAAGACTTGTAGCACATGCCACGGTGAAGGTAAAATAATTAAAGAAAAATGTACTACATGTTATGGAACAGGTAAAGTTAAAAAAGAAACATCATTAAAAATAGAAATACCAAAAGGTATAGAAACAGGACAAAGTATAAGATTAAGTGGAAAAGGTGAAATAGGAGAAAAAGGTGGATCAAGAGGTGATTTATTAATAAATATTACAGTGATACCACATAAATATTTTAAAAGAGATGGAATAAATCTGTACTTAAATATACCGATAACATTTATACAAGCGACGTTAGGCGGAGAAATTACAATTCCAACGCCATATGGAGAGCAAAAATACATGGTTAAGCCAGGGACACAAACAGGATCTACAGTAACGATTAAAAATAAAGGGGTAGCAAACGTAAGAAATAAAAGACAAATAGGTGATTTAGTAGCTACATTAAAAGTGACAGTACCAAAAGATTTAACTAAAAAACAAGAAGAGGCGTTAAAAGACTTTGCAACAGCTATGGGTTCTGAATATAATGATCATAAAAAAGGATTTTTTGAGAAATTGTTTAAGTAGGGGGTTATTAATGAAAGAGGAAACTAAGTATACTATAATACTTATGTTAGTGGCGATAATATGGGGTAGTGGTTTTATAGCAACACAGTTAGGATTAGATAGTAATTTTTCAGCACCATTTATAATATTTGCTCGTTTTTTTGTAGCGACGTGTATTTTTGGAATATGGTTTAGAAAAGAAATACCAAAGATGAATAAAAAAGATATCCAAGCAGGCTTAATAGTTGGTATAGCATTATTTTCAGGGTTCATATTACAAACATATGGATTAGAAGGAACGACACCAACAGTTAATGCATTTATAACAGCATTAAATGTTGTTTTTGTACCGTTTTTAGTGTGGATGATATTTAGAAAAAGACCACCTATAAAAATATTTTTAGGGGCATTTGCAAGTTTAGTAGGTGTTACAATATTGTCAATGGACATATCGGAAACAGGATTTACATTACAAGGGTTGTTGTCAGGATTTGATGTATCGACTATGGGAATGGGAGAGCTGTTAACACTTTTATGTGCATTAGGATTTGCTTTCCATATTGTTTCTAATGGACATTTTGTAAAAAAAGTAAATGTGAACTTACTAGTTTTTAATAGTATGTTTGTAACGATGGTATTAGCATTTATAACATTTATAATATTTGATGGTAACTTTACGCAATTTATTCCAACTAAGGGACATTTATCTTTATTATACTTAGGGGTATTTTCTACATCAGTAGCATTTTTTTTACAGACGATAGCACAAAAACATATATCATCATCAAAAGTATCTTTAATATTAGTTACCGAAAGTTTATTTGCAGGAGTATTTTCAATATTATTAGGTTTTGAAAATATAACGTCTAATATGATAGTAGGAGGAGGACTAATATTAGTAGCGGTAATTTTAGTTGAAGTTGATTTTTCTAAAAAGAGTGTTAAAAAAGAAGTAGTTTAAAAATATAAAGTATAGTAAAAAAAGATTAGCAAAAGCTAATCTTTTTTTTTACGAAAATAGAAAATTGTGTAAGTATTTACAAATATATGTTAGAATAACATTAATATATATATATCAATTATTGTATAATTAATATATATGGAGGGGTAAAAATGAATACGAAGTTTAGTACCAATAATATTAATAGGAGTACTAGGAGGGAACGTATCTGTATTTGCAAAAGAAGAGGAGAATAGAATTGAAATTGTAGAAGTTGCAAACCTACCAGAAGGACTAACCGTAGAAACATTAACAAAAGAAGAAAGCACAAAAATATTTAACAATCTAAAAGAAGAACCAGAAAATACTCTAGAAATAAAAGCCGTATCTGTAGAAGAAATACCAGAACATATAGAAATAGTAGAAGTTACAGATGAAAGAGCTGTTGAATTTATAAGTGAATTAGAAGAATTAAAAGTTGAATTAGAAGCAGAGAAAGAAGTAGAAGTAGAATTAGTAAAAGAAACAAAAGAAACAAAAGAAATAAGAGAATTAAAAGCAAAAAAAGAGAGACAAAATGAAATAGCGGAAGAAATAAAAAAACAAGCAATCGAAGACGTATCATTAAGTATAGAATAAATACGAAATACTCTAACAGAAGATATTATAGACGAGCTAGTAAAAGATAGAGAAGAAGGTATAAAGTTAGATAGGTTAATATCAGCAGCACATACAGATAGACAAGAAGAAGAAGAAGCGAACGCTAGCGAAGACGACAAGGTAATGGCTAATATGGAGTTAGGTGAAGAAGTATATAAAACAAATGAAAATAATAATAGATTAAGAAGAGTCACGATTAATGAGGCTGGAAGAGCAGGTAATATTTTGATAGGAAGAAAAGGACCTACAAATTTTTTTGTAGGTCATGCGGGGATAGTAATGGATGATGATTATGTTATTCACAGCGTTCCAAGAGACGGTGTTAGTAAAATTAGCATGGGTATGTGGATAAAATCATATGGTCGGAATGAATACGCGGTAAAAGGAACTAGTAAAAATAAAGGTGAAGCTGCGCTTAGATATGCAATGAGACAGGAAGGAAAACCATATAGCTCTGATTTTTATAATAAAAATAGAACGGATCAATTCTACTGTTCACAACTTGTTTGGAAAGCGTGGAAAATAATGGGGTATGATTTAGATAGAAATGGAGGATACGTAGTAACCCCAACTGACATAAGAAAGGATGGAGATACTACTAGCATATAAAAAGGAGAATTATGAAAAAGAAAATATTTATAGTAATATGGCTATCACTAATACTAGCTAGTTGTAGTAGTGAAAAAACGTTAGAAGTTAGTGAAGAAAAAGAGCCTGTTTTCAAAGTACATTTTACACACTATCCGTCGATAGTTAGTATGAAAAGCGTTCAGTATACGATAGATATTGATGGTAATATAATTAATAAAGAGAAAATTAATATGGATGCAATTACAGAAACAGCTAAATACAAAAACGCTTATGTATATGGAGGATATAGAGCACTTGGAGGATTTGGAAAGGAAGGGGTAAAGGTATTAGATTTTGATGACAAAAAAAACAACGTCGTATTACGAAGTGAAGTAGAAGAACCATATATAAAGGGTGTAGGAGTATATAAAGATAAAATTTACTCTCGTGTAAGTATGAGAGGCAATAACGATAGGCTAGAAGTATTCGACTTAGAAAAAGGTAATACACCTGTTAAAAGTGTAGAGTTACCGAAAGATCATGTATGGGGTGAGTTTGATACGTTTAATGAGAATTATATGTATATTGACGGAGGAGAAGGAAAATATTCATCAATATACAAAATAAATGTTGATACCCTTGAAATAGAGGATATTATAGAAACTGACGTGTACATTACAAATATGCTAATAAGTGATGATAAAATATATATGGGAACTTCTTTGCATAGTGATTTGCTAATGGCAATGTATGATATAAAAAATAAAAATGTTGAATATATTGACTTATCAGAAACTCTTCTTAAAGAAGAAAACAGGAACTATGCGTATATTATGAATATGCAAGAGTACAATGATATTATTTATTGTGTAACGTCATATGAAACAATTTTAAAGATAGACAAAGATGGTGAAGTAGTTGGGGAAAGTAAAATAGAAGGTGACAGTATAAAAAAAGATTCATTTTATCTAGATAGTGTAATAGAAGGTGACAAGATGTACCTGATAAATCAAAGAAATTTTGATAGAAGTGAATCCGAAATAGTAGTGTGGGATTTAAAAAAAGAAGAAGTAGAAAAAGTTATAGTATATGATTTACCAATAGGCACAGGTATGAATGTAGATTTATATGTAGAAATGGTAAGTAAATAAAAATGATGTTTAAAAGTAGTATGATTTAACATATAAAAACCTATAAACTAGACACAGTAAAAAAGTGTGCAAAGTTATAGGTTTTTTTGTGCATTAAATAAAATTATACATCTAAAATATATTAAGTTAAAAATTATTTATTATATAATTATTTGTAATGATATTTTTTAGAATGTGTAGATGATAATGAAAAATAGTACTAATGTACGATATAGAAATGTTATTTATCGAATTATTATATTGTGAAAATATAAATATATATAATATAAGAAAACAATATAAGAAAACAATATAAGTAAATATCTATGATAATTAAAATATAACTATAAAACATATACAAGAAATACAACTAAATATAAAGAAACATACAAAATATATATATTTATACAACAAAAATTGAATTCAAACAAGTTATATAGTAATATATTATTAGAAACTTCTTTAAATTTGTTAAGAGACTAAGAGAAAACAAATTGCATCAGTTTTGTTTTTTTGATATGCAAAAATACTTAGTCTTAAATTAAAAGGAGGATAAAATGAGAGATGTAATAGTAATAGGATCAGGAATAATAGGTAGTAATATAGCGAGAGAACTTAGTAAATATGATTTAAAAATAACGATAGTAGATAAAGAAAATGATGTATGTAAAGGTGCATCAAAAGCAAATTCTGCAATAGTTCATGGCGGACATGACCCAGAGAGTAATACATTAGTTGCAAAATTAAATGTAGAGGGTAATGAAATGTTTGAAGAACTATGTAAAGATTTAAGTGTGCCATTTAAGAGAAATGGTGCTTTAGTAGTTGGCTTTAATGATGATGATAAAAAAACATTAAATGAATTATTAAATAGAAGTATTAAAAACGGAGTAAAAGGTGCGAGAATAATAAATAGTGAAGAAGTGTATAAAAAAGAGCCTAACTTAACAGCGGGAATAGTTAGTGCTCTTTTTGTGCCATCATCAGGAATAGTAGGAGTATATGAGTTAACAATTGCACTATGTGAAAATGCAATTGTTAACGGGGTGCAATTTAAAAACAATTTTTGTGTAAAAGAAATAAATAAAGATGGCGATGTATTTACAGTTGAGAGTGAAAACGGCGACAAAATAAAAAGTAAAATAGTAATAAATGCAAGTGGTATAGAAGGACAAAAAACAAGTGAACTTATATGCGAAGAAGAGTTTGACATAAAAGGATATAAAGGAGAGTACTATTTATTAGATAAGGAAAATTTAGTAACTAGTACAATATTTAAATGTCCGTCTAAACATGGAAAAGGAGTATTAATAACACCTACGGTACATGGAAATATAATAGTTGGACCTAATAATAATTTTGTAGAAAATGGTGAAGATAGGACAGTAAGTAAAGATGGATTAGAAGACATATCAAAAAAAGCATTAGAAACAGTAGATAAATTAGATTTTAGAAATAATATAAGAAATTTTGCAGGGGTTAGAGCGAAAGTTGGAACGAATGAATTTATAATAGGTGAAAATAAAAAAATAGAAAGTTTTTATAACGTGGTAGGAATAGCATCACCAGGATTAACAGCATCACCAGCAATAAGTAATATGGTAAGAGAATGGGTAGTAGAAAAAATGGGATGTAAAATTAAAAAAGATTTTATAAACAAAAGAGAGCAAACATATTTTCATGAACTAAGTATAGAAGAAAAAAACGAGTTAATAGAAAAAGATAAATCATATGGTCAAATTGTTTGCAGATGTGAAGGTATAACAGAAGGTGAAATATTAGAAAGTATAAGACGCCCGTTAGGAGCAGTTACAATAGAAGGAGTTAAAAGACGATGCCGTGCAGGAGCGGGTAGATGTCAAGGTGGTTTTTGTCAAACGAGAGTATTAGAGTTGTTAAAAAATGAAAAAGGATTAAGTTCAAAAGAAGTGGTATTAGATAATAATGGCTCAAATATATTAGTGTAGAGAGAGGTGAAAAAAATGACATATGATTTAATAGTAATAGGTGGAGGACCAGCGGGTTTAGCAAGTGGATTAAGTGCCTTTGAAGAAGGTGTAAATAAAGTTTTAATAATAGAAAGAGATGTAGAAGTTGGAGGTATATTAAACCAATGTATACATAACGGCTTTGGATTACATACGTTTAAAGAAGAATTAACAGGACCAGAATATGCACAAAAGTATATAGATATGATAAAAGAGACAGATATAGAAATAAAACTAAATACGATGGTAATGAAAATAGATGATGAAAAAAACGTACACATATTAAATAGTGAAGATGGATATAAAGTAATAAAAGGTAGAAGTATAATTTTAGCTATGGGTTGTAGAGAACGAACAAGAGGAGCGATAAGTATACCAGGAAGCAGACCAGCAGGAGTATTAACAGCAGGAACGGCACAAAAATATGTAAATATGTTAGGTGAGAAAGTTGGTAATAAGGCGTTAATATTGGGTTCTGGTGATATTGGGTTAATTATGGCGAGGAGATTAAGCTTAGAAGGTACAGAAGTGCTAGGAGTAGTTGAGCTTATGGAACATTCAAATGGTTTAACGAGAAATATAGTACAATGTTTAGATGATTACGACATACCACTTTATTTAAGCCATACAGTTACTAATATAATAGGTGATAATAGATTAGAAAAAGTAATAATAAGTAAAGTAGATGAAAATAAAAAGCCTATAGAAGGTACGGAAAAAGAATTTGATGTAGATACGTTGTTATTATCAGTAGGATTAATACCAGAAAACGATTTAATAAATGATATGGATATAGATTTTGATAATAGAACAAAAGGGGTAGTAGTTAATGAAAGTATGGAGACTAGTGTAGAAGGGATATTTTCATGTGGAAATGCGTTACACGTTCATGATTTAGTAGATTTTGTTAGTACGGAGGCAAAAGAGGCGGGCAGAAGTGTAGCAAAATATTTAGGTGTAGATAAAAAAGAAGTAGGCAAAAAAGAAATTATATTAAAAAATGGTGTTGGGCTAACGTATACAGTGCCACAGAAAATAAATGTAGATAAAGTAGAGAAAATAGTAGGGGTAATGTTTAGAGTAAATAAAATATATGAAAATGTAAAAATAGTAATAGAGAGTAATGGTAAAAAAATAAAAGAATATAATAGAGATCATATGTTACCAGCAGAAATGGAAAAAATAATATTAACAAAAGATATGCTAGAGCAATGCAATGAAGAAATAGAAATAAAAGTAACAGATATGGAGGTATAAGATGGAAAAAGTGATATGTACAGTATGCCCTAAAGGGTGTCATATGAAAGTAGAGATAGAGGAAAAAAAAGTAGAAGGTAATAGCTGTAAAAGAGGTGAAATATATGGATTAGCAGAAGTTGTAACTCCTATAAGGGTAATAACATCTACTATAGATATAAAAGGTGGACAATTTAAAAAAATACCAGTTAAGACATTAGAGGCAGTGGAAAAGGGATTAAACTTTAAGATTATTGAAGAGATGAAAAAAATCAAAGTGAAATCACCTATAAAATGTGGGACGGTAGTAATAGAAAATATATTAGGGACGGGAGTAGATGTAGTAGTTACAAGAGATATGTAGAGGGAGATACGATGTTAACTAATATAGAAGAGAAAGTAATATTAGCGGTGAAAAATGATAAAGAATTAGAAGACGTATTAAAAAGTAAGGTAGAAATAATATTTGTATTATATGGAAGTGTATTAACTGTAGAGGAAATTAGTAAAAAAATAAAAGGTAGCGGTAAAATAGGGATAGTACATATAGATTTGATAGAAGGATTATCAAAAGAAGATGCAAGTGTAGAGTTTATAGAAGAGAAGACGGAGTTTAAAGGAATTATAAGTACACGTAAAAAATTATTAGCAAAAGGGCAGACAATGGGACTATATACAGTGTTAAGAACCTTTGTTATAGATAGTATGTCAAAAGAAAGTATAATAACGTTGTGTAAAAAGAAGGGTACGTTTGACGCAGTGGAGATTTTACCAGGAACTATTTATAAAACGATAAAAGAAATAAAAGAAATAATAGGAAAACCGATAATAGCAGGGGGATTAATAAGCACTAAAGAGGAAGTAAAAAAAACTTTTGAAAGTGGTGCAAGTTTTATATCTACATCAAATAGTGAACTAATGAACTAATATAAAATAGATAATTATTGTGTATATGGAGGGGAATACTATGAAGAAGTATATTTTAGCGTTAGACCAAGGTACAACAAGTTCAAGAGCTATGTTATTTAATAAAGATCAAGAAGTAGTAGGTATAGCACAAAAAGAGTTCACACAAATATTTCCAAAAGATGGGTGGGTAGAACATGACCCTATGGAAATATGGTCATCACAGTATAGTGTATTACAAGAAGTGTTAGCAAAATGTAATGTAAAAGGTGATGAAATAGCAAGTATAGGTATAACAAACCAAAGAGAAACAACAATAGTATGGGATAAAAAAACAGGAATACCAGTATACAATGCTATAGTGTGGCAATGTAGACGTACGGCAAATATTTGCGATCAAATAAAAGAAGATGGTTTAGAGGAACATATAAAAAGTACAACAGGATTAGTAGTAGATGCATATTTTTCGGGAACAAAAGTTAAATGGATATTAGATAATGTAGAAGGTGCTAGAGATAGGGCTAAAAAAGGTGAGTTATTATTTGGAACGGTAGATAGTTGGTTAATTTGGAAATTAACACAAGGTAATGTACATATAACAGATTATACGAATGCATCAAGAACAATGCTGTATGATATAAAAAACTTAAAATGGGATGATAAAATTTTAGAATATTTAGATATTCCAAAAAGCATGTTACCAACAGTAAAAAACAGTTCAGAAAAATATGGGTATGCAGACTTAGGTGGAATGTCATCGGTAAAAATACCTATAGCAAGTGCCATAGGAGATCAGCAATCAGCATTATTTGGGCAAGGGTGTTTTGAAAAAGGTGACGTTAAAAATACTTATGGAACAGGATGTTTTTTACTTATGAATACAGGTGATGAAATGTTTTTAAGTAAAAATGGATTACTTACAACTATAGCAGTAGGTATAGATGGTAAAGTTGAATATGCACTAGAAGGATCAGTTTTTGTAGGTGGTGCAGTAATTCAGTGGGTACGAGATCAATTAGGGTTAATAAGAGAAGCAAGTGATTCAGAATATTTTGCAAAAAAAGTTAAAGATAACGGTGGTGTATATGTAGTACCAGCCTTTACGGGATTAGGAGCACCACACTGGGACATGTATGCAAGAGGTACGATAACGGGACTAACAAGAGATAGTAATAGAAACCACATAATAAGAGCTAGCTTAGAATCTATAGCATATCAATCAAAAGAATTAATTGATGCAATGCAAGAAGATGTAGGATATAGTATATCGAGATTAAAAGTTGATGGTGGAGCTAGTAATAATAATATGTTAATGCAATTCCAATCAGATATATTAGATAAGGAAGTAACAAGACCAAAAAATACAGAGACGACAGCATTAGGAGCAGCGTACTTAGCAGGTATAGCAGTAGGATTTTGGAAAGATAAAAACGAAATAATAAAAACGACTACTATTGATAAAACATTTATGCCGAATTTAAATAAAGAAACAGTTGATAAATATTGTGAAGGTTGGAAAAAAGCAGTAAGTAAAACAGTTACTAAATAATTTTTTATATTTTTTTATATTATGGAAGCGGGGGGAAATAATATGTCAGTTTATGTAGCTGAAATATTTGCAACGATGTTTTTAATATTGTTAGGTGATGGAGTAGTAGCTAATGTAGTTTTAAAGAAAACAGGCGGTAATAATGGAGGAATATTATTTATAACATTTGGTTGGGCGTTAGGTGTATACTTACCAGCGGTTATATTTGGTGCTATAAGTGGGGCGCATATGAACCCAGCACTAACGATAGCATTAGCAATAGCAGGAGAATTTAGTTGGTCACTAGTACCAGGATATATAGCAAGTGAATTTTTAGGGGCGTTTTTAGGGGCGTGTTTAGTATATTTACAATATAAAAATCACTTTGATGAGACGGAAGATAAAAATGCTAAGTTAGGAGTATTTTGTACAGCACCAACAATAAGAGATTATAAATTTAATTTCATATCAGAGTTTATAGGGACATTTATGTTATTATTTATAATAATCGGCATAGGAAAAGCAGGACTTACAAACGGAATAGATACTATAGCAGTAGGAGCATTAATATTAGCAATAGGTATATCATTAGGTGGAACAACAGGATATGCAATAAATCCAGCTAGAGATTTAGGACCAAGATTTGCTCATTACATATTACCAATTAAAAATAAAAGAGATTCAGATTGGAGCTATTCGTGGATACCTGTATTAGGACCAATATTAGGAGGAGCTACAGGAAGTTTGTTAGCAACATATTTATTTAGTATGTAGTAAATTAAGAGTAGGAAAAAAATAACAGTTGAAAAATTAGAACAGAAATGTAATAATAAATTATATTTAAATCTATCCAAAGTGTAATGTAAATTTATATTGATGCAGAGAAATTATAATCTATTCATACTGAAATAAGATAAAAAGCCCAAACTTTTAAAGTTTGGGCTTTTTTACAAAGGTTTTCAAGAAGTGTTGACACTAGTATATATATATAATAGTATTAAATTGTAAAATATTACTTAACTTATTTATAAGTTGAATAACAAAGGAGAATTAATAATGAAAAAAATTTTAGGATTAACAGTAATAATAGCCACCCTCTCATCGGCAACAATATTTGCAAGTGGAATTCAGGAAACGATAAATGTCGTTAAAAATTCTATAACAATTAAAGTAGAAGGTGAACTTGTAACAGCAGACAACATATTATACGATGGTACAACATATGTACCATTAAGAAGTATTTCAGAAATGTTAGGAAAAGAAGTTGGTTGGGACGAAAATACAAGAACAGCTAGTATAGAAGAAAAGAGAGAGGTTAAAGAAGAAGTTACGAAATCTTATAGTAGAAGAAACCCAGCCCCAATTGGGGTAAAGCAGTCAGTGACCGTAGAAAGTATACGTGAGAAATATGATGCACATGTAACAACGTTAGATATTATTAGGGGAGATAAGGCAAATAAAATAGTAGCCGATGCAAATATATTTAATAATGAACCAGAAGACAATGAGGAATATTTGCTTGTAAAAGTAAAGATAAAAGTAAATAATGTTAAAGATGATAAAAAAGTTTCTGTAAATAGCTATGATTTCAAAGCTTTTACAACAGATAATGTAAAAATAGATTTTAAATCACCAGTATTGAGTGATAAACTTAGTTCAGAATTATACGAAGATGGAGAAACAGAAGGATATATAGCATACTTAGTTGATAAAAATGATAAAAATCCTAAAATGCAATATGGCGGTAATTATGACGGAACAGGCGGTATATGGTTCTCTTTGCATAAATAATTAAGTTATTAAAAGTTATTATTAAGCTAAAACTAAACTAAAATAAAGTAAGTAAATTAAATAAGTTAAATGAAATAACGTAACGCATACTGTTACGTTATTTTTGTATAAAAAAGTAGATATTTTATAAAAACAGTTTTACATTAAAAAAATATTACATCAATTAAAATTTCACCTTAAGTTTTTACCAATACACAAATATTTAAAAATAAACGTATAAATGATACAATAAAGAAAAATAAAGACTATAAAGGGGCGAAAATTTTGGAATTAGATAAAAGGGTTGCAAAAAGCATAGTTGAGAACGTAATGAAAGGTATAGACCACAATATAAACATAATGGATTCTACAGGTGTAATTATAGCATCAGGGAATAAAAAAAGAATAGGTACATTACATGAAGGAGCATTAATAGCGATTACTAGGGGAAGTGAATTTATTGCAGACGAGAAGTCAATAAAATTTTTAAATAACACAGAAGAGGGTATAAACGTAGTAATAAAAAACCGCGACGAAATAGTAGGAGTAATAGGGATAACAGGAAATAATAAGTTAGTAGAGAAACATATAAAATTAATAAAAATTATGGCAGAAATATATATAGAGGACAGGCGTATTTTAGAAGAGGTATCACTACAAAAAGAGTTTAAAGAGAAGTTAATAATTAATTTATTGTTAAATAAGAATGTTAATATTCCGCCTAACTATACATTAAAAATATTGGAAAAAAGATTTAGTGCAGTAGGTGTTATGGAAATACGAGATGGTGAGTTGATAAACGATAGAGAAATAGATAAGTTAAAAAACATGAGTGAAATAAATACATGTATAAGATTAAATGGATCAGAAGTAGTATTTATTTTATCAGATAATAAAATAGATAAAATTGAAAATAAAATTTTGGAAACTATAAAAAAAATACAAAGTTTATACAAATATAGAATTTATATAGGGAATATATATGAAGGGGAAAATAGTGTTTACAATTCCTATAAATCAATATGTAAGTTAAGAGAAATAAAAGATACGAATGCCGTGATGTTAGCAAGTGACTATATTTATGAAATGTTAATATGGGATATAAGAGATTCTAAATTAAAGAAGAAAGTAATAGAAACATGGAATGGTTTTTTAAATAGAGATAAAAGTAATGAGCTTGAAAATACATTAATAAAATTTTATCATAATGATTGTAAATCATCAGTTACAGCACAACAGTTAGATATACATAGAAACACATTAGATTATAGATTAAATAAAATATATGAAATAACTAAATACCATCCTAAAAATATTAAAAGTTTATCTATATTAATGATGGCAAGACAATTGCATTCAAAAAATATGCAAATGCCTAATAAAGAGATGTAAAAATATACATTTTGACAATATTTTAATACAAATAATTAATATAATATTATAGTGTAGATAAAATTATTATATTAGGAGGTTAAAATGATAACAGCATATGGAGCAGTAATAGGATTAGCAATAGCAATAGTATTAATATTAAAAAAAGTACCGCCAGTGTACGGAATGATGATAGGGGCATTAATAGGGGCGTTAGTAGGTGGAGCATCTTTAGTAGAGGCAACTACACTTATGGTAAATGGAACAAAAAATATGTCATCAGCAATAATTAGAATATTATCAGCAGGGATATTATCAGGAGTATTAATTGGTAGTGGTGGAGCAGAAATAATAGCGGAAACTTTAGTCAAAAAAATAGGTGAAACCCGTTCATTATTAGCGTTATCTATAGCTACATTAGTATTAACGTCAGTAGGAGTATTTATAGATGTTGCCGTTATAACGGTAGCACCAATAGCTATAACAATAGCAACAAAAACAAATTTATCTAGAATGTCAATATTAATAGCTATGATAGGTGGGGGAAAAGCAGGTAACGTAATGTCACCAAACCCAAATGCTATAGCAGCATCAGAGGCATTTGACATTCCATTAACATCAGTAATAGTAGGTGGTATTATACCAGCTATCGCAGGATTAATAGTTACATATATAGTTGCTAAAAAACTAGTTAGTAAAGGAAGTAAAATAGAATTAAGCGAGAGTATTGAAAATAGAAATAAAAAATTGCCAAAATTTTGGGCGGCTATGTCAGCACCAATAACAGCAATTATATTATTGTCACTAAGACCAATACTAGGAATCAATATAGATCCATTAATAGCATTACCGATGGGTGGTATAGTAGGTGTAATAGCTATGAATGATATAAAAAAAATAAATGAATATGCAACACTTGGGTTAAGTAAAATGAGTGGAGTAGCAATAATGTTAATAGGTACAGGGACGTTAGCAGGAGTAATAGCTAACTCACAATTAAAAGACGTTATAATTAATAGTATAACGCAAACAGAATTACCATCATTTTTATTAGCACCAGTAAGTGGGGCATTGATGTCGTTAGCAGTAGCATCAACAACAGCAGGTACAACTGTTGCGAGTAGTGTATTTGCACCAACATTATTAGAATTAGGAGTAGCACCAATAGCAGGAGCAGTAATGATTCATGCAGGGGCTACAGTGTTTGATCATATGCCACACGGTAGTTTTTTCCATTCAACAGGTGGTTCTGTAAATATGAAAACGCAAGAAAGATTAAAATTATTAGTATTTGAAAGCATAGTAGGGTTTAGTATAGCTGTAGTAGCGTCTGTACTTTATGGAATAATATTAGGATAAGGAGTAAAAATGAAAATATGTATAGCGATGGATTCTTTTAAGGAATCAATGACAGCAATAAAAGCCTGCAGTGCCGTTGAAAAGGGAATTAATGAAATAGACAAAAATATAGAAAGTATAAAAGTACCTATGGCAGATGGTGGTGAAGGTACAGTAGAAGCATTAGTAGATGGAACAGATGGTAGAAGAATATATGAAACTGTTACAGGACCATTATTTAATGAAGTAAAAGGAAGTTATGGAATATTAGGTGATGGAGAAACGGCGATTATAGAAATGGCAGAAGTATCAGGCTTAACATTAGTAGATATAAAAGACCGTAATCCAATGTTAACTACTACGTATGGAACAGGACAATTAATTTTATCAGCAATGGATCAAGGAGTAAAAAATATTATTTTAGCTATAGGTGGAAGTGCAACTAACGATGGTGGAGTTGGTATGGCTAATGCTTTAGGAGTTAAATTTTTAGATAAAAATAAAGAACAAATAAAACCATGTGGTGGACAATTGGATAAAATAGATTCAATTGATATGGATGGGTTAGATAAAAGAATAAAAGATATTAAAATAACAATAGCTTGTGATGTTGACAATCCTTTTACAGGAAAATATGGTGCATCAGAAATATTTGGAAGACAAAAAGGTGCAACAGATGAAGATGTAAAAAAACTAGATAACAATTTAAAACATTTAGCAAAAAAAATTAAGGAGTATTTAAATAAAGATATAGAAAACATAAAAGGTGCAGGTGCGGCAGGTGGTTTAGGCGGTGGTTGTTTAGCTTTTATAAATGGTGAATTAAAACCAGGAGTTGATATAGTTATAAAAATTACCGACCTTGAAAATAAAATTAAAAACAGTAATATAGTTATTACAGGAGAAGGGCAAACAGATGGGCAAACGATACATGGTAAAACAGCATTTGGCGTTGCTAAAGTGGCAAAAAAATATAATAAAAAAGTAATATGTATTAGTGGTAGTTTAGGAGATGGGTACGAGGAGATGTTTAATCACAATATAGATATAATGTTTCCAATTATTAAAAAACTAGATACTCTAGATAATTTGCTATTAAGTGGAGAAGATAACTTAACTAAAACGACAAAAGAAATAATAAAATTATTAAAAATAAAGTAACAAAAAAACTAGAACGTCATAAAATTGTCATTGATAGTAAAGATAAGTTAAAATAAAGTAAACCAAAAATGGCACAACCAAGGAGAACTATAAAGATAAGCAACAAAAAAGAACTCTCAAAGAGAGTTCTTTTTTGTTGCTTATCTTTATTATCTTTTATTTTTTTTAGCTTTTTCTACAGATATAGATTTACCACGTAATTTTTTACCATTAACTTTACTAAGAACAGTATCGGCAAAGTTTTTACTAACATCAACAAAACTAAATTCGTTAAAAATGTCAATAGAACCGATATTGTTACTAGAAATTCCTGATTCATTAGCGATAGCACCAACTAAATCTTTAGGGCTAATACGGTCTTTTTTACCTACGTTAAAAAATAAACGAGTACTACTTTTACCATCTAAGTTACCGCTACCTTTACCGCTAGTTTTACCACCGTTGTTACCACGACGTCCACCGCCATTATTATTAGAACCACGGTTATTATCACGACCACGACGACGTTCATTAAAATCAACATCTTCAATAGCATCATTGTGTAATTGTAATTTTAGAATTGCAGAAGCGATATCAATAAGTTCGTATCCTTCGCCAACATAGTTATAAATAAGTTGTTTATACTTTTCTAAGTTATCTTTTTCCATAACTTTTTTAATACTTGCGAAATATTGTTCTGATTTAGCTTTTTCAATATCTGTTATTGATGGTGGTTTATCTTCATTAATAACAGATTTTGTATAGCTAATAATTTCTTTAAGACGTCTAATTTCTCTAGAAGTAACTAAAGAAACAGAGAAACCTTTTTTACCAGCACGACCAGTTCTACCGATTCTGTGAACATAATATTCAGCTTCTTGAGGTAAATCAAAGTTTAAAACAAGTTCAACGTCGTCAACATCAATACCACGAGCGGCTACATCAGTAGCAACAAGAACCCTTAAAGTTCGTGTTCTAAATTTTTTCATTACAACGTCTCTTTGAAGTTGTTTTAAATCTCCGTGAAGACCAGCGGCAAAATATCCACGTTTTTGTAATTTTTCAACTACATCATCAACACGACGTTTAGTATTACAAAAAACTATAGCAAGATTTGGGTTTTGCACATCAATGACTCTACAAAGTGCTTCAAACTTACTTCTTTCTGGAACGACCATATATTTTTGTTCTATATTAGTAACAGTAATTTCTTTTTTCTGTATTTTTATATGTTCTGGGTCATTTTGAAAAGTATTAATAATTTTTAATATAGCTTTAGGTAACGTTGCAGAGAATAGAATAGTTTGTCTATCTTGGTTAGTTTTTTCTAATATACTTTCAATATCTTCTCTAAAGCCCATGTTAAGCATTTCATCAGCTTCATCAAGAATAACCATTTTAAGGTCGCTAAATTTAATAGTTTTTCTTCTCATATGATCCATAACACGTCCAGGAGTACCTACAACTATTTGTACACCTTTACGAAGTGCTGTAATTTGTCGATCAATTTGTTGACCTCCATAGACTGGTAATACTTTTACATCTTTTTTGTATTTTAAAAACTTTCTAAATTCTTCGCTAACTTGCATTGCAAGTTCACGAGTTGGACATAATACAATTGCTTGTAAGTTTTTGTTACTACCATCAATTTTTTCTATACAAGGTATAGCAAAAGCTCCTGTTTTACCAGTACCTGTTTGTGATTGACCAAAAATATCTTTTCCGTCTAATATCAAATCAATTGATTGTGATTGAATAGGAGTTGCGTTTTCAAATCCTAAATCTCTTATTGCTCTTTTTACTTCACTACTAATGTTTAAATCTTCAAATTTTTTTAATTCCATGAAATTTCCCTTCGATTATCTTAAGTTAATAAATTTACAGTATAATTACATAATATTTTTCATATTTTATAATTAGATTACTTTTTATAATAACATAGTTAATGAAAATTGCAACATATATTTAAGTATGTTATTATAAAATTCATAATAATTAAAGGAATGAGGATAAAAAATGACAATTTTACAGGCAGTAATATTAGGAATAGTACAGGGGATAGCGGAATTTTTACCAATAAGTAGTTCGGGGCATTTAGTTTTATTCCAAAAAGTGTTAGGAGTTTCGGAAGTTACAATTTTTTTCGATATAATATTGCACATAGGAACATTAATACCAGTTTTAATAGTATATAGAAAAGATATTATAGAAATTTTAAAAAAGCCGAATCAAAAAATGACATACTTATTAATAGTAGGAACTATACCAGCTGTAATAGTTGGGTTATTGTTTAGTGATAATATAGAACAATTATTTGAGACAGGTAAATATATAGGTTTCGGATTTTTATTTACGGGATTCGTATTAATGTATGCAGATAAGACGTCTCAGTCTAAAAAGAAAAAAGAAAAAGATATAACATATAAAGATGCGTTATTAGTTGGGAGTATGCAAGGGTTAGCGATTTTACCAGCAGTGTCAAGATCAGGTTCTACAATAGCAGGGGCATTATTTGCGGGGATAAATAAAGAAACAGCAGCTAAATATTCATTTTTATTATCTATACCAGCTATTGGTGGTGCGTTAGTATTACAAGTTTTAAAAATGGTTATGTCTAGTAATTACGAAATAGGGGTAAGTAATTCTGTGTTAATGTTCGGATTTGCAAGTTCTATGTTATCAGGATACTTAGCTATAAATATTATGTTATATGTAATTAAAAATTATAGTTTAAAAATATTTTCTTATTATGTGTTTGTAATAGGAACGTTAGTTTTAATGGATCAAATGTTTATACAAAGATTTTTTGTATTTTAAAACAAAATTGTTTTAAAAATGTTGTACAAAAGTATTTTATTATGATAGTATGAGGTTACATATCCTGCGCGAGGTAATTAGATACTCCAACTGTTACGTGGTGTATGGGGTGTATATTTTAAAATTATAGGAGGACATTTAATTATGTTAACAAAAAAAGAAGTAGTAGCAAAATACGGAAGAAATGCAACAGACACAGGTTCACCAGAAGTTCAAATAGCGTTATTAACAGAAAGAATTAACCATTTAACAGAGCATTTAAAAATCAATAAAAAAGATCACCATTCAAGACGTGGTTTATTAAAAATGGTTGGTCAAAGAAAAGGGTTATTAAAATATGTTATGAACAAAGATATAGTTAAATACCGTGAAATCCTTGAAGAATTAGGATTAAGAAAATAAGCAAGCAGAATACAAAAAAGCTTCTTCTTTTATAGAAGAAGCTTTTTTTAAAAAATAAAACCAAAAAATATTATATATAAAATAGATGAAACAGAGAGGGGAATAACAAATGCAAAAAGTATATTCTATGGAAATTGCAGGTAGGACTTTATCAGTTGAGTTAGGAATTGCAGAATTAGCAAATGGGTCAGCATTAATAAAATATGGTGACACGACAGTGTTAACAACAGTAACAGCATCGGAAAAACCACGTGAAGGAATTGATTTTTTTCCACTTAGTATTGATTATGAAGAGAAAATGTATTCAGTAGGTAAAATACCAGGAGGTTTTTTAAAGAGAGAAGGAAGACCAGCAGAAAATTCAGTATTAACATCAAGAGTAATAGATAGACCACTTAGACCATTATTTCCAAAAGATTATAGAAATGATGTATGTTTAGTAAATACAGTATTATGTGTAGAACAAGATTGTAGCCCAGAAGTTACAGCAATGGTAGGAGCATCGATAGTATTAGCAGTATCAGACATTCCATTTAATGGTCCTACAGGTTCTGTGCAAGTTGGATATGTAGATGGGGAATTAGTAATAAATCCTACAGCAGAGCAACGAGAAAAAAGTGACTTAGCGCTTAGTGTAAGTTCAACATCAGAAAAAGTAATGATGATAGAAGCAGGGGCAAATGAAATATCAGAAGAAATTATGTATGAAGGAATTATGTTAGCCCATGAAGAAAATAAAAAAATAGTTGAGTTTATAGATTTAATAGTTAAAGAAAATGGTAAGGAAAAACATAGCTATGAAGTACATACCGTAGATGAAGAAATATTCAACGAGGTAGTAGAAATAATAACACCAGAAGGAATGGAAGAAGCAGTATTTACAGATTTTAAACAAATTAGAGATGAAAACCTTTCTGTACTAAAAGAAAAAGTTTTAGAAAAAATGCTAAATGGCGTAGAAGAAGATGAAATTAGTGAAGTTACAAATAAAATAAATGACGCCATGTATAAATTTGAAAAAGAAACAGTAAGAAAAATGATATATAAAGATCATAAAAGACCCGACGGTAGAAAATTAGATGAGCTTAGAGAATTAACATCAACTATAGATATATTACCGCGAACTCATGGTTCGGCAATATTTAGTAGAGGGCAAACAAAAGTATTAAACATAGCGACGTTAGGAGCTATGAGTGAAGTACAAAGAGTAGATGGGTTAGATACATCGGTAGAGACAAAAAGATATATGCATCATTATAATTTCCCAGCATATTCAGTAGGTGAGGCGCGACCATCAAGAGGAACAGGAAGAAGAGAAATAGGACACGGTGCATTAGCAGAAAGAGCATTGTTACCAGTGTTACCAAGTGAAGAAGATTTCCCATATGCAATAAGAACAGTTTCAGAAATATTAAGTTCAAACGGTTCAACATCACAAGCTAGTGTATGCGGTAGTACGTTAGCATTAATGGCGGCAGGAGTACCTATTACGAGACCAGTAGCAGGGATATCAGTAGGATTAGTAACAGGTGAGACAGAAGATGATTTTGTTTTATTAACAGATATACAAGGGCTAGAAGATTTCTTTGGAGATATGGATTTTAAAGTAGCAGGTACTAGTAAAGGTATAACAGCGATCCAAATGGATATGAAAATAAAAGGTTTATCAAATGAAATAATAAAAGCATCATTAGCGCAAACTAAAGAGGCAAGAAAATTTATATTAGAAGAAGTAATGTTAAAATGTATAGATAAACCAAGGGAAGACATATCAGAATATGCACCACAAATAGAGTTAGTAAAAATTAAAGTTGAAAAAATAGCTGATTTAATAGGACCAAAAGGTAAAACTATTAAGAAGATATTAGAAGAATCAGGAGTGTCAAAAATAGATACAGACGATGATGGAAATGTATTTATATGTGATGCAAATAGAGAAGCTGTTAAAAAAGCAAAAGCAATGGTATTAGAAATAACAGCAGATGTAGAAATAAATAAAGAATATGATGGAGTAGTAACTAAAATAATGAACTTTGGTGCATTTGTAAGAGTGTTACCAGGTAAAGAGGGATTAGTGCATATTTCTAAATTAGATACTAAAAGAGTGGAAAAAGTGGAAGATGTAGTAAGTGAAGGAGAAGCTATAAAAGTAATAGTAACAGCCATAGATAAGCAAGGCAAAATAAGCTTAACAAGAGTAGTACCTAAACAATAAATATTAGTAAAAAGAGGTGAGTAGAATTAAATGTATAGAGGAACAACTTAGGGAAGGTGGATTAAAGGTAACACCAAAAAGAGTAGCTATGTATAATTATATATGTAGCACTAAAGAACATCCAACAGCTGAAACTATATATAAAAATATTAAAGTAGACTATCCAAAAATAAGTGTATCTACAGTATATAGAAATTTAAAGTCGATGGTAGAGATAGGTGTAATAAAGGAGATATATATAGAAAATAATTTTAAAAGATTTGATGCAGACACTAGTGACCATATTCATTTAATATGTAATGTATGCAAATCCGTTAAAGATAGTAGTGGTAATATTAATATAGGAAAGATATTAAAGAAAGCCGAAAAATGTGATGACTATAAAATTGAAAAAGAAGAAATAATATTAAGGGGAATTTGTAAAAATTGTTGGTAAAAAACGGTCAAAATAAAACTGTAACCTATGCTTTAGAATTAGAAAAAAGCATTTAAATAGTATAAAGTAAAAGATGATTTCTGTATTGTACAGGAATCATCTTTTTTAAAGCATATATACTTGTGATTATTTTAATAATAATAAATTATCTATGGCTGTTTTAACTTCTAACAATGTACTAAACTTTTTATGTGATCAAAAAAGGTTCATTGTAGCATTATTCCAGTAATTTTCTCATCTGATGTAGACATTGATACAAGTAGGTTTTGGAATTTATGGCTGTGTAATGAAAGTTTTATTTTAAGAAATAAAGCAATTAGGTTTAATTAAAATTTTATATTCATAATCTTTTATAGTATTTATCATAGTTCATAGGCTAAAATTATATTTTTTTGATAGTAAATGAATATGCAATTAGGTTAAGTAAGTTACATTTAGTAATTGAATTTTCTTTTTAATGCATAAGCTTGTTTATTTGTGGTTTAGTAATATACTTATATTTATTGGATATAAAATATTGCACTTACGCATAATTCTATTGATTTTTTAAAAATAAAGATAGTTATATTTTCTTTGATTAAAAAACTTTAAAATAAACGATCAGTTTACTCTAATTATTAAATACTATGATAGAATTTTTGATTGTTCAAAAAAGCAAATAAACAATATGTTTAAAACTATGGTTTTGAATAGTTACTTTTATTATTTCAAATAACTATCCTCATCTTTTTTAATTTAGAAAAGTCACAATATTACATAAACATCATACAATGAAATATAATAAAGTTTAGTAGGAGGATATAAAAAATGGGTACATTTGAATTTGAAAATAGCTATAAGAATGAAATAGATAACAAGATAATGGATGAGAATTGCATAGTGGCACTAAAAATATATGATTCTTGTAAAGTGCAAGATTGTTGCAGAACGGATGTTTTAGGTCCAGCAAGAGCGGCGGAAAATACAACTTTAGGTGATGAAGAAATAATAAAAGGTGAAATAATAGATCCACCATCAAATGCGGCAACAGTGTCTATAGATAAATTAAGAACTAAGAAAATAATGATAGTTGGGAAAGAGCCAAGTCCGTTTAAAAAAGGATATTGGGATATAAGTATAAGATACGTGTTTGTGTATACGTTAACATTTAGAGAATCAAATGGTTCAATAATAGGGACAGTAAAAGCAAACAGCATTTACAATAAAAAAGTATGTTTATTTGGTTCAGAAGGAACAGATATAGTAATAGCATCGGATTTGTTAACACAAAGTTTAGGAAATGTTTTAGAAGCGGATCCATTTGTAATAGTAGAAGGTAAGGCGGTATCGCTAGAAGCTAAACTACATTTTGCAAAAGTAAAAAAATGTGGATGTGGAAATGAAAGTAGCCCAGAGGATTATCCACCAGAAGCAAATGCGGTATTAGTAACAATAGGATTATTTACAGTAATAAAAGTATGTAGATTAGTAGATATGCAAGTAGAATCTAGAGGTATGTGTGAGCCAAAAAATTGTGAATGTACAGGAGTAACACCATGTGAATTTTTTGATGGAATAGAATTCCCTATGGATGTTTTTGCACCACCTGTTAAATAAAAAGGAAGAGATAAAAAATAAAGCCTAAACAGTAGGCTTTATTTTTTTGAAAAAATGTAAAAGTGAGCTAAAACCCTTGAATAAGTAAATATAAAGTTATATAATTTATTTAATCTAATAGAAAGGGGTAATAACATGAAAAAAGATATATTAAAATTATATAAAGAAGACGGGTACAAAAGTTTATTAAATAAGGAAATTGAAATAGGTGGATGGGCAAGAACTATAAGAAGTAATAAAAGCTTAGCATTTATAGACTTAAATGACGGTACATTTTTTAAAGGTGTACAAATAGTAGTAAATAATGAGTTAGAAAATTATGAAGAAATAATAAAGCAAAATGTAGGAGCGTGTTTAAGTGTAGTTGGTATATTAGTAGAGAGTGAAGGTAAAGAGCAAAACTTTGAAGTACAAGCTACAGCAATAAAAGTAGAAGGTGCATCACATAGTGATTACCCGTTACAAAAGAAAAGACATACATTTGAATATTTAAGAACGATATCACACTTAAGAGCAAGAACAAATGCGTATAGTGCAGTATTTAGAATTAGATCATTAGCGAGTTATGCATTTCATAAATTTTTTAATGAGAGAGATTATGTAAATGTACATACGCCAATATTAACAGGAAGCGACTGTGAAGGTGCTGGTGAGATGTTTAGAGTAACGACGTTACCAGAAGGTAAAAGTGATGTAAAAGAAGATTTTTTTGGAAAATTTGCGGGATTAACGGTAAGTGGACAGTTATCAGCAGAAACTTTTGCAACAGCATTTAAAAATGTATATACATTTGGTCCTACGTTTAGAGCGGAGAACTCTAATACTACGAGACATGCGGCAGAATTTTGGATGGTTGAGCCAGAAATATGTTTTGCTAATTTAGATGATGTTACGGGAGTAGCAGAGGACATGCTAAAGTTCGTAATAAGCTACGTATTAGAAAAAGCAGAAGAAGAGTTAAAGTTTTTGAACAAATTTGTAGATACGGGATTATTAGAAAGATTAAATAATGTAGTTAATAATGAATTTGGAAAAATAACGTATACAGAAGCTGTAGAAATATTAGAAAAATTAAATGATAGATTTGAAAATAAAGTAAGTTGGGGATGCGACTTACAAACAGAGCATGAAAGATATTTAGCAGAAGAGTATTTTAAAAAACCTGTATTTGTAACAGATTATCCAAAAGAAATAAAATCATTTTATATGAGATTAAATGATGATGGCAAAACAGTTTCGGCATCAGACTTATTAGTACCAGGAATTGGAGAGTTAATAGGTGGTAGTGCTAGGGAAGAAAGATTAGATATATTAGAAAGAAGAATGGACGAAGCAGGATTAGATAAGGAAGAGTATTGGTGGTATTTAGAACTTAGAAAATATGGTACAGTAAAACATGGAGGATTCGGATTAGGATTTGAGAGATGCATAATGTACTTAACGGGAATGACGAATATAAGAGATGTTATACCATTTGCAAGAACGGTAAATAACTTAGAATTTTAAAAAAACTACTATGATTAATTTCATAGTAGTTTTTTTGTTGAATAGGTATAAAAGGAAAAAAAATACTTAATACTATAAAAGAATAAAATAGGTATATAAAAGTAGGAGGTATAAATTTGAAGGCAACAGGAATTGTAAGAAGAATAGATGATTTGGGCAGGATAGTAATTCCCAAGGAAATGCGTCGTACGTTACGAATACGAGAAGGTGAGCTTTTAGAAATATTTACAAATAATAAAAGTGAAGTTATTTTAAAAAAGTTTTCACCAATGGGAGAAATAAGCGATTATGCTATAGGAATATGTGAAAGTTTAACAGAAATATTAGGACATACGGCATGTATAGTTGATAGAGATAGAGTAATAGCTGTATCAGGAATAGGTTCAAAAGAAATAAAAGATAAGTTAATAACAACAGAGTTAGAAGACGTATTAAATGAAAGAAAAAAAACAAAAGGAGAATATACAAAAGAAGTAGAATTTTTTAAAGATTTAGAAAGTTCATTTAGCCCTAAGTATTATTTAATTAGACCAATAAATGCTAATGGAGATAATATTGGCGGAATAGTTATTTTTTGTGAAAATAATAAAATAAAGGAAACAGATGAAAAAATTATTGAAACGGTAGGATTATTTTTTGAAAAACAATCAAATAATTAAAAATCGGCTTAGCCGATTTTTTTTGTGTAAATATATTATTATAGCTGTAAGTTGATAATATAAAGATAATATTTTTTGAAATATATTAGATTGCATTAGATGTTGTAAAATAAGTTAAAATATTTGAGTATATATAGATACAACAAAAAATAAATTTAAAAAATTTATGACAAAAGAATTTGGAAGATACTTAAGAACAAAAAAATAACCCCAAAAAAAGATGGAAACTAATGTTTCCATCTTTTTTTGATTTATTTTTTTTAACTCTACCTACTTACCATCTTCATGACTTTTGGTAGATTGGTTACTTTATTTAGAAGTACTATCAAGCTCTTTATCAACCTTAGCTTTTTTAACAGCTTTAGGTTTTTCATCAGAGACAAGCTCTTTAACAACCTTAGTTTTTTTAACAGCTTTAGGTTTTTCATCAGAGGCAAGCTCTTTATCAACCTTAGCTTTTTTAACAGCTTTAGGTTTTTCGTCAACTTCTACCTTTAATTTTTTTTGATGTATAATTGCACCAGTTGGGCATTTTTTAACACAAAGTGTACATAATTTACATTTATCATAATCAATGGTAGCCAAAAATTTAGTAACATTTATAGCGTCAAAATTACAAGATTTAACGCATAATTTACAACCAATACAACCAACTTCACAACTTTTTTTAACAGTAGCACCTTTGTCAGTTGAATTGCAAGTTACATGTATAGTGCTAAGAGCAGGCACTATATCGATAAGTAATTTAGGACACACAACGGTACATGCACCACAAGCTACACATTTCTCTTTATTGATAATAGCAACACCATCAACAATATCGATAGCATCAAATTCACAAGCTTTAACACAGCTACCGAGTCCCATACAACCGTGTTTACAAATTTTTGGTGTATCACCAGCTAATTGAGCCGCAATATTACAATCATCGATACCATAATAATCGTACTTATTAGGTGCAACGTTACAGTTACCATTACATTTAACAAAAGCAGTTTTAGGAGCTTCAGTTGTAGGTTCAATACCTAATATATTACATATGGCCTCAGTTGTAGAATCTCCACCAACAGGGCAACCAGAAGGTTTAGCCTCATTATTTACTACAGCTTCAGCAAAAGGGTCACACCCTGTATATCCGCATCCACCACAATTAGCACCAGGTAGAGCATCACGAACACTTTCGATTTTAGGGTTGACTTCAACTTTTAGTTTTTTACCAGCGTAAGAAAGTATAATACCAAATATTAAACCTAATCCGCCGATTACTAAAACAGAATTAATAGTTATCACTTAAATACCTCCTATTTGATTAAGCCAGAAAAGCCTAAGAAAACTATAGACATTAAACCAGCGGCGATTAAAGATATTGGTAAACCTTTAAAATATACAGGAACATTGTTTTTATCTACTTTTTCACGGATACCAGCGAAAAGAACGATGGCAAGAGTGAAACCAAAAGCCGCACCTAGAGAGCTAATAACAGATTGGATTAAGTTGTAGTTAGCATCTTTATTAATAACAGTAACACCAAGAACGGCACAGTTAGTAGTTATTAAAGGTAAGAAAACACCAAGTGCTTGATATAAAGTAGGGCTACTTTTTTTAATAAACATTTCAACAAGTTGAACAAGAGAAGCGATTATTAAAATGAAAGCTATATTATATAAAAATTCTATTTTAAGTGGAACGAGTAAAAATTCGTAAACAAGAAACGTAGTAGCCGAGGCAAGAACCATTACAAAAGTAACAGCTATTCCCATACCAAAAGCCGTTTCAATTTTTTTAGAAACGCCAAGGAAAGGACAAATACCTAAGAACCTAGTTAAAACAAAGTTATTTACAAATGCAGCACCTAAAAATATAAGTAGTAAGTCCATTACTTATCCCTCCTTTTATAATTAATAAAAGCTAATATGAAACCAAGTGTTAAGAAAGCACCAGGTGGTAAAATCATCATAATAGTGTTAGGAAATAGTTCAGGTAAAACTTGCATATTAAATAAAGTACCAGAGCCAAGAAGTTCACGAATAGCACCTAATACAGTAAGGGCGAAAGTAAATCCAAGCCCCATAGCAAGCCCATCAAAAAGAGAATCAATAGGATTATTTTTTGATGCAAAAGATTCAGCACGAGCAAGAATTAAACAGTTAACAACAATTAACGGTATAAAAAGACCGAGCGAAGCATCTAAAGATGGTACATAAGCTTTTAAAATGAATTGAATAATAGTAACAAAAGTTGCAATAACGACAATGAAAGACGGTATACGAACTTCAGCGGGAACTATTTTTCTAATTAAAGATATGAAGAAATTAGAGGCAACTAAAACAGTAGCCGTAGCCATACCCATACCAAACCCGTTAATAGCTGTAGAAGTAACACCAAGAGTTGGGCACATTCCAAGGGCTTGAAAGAAAACGGGGTTGTTGCTAATTAAGGCTTGAGAAAAATATTCTTTGTATTTATTAAATTTAGCCATTAGAAACCTCCTTAATAATTATTTTTGTTAATGAATCAAAACTATTAGAAACAACAGAAGCTAAATATGAGTTAATAAAATCCGAAGATAAATTAACGGCATCAACAACGGCTTTAGTAGTAATAGTTGAGCTAGTAATAGCTTCAATTTCTGTATCTGTAGAAGGAAGACCTTTTACAACAGAAAGGGGAGCCGTAAGACCTTTAAAGTTATTTTTAAAATCATCACCATCGGCAAGAGCGCCAAGTCCTGGAGTTTCAGCATGCCCAACGATATCGATATTAATAATATTGGCATTTGTATCGAAAGCTGTGAAAACATCAACAGGACCGCCATAGCCCATAGAAGATGAACTAACTACATATCCAATAATAGAGTCGCCACTAAAAGCTGTGAATACAGCTTTTATGTCATTTGGTAAAGTATAAGATTCATCAAGTTTAAAATTATCAGCATCTCTTATAAGAGTACGCATAGATTCGTTTTGAATTTTAATATTTTGTTCTTTTATAGGTTCTTCTGTAATAGTAAACACAAGAGCAAGGCTAAGACCTGCGACAAGTGAAATTATAAATAATACAGAAGCATTTTTAATAATGTTATTCAATTGATTTACCTCCTCTAGTAGTACCAAAGACACGTGGTTTAGTGTAACGGTCTAAAATAGGAACCCAAAGATTCATAAATAATATTGCATAGGCAACACCTTCCGGGTAGCTACCAAAAGCACGTATAATAGAAATCATAAGCCCTATACAAACCGCGAAAATAATATTTCCAAGAGGAGTGATAGGAGATGATGAATAATCAGTTGCCATAAAAAAAGCACCTAATAGTAAACCACCACTTAAAGCTTCATATATTGGGTGAAAACCAAGGTCATTTCTTTTGAATAAAAAGCTGAAAAATAAAACAGAAACAATAATTATGACAGGTATTTTCCAATCAATAATTTTTTTTCTAATGAGATAAAGACCACCAATAATAATGGCAAAAGCCGAAGTTTCGCCAACGCTACCGCCGACATTACCCCAAAACACATCTTTATAATCGGCAAAAGAGGGTACAAAATCATTAAATTTTATAGCTGATAAAGGAGTTGCATAAGTTAATACATCAACAGCTGAATCAGCTGGTAAATAATTGTTAGCAACGGCGGCATATGAAATTGTTAAGAAAACACGAGCTGCAAGAGCAGGGTTCATGAAATTTTGACCAAGTCCACCAAAAAGTTGCTTAACTATAATTATAGCGAAAAGATTACCAACTACAGGAACCCAAAGAGGAACAGTAGAAGACAAGTTAAGAGCTAAAAGAAGCCCTGTTAAAATTGCACTATAATCATTTAAAGTAATAGGTTGTTTAGTACCTTTTTGAAAAAGGTATTCAAATCCCATAGCCGAGGCTATAGAAATTATAATTCTAAGTAAAGCATTAGCACCAAAAAAGTAAATACCAGCTAACGTAGCAGGTATAAGTGCTATAAGAACATCAAGCATAATACTATTGATCGTGTGTTTAGCACGAATATGCGGTGTTGATGAAATAGAAATTTTAATATTATTCAATTTATTTACCTCTCTTTTCTAAGTTTTTTAGAAAGTGCTGTACGTCTAAAAGCTCTGATTGATTGAGCTAAATGTCGTTTAGAAGGACATATATAAGAACACGAACCACACTCAATACAATCTACGCCGTCACTTTGAACAAATTCATTTAAATTATTGTCAAGGACAATGCGGTTAAGTTCTACAGGTAAAAGACCAGCAGGACAAAAGTCAACGCATTTACCACAACGGATACAATTTCTTTCAGTAGGGAGTTTCCCAGATTTTTCAGTTAAGAAAATGAAAGAAGAAGTAGTTTTAGAAAGTGGAACTTGAAGTTCATGGATAGCTTTACCCATCATAGGACCACCAGCAATAACTTTAAAAGGTTCTTCTTTAAGACCGCCGATACTTTCTACAATATTTTTAGCGCTAGAACCTATACGAACACGATAGTTTCCAGGGTTAACAATACAATCGCCAGTAAGAGTTAAAATCCTTTCTATTAAAGGAACGTTATTACAAACGGCATTTTGAACAGCTAAAATGGTATCAACGTTAATAACAAGACAACCGATATCGTGAGGAAGAGATCCAGACGGCACTTCTTTATCAGTTATGGCTAATATGAGTTGTTTTTCAGCACCTTGTGGGTATTTCGGAATAAGACCAACAACTTCAAAATTTTCAATATCACTAGATAAAGACTCGATTTTTCTAATAGCATCTAATTTATTAATTTCTATTCCTAAAGAACATTTAGCATTTGGGAATAGGTGCATAAGAAGTTTAATAGATTCTATAAGTCTATCGGTATTTTCTAACATAACTCTGTGATCTGTAGTTAAATATGGCTCACACTCAGCACCGTTAATAATAATGTTAGTGATTGTTTTATCTTTAGGTGGATTTAGTTTAACATGTGTAGGGAACCCAGCACCGCCAAGTCCTACAATTCCTGAATCTTTAACGATGGCTAAAATTTCATCACGAGATAAAGATAAATAATCACGTTTATCGCCAAAATTTGGTACAGTTTCTTCCAAGTTGTCATTTTGAATAAAAATTGCTTTAGAAATATCACCTGTTGCATTAATTATTTCGCTAATTTTTGTTACTTCGCCAGATACACTAGAGTGTATAGAAGTTGTAACAAACCCTTGACCTTCAGCGATTTTTTGACCTTTCAAAACACGATCGCCAACAACGACAAGAGGCTTACAAGGTGCACCTATATGTTGCTGTAAAGGGTATTTTAAAACGCAAGTTAAATTTGGTAAAACATCTTTGATAGTATTATAAGCAGTAAGCTTACTATCTTTTGGGTGAACACCACGTTTAAATGTAGCTATTTTCATAATTACCTCCATTTTATATAATAAAGTTATTATAAATGTAAAAGTAGAAAAATGCAAGAAAATTGACAAAAATATAATTACAAAGTAAAAGAAAAAAGTGATGAAAAAACAAAATAAAATTTAAATAAAGAGATCAAAATAGCGAGATTTTAAAAGTAACTTCAAATACACGAACTAATAAAGATAATCAAACAAAAAGAACACCAAATGGTGTTATTTTTGTTTGAAATTATTTTATTTATCTTGCGTCATTTCATTGATAACAGTTGAGTAAATACTAGCAACTTTATCGGCCCAATTTTTTTTTATGTTGTAAGCTTCTTCATAAGTAACTACTGATAAATTTAATTCAATAAGCATTTGTGTGTCATCGTATGCACTACATTTAACTATGTAATCACCAGGAAACCCTAAAATATTAGCAGATACGTCTAATTCGCGTTTAACTTCTTGACGGTTTTCATCGATGTATTTTTTAATTTTATTTCTAACAACAGCAGGAAGTCTAGTTTGAAGCATTTCCAAATTTTCAGAACCTTCTAAAGATGTTGTATATCTAGATATGTTGCTATCTGTAGTTTTTTCTTTTTCGAGAAAATTAATATCAAGTAAATCAGAAAGGCAGTTTCTAAGAGTGTATATATCCATATAATTAGATTCTAAAATGAATTGCTCTATTTTATTAGAGGGCATAGGAATTTCCATTTGATTGACAAGATATAATATAAGTAATTTGTATTCAACTTCAGAAAATTGTGAAGTAATACTTGTTAATTTTGCTTTAGCCACCAAAAACCCTCCTTTTTTTACTTAATTATATAGTAAAACATATTTTTTTACAAGCATATAAAATTTTTATTTATCGAAATAATTTTTTGGAGGTCTATCACCGAAATATTGGTAGTAATCCGTTTTAATCATACCGTTAAATAGTTTTCTTTTTTTATTGGCTTTTTTTCTGTAAAGTTTTTCAAACTCTTCGTGTGAAGTAATGACATAAAAAGACCAAGTGCTATCAGTTTGTAGAAGATGCCCCATGTCTCTGTATAAATTTTCAACTTCAACTAAAGAACCAATTCGCTCGCCATAAGGTGGGTTACAAATAATAACACCGTATTTGTCATTTAAGGTTACATCTTTAAAATCCATAACTTTAAATTCTATACAATCATCAACGCCAGCTTTATAAGCATTATTTTTAGCTATGTTAATATTTTCTTCATCAAAATCAGAACCAATCATTTTCAATTCCAAATCATGATTAATAACAGAGTATGCATTTTTACGAACTTTTTTCCAAAGCTCATCAGGGATAAAATCCCATTGCTCAGATACAAAAGTTCTATTAAGTCCAGGTGCTATATTACGAGCGATCATAGCCGCTTCAATAAGTATAGTTCCAGATCCACAAACAGGATCCATAAGTACGCGGTCTTTGTTCCAATAACTAAGATCTATTAAAGCGGAAGCTAAAGTTTCTTTAAGAGGTGCAGTAACAGTAGCTTCACGATATCCACGTTTATGGAGTCCAACACCAGAGGTGTCAATACTTAATGTAACCCTATCTTTTAATATTGATACTAAAATTTTATAAGTTGGTCCAGATTTTTCAAACCAAGTAACATTGTAAGTTAATTTAAGTTTTTCTACGATAGCTTTTTCAACGATTGATTGACAATCAGAAATACTAAATAAAGTAGATTTTACAGATTTACCGTTTATGATAAAGTTGCCTTTTTCAGGAATCAAATCAGCCCATGGTAAAGCCTTAGTAGATTCAAAGAGAGAATCAAAAGTTAAAGCTTCGAATTCGCCGACATTTAGTAATATTCTATCAGCAGTACGTAGCCAAATATTAGCAAGGGGAATAGATTCAAAAGTACCAGTAAAGTCAACACGACCGTCACTAACTTTGAGATTATCGAATCCAAGGTTTAATAGTTCGCGTTTTGCAATAGCTTCTAGACCAAAAGTAGTAGTAGCTATTAATTTTATATTGTTAGTCATATTGCCTCCATAATTTTTAAATGTATTTTTGAATAAATATATACTATAATAGTATAGAAAAAAAAGGACAAACACAAATATACATATAGGAGATAATAATGTACAAACTATTAAAAGAAGATGGGTTAGCAAAAAGAGGTGAATTTCATACAGTGCATGGAATAATACAAACGCCTGTGTTTATGAATGTTGGTACGATAGGAGTTATTAAAGGTGCGGTTTCAACAGAAGATTTAGAGGAAATAAAATGCCAAGTTGAATTATCAAATACATATCACCTACATTTAAGACCAGGAGATGATATTATAAAAAAAATGGGCGGGTTGCATAAATTTATGGTATGGGACAAACCGATATTAACAGATTCAGGTGGATTTCAAGTATTTTCTTTAACAGGGTTAAGGAAAATAACAGAAAAGGGTGTAGAATTCAGATCACATATAGATGGAAGGAAAATATTTATGGGGCCAGAGGAGAGTATGCAAATACAATCGAACATAGGCTCAACAATAGCGATGGCATTTGATGAATGTCCGCCGGCGAAAGCAGACAGAGAATATATACAACCATCAGTAGATAGAACGACAAGATGGTTACACCGATGCATAAAAGAAATCGAAATATTAAATAAAAAAAAACATACGATAAATAAAAACCAGATGTTGTTTGGTATAAATCAAGGCGGGGTATTTTCGGATATAAGAATAGAACATGCAAAAGAAATATCAAAATTAAATTTAGACGGATATGCTATAGGAGGATTAGCAGTAGGAGAGACACATGAGGAAATGTATAAAGTATTAGATGATGTAGTGCCACACTTACCACGAGAAAAACCAACATATTTAATGGGAGTTGGGACACCTATAAATATATTAGAAGCTGTTGATAGAGGAGTAGATTTTTTTGACTGTGTGTTGCCAGCGAGAAATGGGCGACATGGTCAAGTGTTCACATCAATAGGAAAATTAAATTTAAATAATTTAAAATACCAATTAGATGAAAGACCAATAGATGACAATTGCGAATGTCCTGTTTGTAAAAAATATTCAAGAGCATATATAAGACATTTATTTAAAGCAAAAGAAATGTTAGCGATGCGTTTATGTGTACTTCATAACTTATATTTTTATAATAATTTAATGGAAGACATAAGAACGGCTATAGAAAGAGGGGAATATAAAGAATTTAAAAATAAAAGAATAGAAGAATATTCGCAAAAAAATTAATTACATATTGATAAAAGGCATATAAGTTGACAAGTTAAAAGTAAATTTATATAATTGTAGAAAGTTATATTTTATTTAATATAAAAATAAATGAGTAAAGTAATTAATAACTTAGATAGATTAGTCTAAAGAAAAATTATATATAAAGGTTAATAATACCTTTACATGGTAAAGAAAAAGGGAGAAAATTAAAATGATAAAAAATAAAACATTGTATGCAACAGGTGACGGTATAATAAATGCAGAATCAAAATCAGATAAAAAAGTTGATAAAAACACTGCAATAAGTACAGTAGAAGTAAACCCAGTAGCCACAGCACAACCAAACAGTTTAGGTGGTCTTAATATGCCAATGATAATAGGGATGTATGCACTATTTGCAGTAGCGTATATTTTAATGTCAAGATCACAGAAAAAGAAAAAAGCTATTGTGCAAAAAATGCAAGATGAAATAGCATCAGGCGATGAAATCTATACTAGTAGTGGATTTTTCGGAAAAGTTGTGTCAGTTGAAGAAGAAAGAGTGATAGTAGAATTCGGAACTAACAAAGGGATAAACATACCAGTAAGTAAAAGAGAAGTATTTAAAGTAATAACAAAGTAGCAAAATAATAAAAAGCTATACGTATTTTAATATGTATAGCTTTTTTAAAATAGGGAAGGTTATAAAATGGATAAACATACTAAAGAGTACGATGGTGCTGTAGAAAAAGAAGATAAGGATAGTAGAGAGAAAAAAGAAAATTCGACAAGTGAAAATAAATACACAAAGGAACAAAAAGAAGCTATAGATGTACGTGATAAAAATGTATTAGTATCGGCATCAGCAGGGTCAGGAAAAACATATGTATTAGTAGAAAGAATAATAAAGTTAATGATAGAAGATAAAATAAGTATAGATAAGTTAGTAGTCGTAACATTTACAGAACTATCAGCTAGAGAAATGAAAATTCGAATTAAAAAAAGAATTAAAGAAAAAATTAAAGAGAAAATTGAAGTTGGAGAAAATATAGAATATTTATTAGAACAAGAGTACTTAGTAGAAATTGCGAATATAAGTACAATACATAGTTTTTGTAGGAAGTTAATAAAAGAATATTTTACAGAATGTGACGTTGATCCAAATTTTAGAATTATAGATGACAAGGAAAATAGTTTATTAAAAAAAGAGATAATAGTAGAATTATTTAATGATTTGTATTGTAAGTATGCAAACAATGTAGAAGATCTGGAAAGAATAGAAGATTTAAAAAAAATAGACGGGAAAGACTTTGTTGATTTAATAGAAATATATGGGGACAAAATATTTGATAATAAGTTACAAGAGTTAGTATTAGGTATTTTTATTAAAGCGAACAATAATCCATTTCCTATGTTGTGGTTAGAAGAAAAAGTAGAATCGTATAAAGGTATTACAACAGAAAATATAGATAGTTCTAAATGGATAAAAGGTATAAAAGAAGAAGTGAAAAAAGAGATAGGATATGCTGTAGGGTTTGCTAGAGAGTACGTAAAAATAAGTGAACAGTGTAATGGGCTAGAACCGTATATTGAAAGTAGCTTAATAGAAAAAAGTAAGATGGAAAAATTACATTATTTAATGAATGAAGATGATATTACGTATTTAGAACTACAAAACATGATAGAGAGTATACAATTTGGACGTTTAAAAAGTATTAAAAAAAGTGATGAAATAGATGAGTATGATAAAGATAAATACAAGATATATAGAGATAAGAGTAAAAAAATAATAGAGGGATTAAAGGAAAACTATTTTTTTGGAACTATTGAAACTTATGTAAATGACTTTAATAAATTAGGTAAACATTTTGATGTATTACATAACATAGTAAAAAGTTTTAACAGTAGATATTTAATAGAAAAGAAAAAATTAAATGTTTTAGATTACGATGATTTGGAACAGTTTACGATAAACTTGCTATATGAAGAGGGTACAACTATAAATAATCCTATATATAAACCAATTGCTAAAGATATACAAAATAAATATGAAAAAATATTAATAGATGAATATCAAGATTGTAACGAGATACAAGAATTGATATTTTTAGGTATAAGCAAAGAAAATGAAGGGATAAAAAACAGGTTTATAGTAGGAGATGTTAAGCAGAGCATATATGGATTTAGAGGTGCTAATCCAAAATTATTTGTTGAGAAGTTTAATAAGTATAAAAAAGAGGATGAAGCTGATGAAATACGAATAGATTTGGCTGAAAACTTTAGAAGTAGGGAAGTCGTACTAGAAGGAATAAATTTTATATTTAACCAGATAATGAAAGAGGAGTTAGGAGGAGTTACATATAGAGGGGTAAATGAATTAATTAAAGGTAACATTGATAATTATCCGTCGACGGATAAAAATGTCAGCAAAGATATAGAAGTAGTAGTAGGTGATTTAGAAACAATAGGTGATGAAGAGAGGGTTAAGGAAGAGATAGAAGGCATAATAATATGTAATAAAATTAAAGAGATGGTTAGCGGTGATAAAACTTTATACGTTAAAGATGAAGAGGGGTATAGGAAAGCACAGTATAAAGATATTGTTATATTAACGAAAAGTAGAACCCATATAAATAGTATAATGAAAATTTTTAAGGAAGAGGGAATTCCTTATAGTGGTACAGGAACAGGTAATTTTTTTGAATCTGTAGAAATCCAAGTGCTATTAAATTATTTACAGATAATAGATAATCCTATGCAGGATATAGGGTTAATAGCCGTGTTAAAATCACCGCTTTATGGATTTACTAGTGATGAATTAATAGAAATAAAAAGTCATAAATATGGTATAGATATGTATTATTGTTTGTGCAATGCATGTGTAAATGAGTTATTAAAAAGTAAGATTGAACAATTTTTAGAAGATTTAGAAATGTTCACGGCGATGAAAAGGAAGATGGTAATAAGTGAATTAATAACAGAAATAGTTAATGTAACAAATTATAATTTGTTTATAGGTACGTTACCAAACGAAAAAAATAGGCTAAGTAATATAAAAATGTTAATAGAAAAGGCGTCAGAATACGAGAAAACAAATTATACATCATTATTTAATTTCGTGTCGTATATAAGTAAATTAAATAAAAATAAAATAGAGATAAGTGGATCATCTACAAATGTCGAGAATGATAATGTTATTAGATTTTTAACGATACATCAAAGTAAGGGGCTAGAATTTCCGATAGTAATTTTGGCGCTATCTAATAGTCAATTTAACATGATGGATGAGAGGCAAAACTTTATAGTGCATAATAAATTAGGCATTAGTAGTAAAGCGGTAGATTTAGAGTATAGAGTAGAGACGGAAACACTAGCAAGAAATTTAAGTAAATCCTTTGTAAAAAAAGAAAGAATAGAGGAAGAGATAAGAGTGTTATATGTAGCACTAACGAGAGCGGAAGAGAAATTAATAATTACGAGTATAACAAAAGATTTTCAAAAAGATATAGAAAAATATGAACTAGAGATAGGAAACGAGAATATAGAACATAGTACATATTTGTTAGAAAGGGCAAAAAGTTTTTACGAGATGATAATGCCAAGTATTATGAGAAATAAAAAGGTTATGGAGCAAATTGGAATAGAGGGATATGGATATGAAAATACAAATGAGTATATTGAAAATTTTGATTTAAAAATGAAAGTAGAAATAATAGAAAGTATTGAAAAAGATAAAAGGAAAGTCGAGGAGGAAAAAGAGGGGTTAACAGATAAGTTAGGAGAGGTATTAAAAACAGGTATAACAGAAGAAGGGATTAATAATATAGAAGAATACTTGGCATTTAACTATAAATATGAAGGAAGTGTAAAATTACCATCTAAAATATCGATAAGAGATATAAAAAAAATTGTGTTAAAAGAAGAAGAAGAAAAGTACAAAGTAGATGAAATATATGCAACTTTTGAAAACAAAATAACAGCTATGAACAAAGGAGTTATAATCCATAAAGTTATAGAGTGGATTAGTAATGAAAAAAGGTTTATGGAATGTGATGTAGATAAATTAATTGAAGATTTAATAAATAAAAAAATAATAAAAGAAGAAGAGATAAAAACTGTGGACAAAAAAATATTTTATAATTTTATAAAAAGTGATTTGTATACAAGGATGTTAAATAGTAAAGAAGTAGAGGAGGAAAAACATTTTGTATTAGAATTATTAGCAAAAGATTATTATGGGGAGGTAGAGGACGATGAAAAAATATTATTAAACGGCATAATAGATTGTTACTTTGTAGAAGAAGACGAAATAGTAATAGTTGATTATAAGTCAGATTATGTAACAGATGAAAATATGGATAATTTAATAAAGCAATATAAGGTGCAATTAGATATATATAAAGAAGTGCTTGAAAACACAACAGATAAGAAAGTTAAACAATGTATAATACATTTTTTAAAAATCAATAAATCAGTATGCACGATATAGAGTAATAAGATATAAAGAGAAAATAAAAGTTTATAATGTGAAATAATAGGAGAATGCGATATGAAAAAAATAATATTACTAATGGCAACAAGTGTAATTCTTGTAAGTTGCGGGGTAAAAAGTGTAGAAGAAGATGTAATAAGAGCGGTTAAAACGGTTAAATTAGAGGAAGTTACTTTAGAGAAAAAAGTAAGTTATCAAGGAGTAACAGAGGCGATAGAAACATCATACATAGTAGACGGTATGAATAGTAAAGTAACAGATGTATATGTAGAAATAGGAGACGATGTAGAGGAAGATGAGAAGTTATTTCGAATAAAAAACTTTCAAACAGGTGAAGAGAAAGATATATTATCAAAAGTAGACGGTATAGTGAGCAATAAAAATGTAAAAGTGGATAGTATTATAACGAGTACAATACCACCGATGATAATTATGGATGTAGACGATATAGTATTAAAAGTGAATGTTACGGAAAGTTTTATAGATAAAATAAATAAGGAAGATGAAGTAGACGTTAAGATAGGCGATAAAAATAAAAAAGGTAAAATTAAAACAATAAGTCCAGTAGGAAATCATTTAAATATGTATGAAGTGGAAATAAAGGTAGAAAATAAAAACCACGAAATAAAGGTAGGGATGTTTGGAAGCGTTGAGTTTGTAGTAGATAGGGCGGAAGAAGTTATAGCGGTGCCGTCGAATACTGTATTAACAAGGGAAGATGAAAAATATGTATTTATAGAGGAAGAGGGTAAGGCAAAGAAAAAAGTAGTAACTGTAGGATTAAGAGTAGGTAAAGATGTTGAGATAATAGAAGGTTTAGAGGTAGAAGATAGGTTAATATATTTAGGACATAACTACGTAGAAGATAAAGAATATATAAATGTTATAAATGAAATAGAAGAGGAATAGGTGAATAATAATGAGTTTTATAAAACTATGTGTAAATAGACCAGTAGCGGTATTGATGGGAATATTAATAACGGTATTTGTAGGGATAATATCTGTAATAAATATAAATATGGATATGATGCCAAATGTAAATATACCGATATTATCTGTGCATACTAGTTATGCAGGTGCGGGTTCAGAAGAGATGGAAAATTTAATAACTATTCCCTTAGAAAATATATTATCTACAGTAGAGGGAGTTAAAAGTATTCAATCTACATCAGGAAATGAGAGATCAAATATAATAATAAATTTTGAAAATGATATTGATATAGACGTAGCGGCGTTAAACGTAAGGGAGAAAGTAGATATAATAAACAATAGATTGCCAGATGGTGCAACAAAGCCTATGGTAAGCAAATTTGATTTATCAAAATTAGAAGAAGTTATATATGGAATAACAAGTGATAATAAAAGTTTAGAAAATTTAGAGATAATAGTAGAAGAAGAAATAGTACCAATGATAACAAAAATATCAGGTGTAGCAAATGTATCTGTAAGAGGTGGACAAGAAGAAGAGATAGTAATAGAGATAAAAGAAGATAAGATGAGAGGGTATGGAGTATTAGAAAGTGATTTAAGAAATGCTATAGCTATGGGTAATATAGTAATGCCTATAGGGAGTGTGAAAGATGGAGAGAATAATTTAACGATAAAAGTGGATGGCGGTATAAAAAGTATAGAAGCTATAGAAAACATAAGATTGAGAACACCGCTGGGCGGTGAAATAAGAGTATCCGACATTGCTAACGTTGAAAAAAAATATAAAAAACAAACAAGTAAAACATATACAAACCATAAAAATGGAATAATACTAGTGATAACAAAACAATCTACAGCAAATACAGTGGACGTATCAAAGAGTGTTATAAAAGAAATGAAAAAAATAAGAAAGTTAAATGATGAGTTAGAAATAACAAGTATTGTAGATACGGGGGAATTTATACAAGAAGCGATAAGTGGAGTGGGAATAACGGCATTAATAGGGATGTTAATAGCTATGTTTGTAATATATATGTTTTTAGGAGATGGTAAGACGACGTTAATAATAGGTTTAGCAATGCCAATATCTGTGATGGCGACGTTTATATTTATGTATTATAACGACGTAACTATAAATATAATATCGTTAGGAGGACTAACATTAGGGATTGGGATGTTAGTTGATAACTCTATTGTGGTAATAGAGAGTATATATAGGAAAGTAGAAGAAGGACTAGAATCAAAAATAGCGTCGATAGAAGGAACAAAAGAAGTAGCATTATCGATTATAGCATCAACATTAACGACAGTTGTAGTATTTTTACCAATAACATTTACGACAAGTGTAGTATCAGATTTATTTATGGCGTTATCATTTACGATTACATTTTCGTTATTATCATCTTTAATAGTGGCTATAACTTTTGTGCCGATGCTATCAGCTATATTATTTAAAAATGGTATAAATGAAGAAAGAATAGGAGTTGTACAAAAATTCAATATAGGATTTGAGAAATTAAAAACAAAATATTTAGCAATCCTAAATAAATCTTTAGTTAAAAGAAAAAGAACGTATTTAGTGACAATAATTTTTATAATGTTAACGGGTTTAACGGTGCTATTAACGGGAACGGGATTTTTCCCAGAAATAGATGAGGGCGTAGTATTTATTACAAGCAAGTTTCCAGATGGTACGCCATATGTTAGGGCCGAAGAAGTAAATGAGCAATTGGAAAATTTAATAAAAGATAAAGATTATGTAGAATCGGTAGCATCAGTGGTTAGAATGGGCGACACGACGAGTTTAGATTTTTTTATAAGGTTAGTGGGGATAAATGAAAGGGATAAAAGAAGTGTAGAAATAGCGAAGGAAATCGAAGAAGGTTTTAATGATATAGCGGGAGTTGATTTAAAGGCTAGTTCATCAGGTGGTTCAATTGGAGGATTAGGAGAATCAGGAGCGACGATAATAGTTAAAGGATTGGATGTTGCAGTAATTAATGAAATAGTAAATGATATTATAAAGTTTGCTAATGAAATAGAAGGAGTTGGAGAGGTAACAAGTAATATCCAACAACAATCTAGACAAATAAAAATTAAAGTAGATGAAGATAAAGGAAGAATGTATGGAATAAATATGAGTATACTAGGAGATACGTTAAGAACAGCAATATCGGGAACAAAAGCTACTATATATAAAGAAGAAGGTAGTGAAATTGATATTGTAATTAGGAGAGATGAAGAGAGTATTAAATATATAGATGATTTAGGTAATATATTAATCCCAACATTTAGAGGGGCGTCAGTACCTTTATCAGAAATAGGGGAAATAACTATAGAAAGCACACCAGTATCTATATCGAGAAAAGACCAAGAAAGATATGTGGAAATAAATATAGGATTGGGAAGTAATGATACAGGGACTATAGTAAAGGAAATGACGAGAAAATTAGAAAACTATTCTATGCCATCAGGATATTCATGGGAGAATGCAGGTACATCAAAAGAGATGATAGATGCATTTAAACAATTATTTTTAGCTGTATTGGCGGCGATAGCATTAGTTTATATGGTAATGGCGGGGAATTTTGAATCTTTAAAATATCCGTTTATAGTAATGTTTTCAATACCAGTAGCTATAGCGACGGCGATATTTGGAATATTTTTAATAGGTGAGCAAATAAATATAACAACCTTTGTAGGTTTTATAATGTTAACAGGGATAGTTATTAATAATGCTATAGTGTTAATAGATTATACAAATTTATTAATAAGAGAAAGAGGTTACAATGCCTATGACGGATTGTTAAAAGCAGGAGAAGTAAGGTTTAGACCTATATTAATGTCTACGTTAACAACGGTGTTAGGATTATTACCAATGTTATTAAGTACACAAGAAGGGTCAGAAGCTATGAAAAATATAGCACTAACAGTTATATTAGGATTAACATTTTCAACAGTAGTAACGTTAGTTTTAATACCGACGATATATTTAAGTATGGACGATTTATATAAAAAGAGAAGAGGTATATAAAATAAAATTCTAGGACGCACTTAAATCAAATAAGAAAATAATATATTAAATATGCGGAGTCAATATATTTATGCGACGGTGATAAAAAAATATATTAGAAGTGAAAAAAATGGAAGATATTCTAATACAATCAGAAAAAATTAATATTTGCTTTGAAGTTAAACAAAGAGATAATAAATATTTTGAATTAGAAATGACGTGTTCTCATAGAATGGCTTGACTTAAAATTTTAAAAGAGAAGATCGAAAAAAATAATAGTTAAGAAAAAATAACACGATAAGTTTATATATCGTGTTATTTTTATGCAATGAATTAAAAGTTATAAGAAATTTTAATAAAAAATAAATAAAAATAAATAAAGAACAAATAAAAATAAATAAAGAACAAATAAAAATAAATAAAGAATAAATAAAAATAAATAAAGAAAAGGAATTAAAAAATACTTAGTAGTAGATTTAATATAGTCACCTATACACTTGATTTTATAGTATAAAAATTTTATAATTATATATTATGATGTTGGAGGTGCAATATGGAAATACATGAGGAAATATACGGAAGATTAGTAGAGAGTTTAAAAAAAGTAAGAAGTGACGAAAATTTAGAGCCAATAGAAAAAGCTTATAAATTAGCCGTAGAAGCGCATGAAGGACAATTTAGAAAATCAGGTGAGCCGTATATAATACATCCAATAGAAGTTGCAATAATATTATCAGATATGGAAGTAGATATAGATACAATTATTGCAGGGCTACTACACGATGTTATAGAAGATACGAAATATACCTATGAAGAAATAGAAAGAATGTTTAATAAAGACGTAGCAGAAATGGTAGAAGGTGTAACGAAACTAGTAGAGTTACAATATATTTCAAAAAAAGAAGAACAAGCAGAAAATTATAGAAAGTTGTTTTTAGCTATGTCAATGGATGCGAGAGTAGTATTAATTAAAATAGCGGATAGATTACACAATATGAGAACGTTACAACATATGCCACGTCATAAACAAATTGAAAAGTCAGAAGAAACATTAGATGTATATGCACCACTAGCACATAGGTTAGGTATATCAAAATTAAGATATGAATTAGAAGATTTGGCTTTTAAGTATTTATATGAAGAAGAATATAAAAAAATCACAGAACTGTTAAATGAAAAAGAAACAGAAAATAAAGATTATATAGAAGAACTTCATAATAGTATAAAAGAAAATTTGAAAAAATCTAATATAGAATGTATGTTAGAAAGTCGCGTTAAGCATAAATATAGCGTTTATAAAAAAATGATTAATAAAAATAAAAACATAGAACAAATATATGATTTAAGAGCGGTTAGAATATTAGTAAATGATGTAGGTGATTGTTATAGTGCGTTAGGTAAAATGCATGAAATGTACAAGCCATTAATAGGAAGGTTTAAAGATTATATAGCAGTACCAAAAGGGAACATGTATCAATCTATACACAATACATTGTTAGGACCAGGGGCACAGCCTTTTGAAATGCAAATAAGAACGTATAAAATGCACAAGATAGCGGAAAATGGTATAGCGGCACATTGGAAATATAAAGAAGGTAAAAATGAAAAAGTTAATGGTAAAGATTTAAAATTAGCGTGGATAGATGAAATGTTAGCAATGCAAAATGAAGTAGAAGATAACGATGAATATTTAGATACTATGAAAGTAGATTTAGATTTATTTAATGAACGAGTATATTGCTTTACGCCGAGTGGCGATTTAAAAGAGTTACCACGTGGCGCAACACCGTTAGATTTTGCATATTATATTCATACAGATGTAGGACATAGAGCGGTAGGTGCAAAAGTTGATGGAAGAATAGTAACTTTTGATTATACGTTAAAAAATAGTGAAAGGGTAGAAATAATAACTTCAAAAACATCAAGCCCAAGTAGAGATTGGTTAAAAGTAGCAAAAACATCAAATGCAAAAAGTAAAATAAAACATTGGTTTAAGACGTCAAATAAAGAAGAAAATATATTACATGGTAAAGCTTTATTAGAACGTGAAAGTAAAAAGAAAGGTTATAAGCTACAAGATTTATTGTCAGAAGAAAGAATAGAACTAATTTTAAAAAGATATGATTTAAAAGATGTAAATAGTTTATATTCAACAGTAGGTTATGCAGGAATAAAAGAAGGACAAATAATAAATAGATTAATAGTAGAATGTGAAAAGCGAACAGATAGCGAAAAAGAAGCAGAGATGTTAGAAAGATTAAGCAAGCCAAAAGTAGAGCAAAAAGATAGTAAAGGTAATTTATTAGTAAATATAGATGGGCTAGGATTAACAGAAGTGAACTATGCTAAATGTTGTAACCCGATTTTAGGAGATGAAATAGTTGCCTATGTAACCATAGGAAAAGGGTACTCGCTACACAAAAAAAGTTGTAAAAATATAATAACGTTAGATGAAGTGAATAAAAGAAGGTTACAAGGAGCAAAGTGGGCAGATGTAGGTAGTGTAGCACAGCACTTTAATATAACTATACAAATTACAGCTTTTGATAGACATGGATTGTTAATGGATATTACTAATTTATTATCAACAGAAAAAATAAAAGTATGTGGCTTAAGTACTAAAGTAATCGATGAAAAGGCGATAATAAGATGTGAAGTAGAAGTAAGTTCAAGTAGCGATGCAGAAATAATAGTAAATAAATTAAGAAGTATAAAAGATGTTTATGAAATAGAGAGGGTGAAATAGAAAATGAGAGCTGTAGTGCAAAGAGTGTTACAAAGTGATGTAAAAATTGACAATAAAATAGTAAGTTCTATTGATAGTGGATTAGTTATTTTATTGGGATTTAAGAAAACAGATGGTGAAGAAGATTTTAAGTATATGGTTAAAAAAATAATAGGGCTTAGAATATTTGAAGATGAAAATAATAAAATGAATTTATCGGCGAAAGATTTAGAAAAAGAAATATTAGTTGTGCCAAATTTTACATTGTACGGAGATGTAAGAAAAGGATTCAGACCAAGTTTTACAGAATCGGCGGGTATAGACGAGGCGTTAGAAATGTTTAATAAATTCATTGAAATGTTAAAAAAAGATTATGAACAAAGTAAAGTGCAAAAAGGTGTGTTTCAAGGGGATATGCAGGTAAGTTTAATAAATGATGGACCAATAACAATTATATTAGATAGTGATAAAATACTGTAGGAGGTAAAAATGTTAGTAAAAAGAATAATAGTTAAAGAAACTACAGAAAATGTATATGTATATTTTGATGAAACTACAAAAGTTGGAATAGTGGTAGATCCAGGTGGTGCAGAAGAAGATATAATAAATTTCATAAAAGAAGAAAATCTAGACATACAAGGAATACTTTTAACTCATGGACACTTTGATCACATAATGGGAGTTGAAAAAATAAAAGAGTTTACGAAATGTAAAGTATATGCGCATAAAGAGGAACAAAGTATTCTAGAAGATCCGAAGTATAATTTTTCAGCAGAAATGGGTAACAGGGGAATAATAGTAGAAGCAGATGTTTTTTTAGAAGACGGAGATATAATAGGTTTTAAAAGTTTTAAAATGAAAACGATATTTACGCCAGGACATACAAAAGGTGGAGTGTGTTATTTAGACGAAAGTAACGAAGTAATGTTTACAGGTGACACATTATTTAGATTAACTCATGGAAGAACGGATTTTCCAACAGGAAATGCAAAAGATTTAGGACATAGCATATTCGAAAAATTATTTAAATTAGAAGATGAGGTAAAAGTATTTCCTGGGCATATGAGTGATACAACTATAGGGAATGAAAAAGCTAACAATAAAGCAGTATTAGCATTGAAACAATAAGTGGGAGAAAAAATGAAGTTAAAGAAAATAGAAATTAGACACACTACAGAAAATGTATATATATATTTTAACGAAGAAAGTAAAGAAGGAATAATAATAGATCCAGGGGATTACGGAAGTAGAATAATAGAATTTATAAAAGAAAAACAATTAAATATAAAAGGTATATTTTTAACACACGGGCATTATGATCACATATTAGCAGTAAAGGAAGTTAAGGAATTTACAAAAGCTAAAATATATGCTCATAAGGAAGAAAAGTTTGTATTAGAAAATCCAGATATAAATTTATCAGGAGTACGAGGTGATAAAGGTGTTAGTAGTGTGCAAATAACACCAAGCGTTTTATTAAAAGATGATGAAGTAATAGAGTTCAAAGGCTTTAAAATAAAAACAATATTTACACCAGGACATACAAAAGGTTGTGCATGTTATTTAGATGAAGAAAATAAAATTTTATTTACAGGAGATACATTATTTAAAGGTAATATTGGTAGAAGCGATCTACCAACAAGTAATGAAGGTGATTTAAAAAGAAGTATTATTAAAATATTTAAATTAGATGACAATATAAAAGTGTATCCAGGGCATATGTTTAGCACAACTATAGGTTATGAGAAACAAAATAATTTAAATGCATTAGCGTTGGTGAAATAAATGTACTTTTTATTAGAGAATGATAAGTATGATTATGAAATAAAAAGTGTTGTCCAAATATTTTTTAAAAATCTTAAGTTTGAAAAAATACAATTAATAGAAAATGATGATATAGCTATTGAAATAAAAGTAGGTACAAGGAATATAGAAGTTAAAATTTTCGAATATAGAAAAGAACAACTTAAAAAAAAGGTAGAAATAAAAAATAATGATGAAATTAAATATGAAATAAAAAAGGTTATTTATGAGACATTAGAAAACTTTACAGAGATAAAACCGAAGTGGGGAATGTTAACAGGTATAAGACCGACAAAAGAAGTAGTGCGACTTTTAAAAATGGGTAAATCTAAAGCCGAAGTAAAAAAACATTTCAAGAAATTTTATGTAGCAGATGAAAAAATAGATCTGTTGTTAAAAACAGTAAATAATCAATTAGAAATAGTAAGTGAAGAAGATGAGACATATTATAGTTTATATATAAACATACCATTTTGTCCTAGTAGATGTAGTTACTGTAGTTTTACGGCTTTTATGTATAAAAAATATGATAGAGAAAATAAAGTAGTTAAGTATTTAGAGTATTTAATGGAAGAAATAAAAATAGTGAAAAATATTTTAAGTAAAAAAACTTTAAGATCAATATATATAGGTGGCGGTACACCAACGTCATTAAATGAAGAACAATTAGAAATGCTATTAAAATTTTTAGACAATGAATTTAATGTAAAAAAATTAAAAGAGTATACAATAGAGGCAGGACGTGTTGATACTATTAATGAAGAAAAGTTAAATATTATGAAAAAATATGGAACAACTAGAATATCAATAAATGCCCAAACGTTTAAAAATGAAACATTAAAAAAAATCGGTAGAACACATACAAAAGAAGAATTTATAAAAATTTATAAGTTAGCACAAAGTATATCATTTGAAAATATTAATGTAGATATTATATTAGGACTAGAAGATGAACAAGTATGTGATGTAGAAAAAACTATTAATGAAATAATAGATTTGTCACCAGATAATATAACAGTTCATACGTTAGCAATAAAAAAAGGTTCACATTTAAAAGAAAGTGTAGAAACTATAAGTAGAAAAGAAGATGAAACAGTAAAAAAAATGATGAAAAAAGTAAGTGACATACTAGAAAAAACGGATTATGAACCATATTATTTATACAGACAAAAAAATATGGTAGGGAATTTAGAAAATATCGGTTATGGAAAGAACAAAAAATATAGCTACTATAACATTCATATAATGGAAGAAAATGAAATAATTATAGGAGTTGGAGCAGGGGCTACAAGTAAAATAATAAAAAAAGGTAAAAAAGAAATAAAAAGTATTTTTAATTTTAAAGGCGTAGAGGAATATATTGATAGATTTGATGAGATAGTAGAGAGGAAGATGTCTAATGTTAAATAAAGCACCTAGAGGAACTGTAGATATATACGGTGAAAAAATGGAAGTGTGGCACGTAATAGAATCTAAAATAAGAGACATTACAAATAAGTATAGAGTAAAAGAAATAAGAACGCCGATGTTTGAACATACAGAAATATTTGTAAGAGCTACAGGGGAGAGTTCGGACATAGTGACAAAAGAAATGTATACGTTATACGATAAAAGAGGAAGAAGCTTAACATTAAAACCAGAAGGTACAGCAGGAGTTGCAAGAGCGTTTGTAGAAAATAAAATGAATACAAAGGAATTACCGCAAAAACTTTTTTATGTAACACCATGTTTTAGATATGAAAAACCAGAATCAGGAAGACAAAGACAGTTCCACCAATTAGGCATTGAATATATAGGGACACCATCAGTATATGGAGACGTCGAAGTAATACAATTTGGGTATGAATTTTTAAAAAGCTTAGATATAAAAAATATAACATTGGAAATAAACAGTTTAGGAGATAAGGAATGTCGAAGTAAATTTAACGACACGTTACAAAAATACTTAGAAAACAAAGTTGAATTATTGTGTGAGGAGTGTAAGGAAAGATATATTAAAAATCCTATGCGAGTTTTTGATTGTAAAAATGAAACTTGCCAAGAAGAATTAAAAGATGCCCCTAAAATTACAGATGAGTTAGGTGTTGAATGTAGTAATGATTTTAAAAAGTTGCAAGATATTTTAAGTAAGTTAGGTATTAAATATGTAGTAAATAAAAATTTAGTTCGTGGGTTAGATTATTATACTAAAACGGTATTTGAATTCACTACAGAATATAACGGTAAAAATATAACGATATGTGCAGGTGGAAGATATAACCACCTAATGAAAGAGTTAGCAGGAGTTGACTTACAAGCTGTAGGGTTTGGATTAGGAATAGAGAGATTGGTGTTGTTAATAGATAATGAAGAAAATAGAAATAAAAGCGATGTAGTGTATATAGGTTCTATAGGTGATGAGGGAAAATATAAAGCTATTGAGTTAGGAACTAAATTAAGAAATGAAGGCATTGCAGTGGAAACAGACATTGCTAATAGAAATATAAAAAAGCAACTTAAATTTGCGGACAAAATAAAAGCAAAATTTTCTATCGTAATAGGAGAAAATGAAGTTGTAAGCAATATAGCAAAACTAAAAAATATGGATACAGGTAAAGAGGAAGAAATAAGCTTAGTCGACGCGGAAGCACTTATAAAGAAAATAAAGGGAGAATAAATAATGAAATTAAAAAGAACACATATGTGTACAGAAGTTGGCGTAAATCAAGTAGGCGATGAAGTAACGTTAATGGGATGGGTAAATAAAAGACGTGATTTTGGACAATTGGTATTTATAGTATTAAGAGATAAAACGGGAATAATTCAAAGTTATGTAAATGAAAATGATGGGGCAAAGGAATTGTATGAAAGTGTTAAAAATTTACGTGGAGAGTATGTAGTAGGTATTAAAGGGGTAGTTGTAAAAAGAGATGCTCAAAATATAAATAAAGATATGAAAACAGGTGAAATAGAAATAGAAATAAAAGAATTAGAAGTTTTTTCAGAGGCAAAAGTACCACCGTTTCAAGTGGCGGATACAGGTGTAAATGAAGAACTAAGAATGAAATATAGATATGTTGATTTAAAAAGAGAGAAAATGCAAAACATATTATTTACAAGACATAAAGTAATGACTGTAGTAAGAGAATTTTTAACAAAAGAGGGATGTACAGAAGTAGAAACACCGATGTTAACAAAAAGTACACCAGAAGGTGCGAGAGATTACGTAGTACCTAGTAGAGTGAGTAATGGGGAATTTTATGCACTACCACAGTCACCGCAATTGTTTAAACAAATGTTAATGCTATCAGGAATAGATAGATATTTTCAAATAGTTAAATGTTTTAGAGATGAAGATTTAAGAGCGGATAGACAACCAGAGTTTACGCAAATAGATATGGAAATGTCATTTGTAGATGAAGAAGATGTAATGGAAGTAAATGAAAGATTATTAAAAAAAGTATTTAAAGAAGTATTAAACTTTGAATTTGAAGATAAAATACAAAGAATGACATATAAAGATGCAATGGAGACATACGGGGTTGATAAACCAGATTTACGTTATGGAATGAAATTAGTAGATGTAACAGAAGTTGTTAAAGGTTCTGAGTTTGTAGTATTTGAAAATGCTATAAAAGAAGGTGGATCTGTAAGAGGGATAAAAATAGAAAATGGTAATAAACATTTTAGTAGAAAAAAAATAGATGCTTTAGTTAAGTTTGTTAAAGATTATAGAGCAAAAGGTTTAGCGTGGATAAACATAACAGAAGACGGTGAAAATAAAACGACTATAAGTAAGTTTTTTGACAATGAAAAAATAGAAGAAATAAAAAAATCATTTGATGCTAAAAATGGTGATTTAATTTTATTATGTGCAGATAAAAACGATGTAGTGTTTGATGCATTAGGAAATTTAAGAGTAGAAGTAGCTAAAATATTAGGTTTAGCAAATGGAGAGAAATATAAAGCTTTATGGATAACGGACTTTCCAATGTTTGAATTTGATGAGGAAGATAATAGATATTATGCAAAACATCACCCGTTTACGCACCCGAAAGACGACCATATAGAAAAACTAGAAAATGATAAAGAAAACGCAATAGCAAAAGCATATGATTTAGTAGTAAATGGATACGAAGTAGGTGGAGGAAGTATAAGAATTAGTAATGAAGATGTTCAAATGAAGATGTTTAAAGCGTTAGGATTTACAGAAGAAGAAATAAAAGAGGAGTTTGGATTTTTTGTAGAAGCATTTAGCTATGGAGCGCCACCACATGGTGGAATGGCATGGGGATTAGATAGATTAATAATGATATTAACAAATACGGAATCAATAAGAGATGTAATAGCATTTCCAAAAACAAAAGATGCATCATGTTTAATTACATCAGCACCGAATAAAGTGGAGAAAAATCAATTAGTAGAATTAGGAATAGAAATAACAAAAACAGAAGAGGATAAATAAAATTATAAAGGAGTCTTATGGAAAATTTAAAAGCAAATGAGATAAGAGAATTATTTTTACAGTTTTTTGAAGAAAAAAACCATAAAAGATTAAAAAGCTTTTCATTAGTACCAAATAATGATAAAAGTTTATTGCTAATAAATGCAGGAATGGCACCTATGAAAAATTATTTTTTAGCAATAGAAGAGCCACCGTCAAAAAGGGTAACAACAGCACAAAAGTGTATAAGAACAGGGGATATAGAAAACGTAGGTAAAACAGCAAGACACGGTACATTTTTTGAAATGTTAGGAAATTTTTCATTTGGAGATTATTTTAAAGAGGAAATAATACCATGGACATGGGAGTTTGTTACAGAAGTATTAAAATTACCGTTAGATAAGTTGTATGTAACAGTATATACAACAGACGATGAGACATATGATATATGGCATAAAAAAATAGGAGTACCTAAAAATAGAATTTCAAGATTAGAAGAAGATAATTTTTGGGAAATAGGAGTAGGACCGTGTGGACCATGTACAGAGTTATATTATGATATGGGAGAGGAATACGGATGTGATTCTAAAACATGTGGAGTTGGGTGTGACTGTGATAGATATTTAGAATTTTGGAATTTAGTATTTATTCAGTTTGATAAAGATGCAGAAGGAAAAATGACGAAATTAGAAAACCCAAGTGTAGATACAGGCATGGGGTTAGAAAGAATAAGCACTATATTACAACGAGAAAACAACATATTTGATATAGACATAAGTAAAAAAATAATTAAAAAAATATGTGAAATTGGTAATTATGAATATGGTAGTGATAAAGATAAAGATGTTTCAGTAAGAATAATAGCCGACCATGTAAAAGCAAGTACGTTTTTAGTTAGTGATGGAGTAATGCCATCTAATGAAGGACGAGGATATGTATTAAGAAAATTATTAAGAAGAGCAATAGCCCATGGTAAAAAATTAAATATAAATAAAGCGTTTGTTCAGCAAATTGTAGAAGAAATAATAAATATTTATAAAGGTGCATATGAAGAGTTAGAAGAGAAAAAGCAATACATAAATAAAATAATGACAGTAGAAGAAAGTAAATTTTATGAAACTATAGAACAAGGAATGAAAGTAGTAAATGAAATTTGTAAAAAGGCGAAGGAAGAAAACGACAATATAATAAGTGGAGTAGATGTATTTAAAATGTATGACACCTATGGTTTTCCTATAGAAGTAATGGAAGAGTTATTAGAGGATAGAGGGATAAAAATTGATTTAGTAGGATTCAAAGAAGAAATGGAAAAGCAAAAACAACGTGGAAGAGATGCAAGAAAAGAAACATCATATACAGGAAAAGAAAAATCAGGATTTGACAATGCTAAAAATTTAATAAGTACAAAATTTGACGGGTATGAAAATAATAAATGCGAATCTAAAATATTAGCTATGACAGTTAACGGTGAAATAGTAGAAAATGCATGTAACGGTGAGGAAGTAGCAATAATTTTAGATGGAACAACATTTTATGCAGAGAGTGGTGGACAATGTGGAGATGTTGGAATTATATGTACAAATGAATGTACTGTTAAAATTAAAGATTGTGTAAAATTTGCAGGGGATAAATTTGTACATGTAGGCGAAGTAGTTAAAGGAACTTTAAATATAAAAGATAAAGTAGAAATAGAAGTAGATGAAGATGTAAGAGAATCAGTTACAAGAAACCATACGGCGACACATATACTTCATAAAGTTTTAAAAGAAGTTTTAGGAGACCATGTAGAGCAAGCAGGTAGTAACGTTACAAAAGATAGACTAAGATTTGACTTTAATCATTTTGAACCTATGACAAGTAAGGAAATAAAATTAGTAGAACAAAAAGTAAATGAAATAATTTTAAAATCTATGTCTATTAGCATAGTAGAAAAAAATATTGAAGATGCTAAAAAAATGGGTGCAATGTCATTATTTGGCGAGAAATATTCAGACGTTGTAAGAGTAGTATCAGTTGGCGACTATAGTATAGAGCTATGCGGTGGTACGCATTTAAAAAACAGTAGTAGTATAGGTACGTTTAAAATAATAAGTGAATCAGGTATTTCATCAGGTATAAGAAGAATTGAAGCTGTAACAGGAAGCAAAGCGTTACAATACGTTAATAACTTAGAAGATGAATTACAATTAGTAAGAGAGATTTTAAAAACAGATAAAAGCAACTTAATAAATAAATTAAAAAGCGTACTAGAAAATAATAATGAATTAGAAAAAGAAATTAAAAAAATGAAATCAAAAAATGCATCGGGTATTGTAGATGAATTAATAAATAAAGCTAATGAAATAGACGGTGTAAAAATAGTAAGTGAAGTGCTAGAAAATAAAACTATAAATGAATTAAAAGAGTTAGGGGATAAAATAAAAGATAAAATTAAATCTTCGGTAGTGTTATTCGTATCAGAAGATAAAGGTAAAGTTAATATATTATGCATGGTAACAGAGGATTTAGTTAAAAAAGGAGTACATGCTGGGAACGTTATAAAAGAGGCATCAAAAGTTGTAGATGGTCGAGGTGGCGGACGACCTAATATGGCACAAGGTGGCGGAAGTTTATTAAACAAAAAGAATGAGGCTTTAGAAAAAGGTTTAGAAATAATAAAAGATGATTTAAAGTAAAAAGGGATAAAAAAATACTTCTTAATAGAAGTATTTTTTTATCCCTTTTATTTTGTTGTATTTTTCTAGTATAAAATAATCAAAAAATATAATAAGTAACAAAACATATATCTAAACAATAGTCATTATCATGAAATTTACATTTTTTGCTACAAAGACTAGTGTATTAATAAAAAAATTGTTAAAATATAAACATAGTTAATCATATAGCATAGGAGGTAATAATGAGTAAAATAATAGTAGTAGGTGCAAATCATGCAGGAACATATGCAATAAAAACAATTTTACAAAACTTTAAGGATACAACAGAAGTTACGACATATGATAGAAATAATAATATATCGTTTTTAGGATGTGGTATGGCATTATGGATATCTAATGTAATAACGTCATCAGAAGGTTTATTTTATTCATCACCAGAAGAATTAAAAGAATTAGGTGCTAATGTTTATATGGATCATGAAATGATGGAAGTTGACTTTGATAAGAAAAAAATAACTCTAAAAAATGTAATAACAGGTGAGAATATTGAAGATAGTTATGATAAATTAATTTTAGCGATAGGGTCATGGCCGATATTACCAAAATTAAAAGGATATGATTTAGAAAATATAATGTATGCAAAAATATTCCAAAATGCAGAAGCTGTTATTGAAAAAATAAAAGATGAAAGTATACAAAATGTAGTAGTAGTAGGAGCAGGATATATAGGAGTAGAACTTGCCGAGGCATTTAAAATGCGAGGTAAAAAAACTACATTAATAAATGACTATGAAGTTTTAAATAGATACTATGACGAGCCGTTTCAAAAAAGAATGCACGATAAGTTAGTGGAAAATGGAATTGATTTAAGAATAGGGGAGAGAGTAACAGAATTTAAAGGTAAAGATGGTAAAGTAACTACAGTAATAACAGAAAAAGGTAGTTATAAAGCCGACTTAGTACTTATGTGTATAGGATTTAAACCAAGAACACATATGTTAGAAGGAAAAATAGAAATGTACGGAAACGGGGCTATTAAAACAAATAAAAAACTTGAAACTAGTGTAAAAGATGTGTATGCAATAGGTGATTGTGGTATGATGTATAACAATGCAGTAGAAGATTACACACATATAGCTCTAGCGACAAATGCAGTAAGAAGTGGTATAGTAGCAGGATTAAATGCAGGTGGTGCAGATGTTGAGATGTTAGGAGTGCAAGGATCTAACGCTATACATATATTTGGCGATACATTATGTTCAACAGGAATAACAGAAGGTGAAGCGAAGAGATTAGGATATAATGTAAATTCTGTAGAAGTAACAGATACAATTAAAGCGGATTTCATGCCAGTGAATGATGAAGTTACGTTAAAAGTAGTATGGGATAAAGATTCAAGAAGAATTTTAGGAGCACAAATGGCATCAACAACAGATATAACGTTAGCATTACATTTCTTTAGTTTGGCAGTGCAAGAACACTATTCAATAGATAAATTAGCATTAACAGATTTATTTTTCTTACCACATTTCAATAAACCAGAGAATTTTATAACAAAAGCAGGATTATTAGGATTAGGTAAATAATAAAAAATAGCAATAAAAAATGACTCTAAATGGAGTCATTTTTTATTGCTAACTATTTATTTTTATAAGAAACAGTTGATGAGACTAATGAGAAGTGCATATAGCAATAAACACCAGCTAATATTGCACCAGCAACAGCTTGTAAAAAATCACCCATAGTATCAAGAAGCCCAGGATCCATAAATCTACCAGAGGGTCTTAAGTACGGGGTAAAGTCAAAGGAATTAACATCAGTTACGATTATGCTACGTTGCATATTACCGTCAAATAAATAATCAAAAGCGAATTCATAAAATTCCCAAAAAACGGCGATAGAAATACTAATAAGAACTCCAAAAACTACCATAGCTAAAATATCAATAGGTCTAGTAATTACGCCAAAACGTTTAGTAATTACGTATGTAATAATAATGATACAAAGTATTCCAAGTAATATACCAGAAATAAAATGTAATAAATCATCCCAAAATTCAAAAAGTTCATAGAAATTTAAATAGCTACCTAAGAAAGTTGAGAAAAATCCAAAAATCATAGAGATGTAAAAAAATGATGGTGGAACCATACTAGCTTTATTTATAAATAATTTTTCGCTATATAAATAAGCTGTTAAAAATAAAATAGTCATAACTAAAGTGTCGATAGTATGAAAACCACGACCGAGTACAAAAGTTATTGCATTAGTAATTAAAATAGTAAATATTATAAGTGAAAAACCACCTTTTAATATTTTGTCTGAGTACTTTTTAAAATCCATAAAAATCTCCTTTTTAAATATATATGTATTAATGTATATAAAAAAATATAACAATACTATTATTTAAAGTCAATAAATTTTTTATTAGTTGTAAATATATAAGATTGCTTAGGTGTTGATTTAGAAATAACCACTCCATTTTTTATAGAAAATAAAACAGAAGCTTGTAATTTAACGGCATCATAATCATTTTGTTCACTAAGAATAATTAAATTAGCTTTATTGCCAACTTTCAATTTATATTCATCGCCTAAGTGTAAAGTTTTAGCACTGTTGCAGGTAATAAAGTCTAGACAATTAGAAATATCATCATAACCCATCATATGAGATACATGTAATCCCATGTGAAGAACTTGCAACATGTTACCGTTACCAAGAGGATACCAGGGGTCAAAAATATCATCGTGTCCAAAGCATACATTAATATTATCTTGATCAAGTTCTTTAACGCGAGTTAAACCACGTCGTTTAGGATAACTATCAAATCTACCACCTAAGTGAATATTTACAAGGGGGTTAGAAATGAAATTAATGTTTGATTTACGAAGTAGCCTAAAAAGTTTGTAAGTGTATGGGTCATTATATGAACCCATAGCAGTAGTGTGGCTAGCTGTTACTTTCGTACCTATGTTATTAAAAAGTGCTTCTGTAGCTAACACTTCTAAAAATCTAGATTGTTCATCATCAATTTCATCACAATGAACGTCAATTAATTTATCGTATTTAATTGCGAGTTTAACAATTTCTTTAATAGATTGTACGCCAAGGTCTCTAGTATATTCAAAATGAGGTATACCACCTATGACGTCAGCACCTAATATTAAAGCATCTTCAAGAAGCTTCAAACCATTAGGAAAAGATAATATTCCTTCTTGAGGGAATGCTACTATTTGAATATTTACGAATTGCTTCATTTCTTCTTTTAGTTCTAATAAAACTTTTAGAGCGGTAAAAGTAGGGTCAGTAATATCAACATGAGTACGTACCCATTGAATACCGTTAGCTATTTGCCATTCCAAAGCTTTTTTACTTCTTTTTTTAACATCATCATAAGTAAGAGTTTCTTTTTTTTCACTCCAGCATTCAATACCTTCAAAAAGAGTACCACTTTTATTCCAACGTGGTTGCCCAGCGCTAAGGGCAGTATCAAGATGAACATGAGGTTCTATAAAAGGTTCTAATACTAAATTATTATTAGCATTGATTATATTAGAGTCGCTAGAAATAATAGAAGGTGAAATTTCTTTTATAACATCACCTTCTATTAAAATGTCGACAGAGTGGTTAAGGTTTCTAAGTTTAGCATTTTTAATTAACATAAATTATCCTTTCGAAATGTTTAATTTAAATTTCATAGTAACGGTATAAATTACTATAGTAACAATAATACCGTTTAGAGGAGGTATTCCAGGTAATAAATTAGATAATACAAAACCGATTAACCAAGATGCTAAGGCGATATAATTAATTTTTTCTAAGTTAGCATTTTCAAAAGTTGAATAATTTCTTTTTTTTACTATGTAGTAATCAGCGATAATAATACTACCGATACCAGGAAGAGTAGTACTTAATATAGAAAGAAACCCTATAAAATTATTATTTATAAAAATTGCAAACACAGTACCTAATATTCCGTTTATAATAACGGTTTTTTTCTTTTTAATGTTTATAACAGAAGATAATGCAAGGCTAGATGAGTATAGACCGTTATCATTAGTAGTCCACACGTTAAACCCAAGGACTATAACACCAATTAAAAGGAAACCTTGAGTAGCTAAAACATCAGATACATCAGGAGTACCATAAACCATTCCACCGATAGCACCAAAAATAAACATAATAGAATTACCAAAGAAAAAAGCAATAACTGTAGTTATAATTGCAGACTTAGTAGATTTAGCAAACCTAACAAAATCAGCCGTTAATGTACCACCGCTAATAAAAGAGCCTACACATAAAGAAATAGCTGTAGCTAAAGTAAGACTTTGAGTAGGTTCTATTTCAATAAGCCCACTAATCCCGCCTATATCGTTAGTAGCTTTAATAATAGATAGACCACCTAGTATTAATATAGAAGGAACAGCAACAGAACTAAGAATAGCAACAGCTTTAATTCCGTGAAAAGCGGTATAAGTCATTAACGCACCAGATATATAAGCTACTATGTATACGTTGATGTTAAGTAATTCGCTAACAGGAATTGAAAACATAGATACTCCAACTCCAAACCAACCTATTTGTGCGATAGTAAGAAGTAAAGAACCAAACTTAGAACCAGTCTCACCAAAAGAATATTTTGATAAAAGGTGAGTTGATAGAGAAGTTTTAGCACCTATGTAAGCTAGAAGAGCAGAATAAATAGCTAATATCCCATTACCAATAGCGATAGCTAAAATTAAATTTCTAGAGTTAAGACCATTACCAAGAGTAGCACCTGTTAACATGCTACCAGAGAATAGAGTGAAACCTAGCATAATAAGAAACATAGTAATAAAACCTTTTTTGTTACTTTTATCAACCTCGCTAAATGAGAAATCTAAATCAACGTTACCACTTTTTGAATTTTCCATAAAATTATAAACCTCCTAATAGACAAAAAAATAAGACGACTAATAAAATTAGTTGCCTTATTTTTAAAAATAGAATAAATAGAAATGAATAACAAAGATAGCTTTTTTGAAATAAAAAAACTTTTTAAACGTGTATTAGTATTTAAAAAATAAAATTTATATGCACCCATGGTATCCACCTCCTAAAAATCATCTTTACTATAATATAATAAAAGTTATTAAAAATCAACAAAAAGTTTTGTAGATTATATAATAAAAGACAATAACATATGTTCGATATAAAAATTTGTACTAAATTGTAGAAAAATGTAAAAATAAATAGAATGACAAGATGAAAGATGATAACATGTAAATAACAATATTGTTTATAAGGGGGTAATGATGAGTAAAAAATTGTTTACATATGATATTTGGTATAACGAAAGTTATAAAGGAAAAAAATTAGCAAGAAAATGGAACGAGAAAGATGGAAACTATGAAATAGTAAAAGATATGACAGGTGACACATCATCTATATCTGATGAAGATTTTATAAAAGAAATAGAAAAGTACAGAAAGAATAATGGTAAAACCTTAGATGGTAAATATGGTAAATTTAATAAAAATAATATTTTATTTAAAATAAAAAAAATAGAGAGAATAGAAGTATTAGGGCAAAAAAACAACACAAAAGTAACTAGAGCGGAAATAACGGAAAAGTTAAATGAATTAAAAACAGTTAAAGAAAGAAAATGTGAAAAAAATATAAAAGAAGAAATAAAAACAATAAAAAACATAAAAGGAAAAAATATAATATTTCATAGCAATAAAGAGGAATACAATAAAATAGAAAAGAAGAAGATACGGAAGAAAATACATGTATACTACAAAATACTAGACTCTGATGAATTTGAATTGAAAAAAGAAATACATGGGATAATGATAAATTTAAATGAACAGTTATATGAGTCGATGGGCAATATTTTAAAAAAATGTCAAAAATTAAATAGAAACTACATAAAGAACTTAAAAAAAGATATGATAGATTTATTTGAAGATAAAGGAGAAATAACAGAAATAAAAAATAAAATAGAATGCATTAAATGTAAACTAGAAAAAACAAAATATAAAGAAGAAATCATAAAATTTTTAAACTTTCATACAGGTTTATCAAACCCTACAAAAGAAAAAAAATTCTCTGACAATAAAAAGCTAATGTGCGAAAAAATAAATTGGTATATTACAGATGGTATTGAAATAACAGATGAAGATATAATATCTTTTTTAGTGGAAGAATTAAAAACTTTTAAATTAGTGAAAAGGGAATACGTAAAAACAATGAAGCTAAATCCTAAGAAGCTAAATCCTAAAAAAGATACTGATGAGACGAACTTAACAAGAACATATATTACACATGACAGACATGTAAAATATAAAACAAATAAAAAAGAAGAAGTAGAAAAAGTTAAAAAAGATGGAGAAACCAAGGAAGAACGTAAAAACGAAGGAATAAAAAAACTATTAAAACTTGGAACAAGTAGAAATGAAAAAGAAATAAAACCTGATGAGGATTTTGAAGTTGAAATAAATAAAATTATTAAGAAAAAGACAATAGAGTTGAATAAAAAAGAAAAAGAAAAAGAAAAGCTTGATAAAAGGATATTATGGGTAGATGATGATATAAATGAAAAAATAAAAGCTATAAAAAATGAAAAAATAGAAGTAAAGGAAGATAAAGAACTTACAGATGAATGTATAGAAAGCATGTCAAAAAACAAAGTTAAGAAAGATATAAATAAGGAGCTTAAAAGGATAATTAGTATCCAAAATAAAAATGCGATTGACTATATAATGGAAAAATATCCAAATCCAAATAATGATGACAAGAAAAAGATGTTAAAAAAGAACAGAGAAGATCTAATAAAAAAGTCACATGAATACTTAGATGGCAAAGAAGGTTTTGAATATGTCAACTGGATAAATGAAAAGGAAAAAAATAAATTATTAGATATTCTTAAAAATGAAAAAAAGTATGAAAAAGAATTACAAAAAAAGGCAATAATAGTAGATAAAAGACCATATGTAATGAACGACTTAGAAGTAGAGTTTGATAAAGTGTATAAAAAATTTCAACTTAAAAAATTGTCACGAAAATTAAAAAAAAGCATAGATAGTAAAGAAGAAAAAACAGAAACAGAAAAAACAGAAACAGAAAAAACAGAAACAGAAAATACAGAAACAGAAAATACAGTACTATATAAAATATATAAAGAACATTATGACGGGGTGATTGAATGTAAGGTGTTTTCTTCAGAAGAGAAAATAATATACCGTACAATATATAGACATATACACGATAGAATAGGAAAGATGGTAAACCAAAGAAAATTTATAAACTTAGACCCAGATACAAAACAAGGGCAAAGAGTAAAAGAAAAGTGCTATATAAAATTACAACAACACATATTAGAACATTTATTGTACCTTGGTAAAGTAAGTTATATGGAAGATAAAAAGATTGACATAAATACAATAGAATTTCAAAAGCTGCACGCAGAGGAAGAACTAGATCATGAAATTTTGGCATTGTTTACTTACTTAAATTATGAGTTAAATAACATTAACAGCGACAAAGATGAAAGAGGGGATTTTATAGCAGGTAAAGATACAAAAATTAAACTAGATGAGGAAGAAGTTAATAATAGTAAAATGTTCGACATATTAAAATTGCTAAATTTTACTGATACTCAAGGTGAGGAAAATATAAAATCATTCTTTGGGAATGTTGCAGAAGTAAGGGGTAATATAATTCATAATAGACTAGAAAAACATGAGAAATACAAGGAAGAAACTAAAAGTAAACCTAAGATAAAATGTAAAATAGAGAAAACTATAAAAGAGCTAGAAATAAAAGATAAAGATATTTGTAAAACTTTAAATATAATAGGAATATTTACAGGTAAAAAAGGAATCATAGATTTGATAAATGAATTAAAATATGAAAGCGATAACATACAAAAATATTTCCCATCGTTTTCAAGGTTAGTACCTAGAATAAAAAAAGAATTATTATTATCAGAAGAGTTAACTAAAGAAGAAAAGGAAGAAGCAATAAATGGAATCATATATTTTCATAAAACAAAGTATTTAAAAGAAACTATGTGCGAAAAAACTGGCTTTTATATAAAACTAAAATCGTATAAAGAGAAGGCGTTAAAAAGTAAATACGGAAAGGACATAGACTATAATATAGAAGATGAGTATAAAAAAGCACAAAAAAACGCATCAAAAGGAAATAAAAAAGCGATTAAAAAATTCCAGAATGATATAATAGATAACTATATAAACTATCTAGAACATAAGGTGGTTAAAGTTGAAAATGATGAAAATGGTAAAATTGATATAAAATATATAAAAATTGATAAATATAAAGAAAGTTTATTTGATTTTTCAGACTTAGAAAATCTAAAAGGGTGTAAAGATGATAAAGAAGAAGACTTTGTAATAAATAAAGTTGAATTCCCTCCTATAAAAATATCAAATTTATTTGAAGAAGTTGTAATTTTAAGTTGTTTTTTAGTAAATCCAACTGTTGTAAATAAAATAAGAAATAGACTTTTTGCAACAGATGTATGGCTAAATAGTTTTAACAATGATAAAAAAAGTGATAAGTATAGTGATTTAGTAAATGTATTAGATCAAATAATAAGCGTAAGAGCTGAAATACATAGAAGAGATATGGATACAAAAGAAATCGGAAAACTTACTGAAGATAAATTACCGAAAAATATAAAAGCTTATAATGAATTTGTAAATGAACTTGAAAATGATTTTAATGGTAAATTCAAAGACGTATATTGGCAAGGCGATATAAAGGATAAAAAATATATATATAGAAAGAACGTATTAACAAGTATATCAAGTAAAAATTTTAAAGAATTATATGATGTGTTTTTAAAAGAAGAGCTTAAAAATCTAGAATATGATGAAATAAAAAAAATAAAAAGTAATACAGAAAAAGAAAATGGAAAGTATGAAAAAGAAATAGTGAAAAAACTAGATAAAGTAGATACAGCATTAAGAATCTTCAATGAACAATTAAAAGGGCATACAAAAGAGTATAAAGAGAATATAAAAAATAAAATCAATAAAAATGGAAAAATATTTACTAACGTGTTAAATAGAAGTGAAAATGAAAAAGTAAAAGATTATGAGTATGGAGAATTTAAAAAAGATTATGATGAAATAAGAGAATACAAAAGGATAAAAGGGGTAGTAGAATTTGAAGGGATAACGAAAATAAACAATTATTTATCAGATATTACGTGGAAAATGCTTATTAATGCAAGTAGGCTAGAACGAGATATAGGAGCTAAATTAAATAGTGGATTACTACAAAAAGGTTTGAAGAGCATAGATAAAAATATAGAAAGAGATAAAGTAAATATCTTTTTTAATATTTATGAATTTGAAATAGGAGCTGTAAGAAATAAAATAGCACATTTAGATATTTTAAAATGTGAATTCGATGTATCGGTATTAGATAGAGTAAAAGAACTAGAAGATGCGATGAAATATAGAACAAAGTATAACAATGCAATAAAAAACAGTGTATTTGAAACATTTAAAAGAGATGTAAATTTAAATTATGACGTATTAAGAAAAAGACATGACGGAGTAATAAAAGAGAATGAAATAATAAAAGGAGAGTCAGATAACTGGGGATATATAGAAAATAAAAAAGTATCAGTTTTAGCTTTAAAAGGCGATGAAGAAAATGTTAAACGCATTAAAAAGTTATTAACACATAAATTTTAAAAAAAAACCATGTATACATAATATGTATATATGGTTTTTTTTGTAAAAATAAGGCAACAATAAATAATGATATATTAAAAAAAGGAGACAATATGATATTATTTATAAATAGTTGTGAGTCAGTAGAATGTAGAAATGACACATTAATATTAAAAAAGGAAGGTGAAAAAGTTAATATAAACCATAGAGACATAGAGGTAGTAGTATTTGAAAGTATGAGTACTAGCGTGTCAGTTTATACGTTGATATTTTTAGGTGAGCAAAACATCCCAGTTATATTTTGCGATAATAAACATATTCCCAAAATAATAACATTAGATTTATTTGGCAACTTTAAAGTATCAGAAAGATTAAAAGAACAAATAAGTTGGAGTGAAAATAAAAAAATAAAATTATGGAAGCAAATGATAGAGAAGAAAATAGAGCATCAAAAAAATCTTTTATCGTACTTGAATAGAGATGAAGGAAATAAATTAGAAAAATATTTAAATGATGTGGAAAATAAGGAAACATATAATGAAGTAAATGGGTTAGAGGCAATTAGTGCAAAAGTGTACTTTGAGAAAATGTTTAATAAAGGATTTAATAGAAAAGATAAAAACTTAATAAATAGTAGTTTAAATTATGGATATAGTTTACTAAGGTCATATATATGTACAATAGTAGTGGGAAAAGGACTACATCCAAGTTTGGGCATTTGCCATAAAAGTATGTATAATGAATTCAATTTAGCCGATGACATAATAGAAGTATATAGACCACTTGTAGACTATGGGGTATGTATAGGATTAGAGAAATATAAAAAATTAGATACCGATTTTAAAAAACATTTATTATTAACAGTAACCCAAACGTTAGAAGTAGGGGGAAATGAAGTAAGTTTTAAACGAAGTGTAGAATTATATGTAGATAGTATAATAAATTTTCTAAATGGTGATGAGCAATGTGAAATACCAAAAATAAAAAACGAGTTGAATAGTTATGAGTAGTAGAAAATATGTAGTTATGATAATGTATGACTTACCGTCTAAAAAGAAAAATGATATTAAACAAAATAGGAAATTCAGAAAAGAAATAATGAAATATGGATACTACCAGCTACAGCAATCAATATACTGCTGTAGCTTTAACGAAAAAGAACAGTGCGTAAAAAGTATAAGTAATTTAAAAAAATTAGCTCCAAGAAAAGGAGAGATAAGAGGATTAATTTTAACAAATAAAAATTTTGAAAAAATGTATATTATAAAAGGTAAATATAATATAGCGGAAAATATTTTGTTAAAAAGAATAAAAATATTAGAATTTTAATTACAAACATAAAGGAGGGGAACAACATTATAAAAGTTTTTAAAGTTATATTTAAATTAATATTTTTTACGCTTATATTATTAAAAGAAATAATAAGAATGGTAATTAGCATAAGTGCAGGAATATAAAGTAAATTATAAAATAAAATGTTTGCTTATTACAAAATAAAATGATATAATATATTAAATTAGACAGAAGTAGACAACATATGACAGTATAAATTTCAAAAACATGAAATTACCAAATCTTAGCGGATGTAGACCACCCCAATATTGAAGGGGACTAAAACGTAAACTTAGACACAAAACCTTCCTTGAGTTTGATGTAGACCACCCCAATATTGAAGGGGACTAAAACGCCAACTCTTCGTTGGCTTCGCTTATTCTCCTGATGTAGACCACCCCAATATTGAAGGGGACTAAAACTATGTCGTTTTTGTTTCTATGTTTGTTATTGATGTAGACCACCCCAATATTGAAGGGGACTAAAACTTTAATTTCAGTCGCTGTTGCGTTGCTAGTGATGTAGACCACCCCAATATTGAAGGGGACTAAAACTCTTGTTTCATCCATGCCCAGTATGGCGCCCTGGATGTAGACCACCCCAATATTGAAGGGGACTAAAACTTTATCACCGTGTGCATCAATATTTATTAAATGATGTAGACCACCCCAATATTGAAGGGGACTAAAACTGGTGCATCGGAGAAATCGGTGCGCATGACTCGGATGTAGACCACCCCAATATTGAAGGGGACTAAAACTCTTTGCAAAATCGTTTGCCCTCATTGTGTAGATGTAGACCACCCCAATATTGAAGGGGACTAAAACCATTACGTCGGTTGGTATGTGGCGTTGTAGCCACGATGTAGACCACCCCAATATTGAAGGGGACTAAAACCGTCATGCACGTGTAGGACGATTTGCCCAATATGATGTAGACCACCCCAATATTGAAGGGGACTAAAACCTTGCTATCGTGCTCATTGTGGTTTTGTCTATGATGTAGACCACCCCAATATTGAAGGGGACTAAAACTAATAATGCGCGCAAATCATCCGCGTCTTTAGGGATGTAGACCACCCCAATATTGAAGGGGACTAAAACTATAATCCCTAAAGGAAACAGTTTGCTAGCTTTGATATAGACCACCAAAGCGGGAGTTTTGCGAAGCAAAAAACCGCATAAATATTGAAGGGGACTAAAACTTTGAACTCCAGACGACTGCACTGTTTCATAAGATATAGACCACCAAAGCGGGAGTTTTGCGAAGCAAAAAACCGCATAAATATTGAAGGGGAGAGGCGACAACTAAAAGAGTCGTTATTTTTTTTGTAAAAAAAAGACCAAAGCGGGAATTTTGCGAAGCAAAAAACCGCAAGCTAAGGACAGGGAAAAACTATAAGCGGGAATTTTGCGAAGCAAAAAACCGCAAGCTAAGGACAGGGAAAAACTATAAGC
>CAMZNU010000019.1 GCA_947313885.1 uncultured Clostridia bacterium | reverse complement strand
AATTTTGAAAATCTTTCATTTTCCCCACCTCCTTTTTTGTATTTTTTGTATTAGTAACAATTTATATACTTCTTACTAATACAAGTATAATACTTATTTATTTATAATCAAGGTTACTTTTGTATACTTTTGTATACTTTTATCTACTTTCATCTACTTTCATCTACTTTTGTGAAAATAACATCGTCAATAGCATATTTTATTTTTTTATCAACAGTTACACGAGAGATATTCATTTTAAACATTATCTCTTTATTAGATAAATTATATATATACTTTAATTCTAAAATATACCTTAACTCCATATTTTCTACACTTTTTATTAACTTCAAAGTTTCCGATTTTATTGATTTATAATCTTGTATTTCATTCAAATATTCATTCTTTAAATCTATTATTTCTACAATGCGATGTGCCATTTTATCTGTTATCTCCTCTCCTCCCTTCGGTTTCATACCGTATCCTCCTGAACCTTTTACAGACATAAGACTATTATCTAATTCTTTTACCCTCTCTTCCAGCATTCTTATTGATAAATCTAAATACTTCATATTTTCCAACCTTTTACGCATGCCATTTCTCTTATCTTTTGTTGATGTCTTCATAAAATCCCCCCTATTATCATTATCCCTACTTTTTCCACGTCCCTACGGACGTGCATACAACAAAAAAACCTTTCTTTAATAAATAATAATGCTATATTATATTTATAATTATCATTATCTGTAAGAGATTCTTTTATATTTTATTTCCAGTATCGATTTTGGGCAGAGTTTTCCCTAAACAAAATCGAGAAAACTCATAGCCTATAAGTTGTATTTTCATACTGATACTTTAATAATAATATTGTACGCCCTCATTACCTTTCATTTCTAAAAGTTGTATCATTCCATTGCCTTAACAATCGTACTTAGCATCTTAATGCTTTTATCCTCCGTACCCTACTTTTAACCATACTTTTCATAAGCTTAGGCTTATCGAGGTCTTGTAGTACGTCTTAACCCCTTAGGTATTCATTTTTAAATAGGATCAAAAATGCACCCTAACGACTTTCTATTTAGGCTCGTTAACACCATCTAATGATTTGGGTATTTGATTAGTATCCCCTTTATTTAATTTGTATTTTTATTTTTTTGCACAAAAATAAAACGTTTTATAACGTATTTTTATTTTTTTTAATCTATACTATCTAATATTAATTTCACATTTTGATATGTTATTTTGATATTGTGTAGTTCTAATATTTTTGTTATTTTTCTAAGACTAACTCCTTTTTCTTTTAAAGAAGAAATAATAGAAATTGTTGCACTTGTATAGCCTCGTCCCGTGCTTTTCCTTTGTATTTCAAACTTTTCGTTTAATAATACTTTATATTTATTTTCATCTCTATCTCTATATTTACGCCCTTTGTACTTAACTTCCCCAAATAAGGAGTTTATTTTTTTTTCTTTATTTCCAAACACTAGATATTTATTTTTATCTCTTGATTTAAAAATTTTTTCATCTTCCAAAATTAAAATCTTATTTATTTCTTCCCACGCTTCTTTACATTTCTTTTCATACATTTCTTTTTCTATAGTTGCAAAATCTATCATTTTTACTCCCACCTTTATAAAACATCTATTATTTTTATAAAGTCCCTATTTTTTGTATCTAAATCAATTTTTTCTTCTAATAAAGTCTTATACTTCATTTTCCCATCTTTATCTATGTATAGATATCTTTCTATTTCATATTCTACTGTTCCAAAAATAGTACTTAACTTTCTTTTTTCTTTTCTTCCTTCTTTAATATATATCTCTTTGTTCACATTGCCTGATAAATCCCTATCTAGATTTTCTAATAATTTTTTTATTTCTTCTTTTGCATTATTGCACATCTGCTTATACATTTTATTTTCTATGTCTTTTAATTTCACCCTTGCCTCCTTCATAAAAAAAAAATATTTACTATAGAGTTTTATCTCTATAATAAATATTTTACACTAACGTTATTATCTAATATTATTTTCTACAGACTTACATATTTACTTAACGCAAAAAAAACTACAGAAACAAATTTAAAATCTGCTCTGTAGTTTTTTATTCATTTATACTTTTTTACATTACATTAAAGTTAATGGATCTACCGCTGTTTCATTAAAGGCTTTCGCTACACCAACATTAGTAATTTTACCTTTGAATGTATTTAAACCTGTTCTAACTTGTGGGTTAACTTTTATAGATTCTTCACCTAAGTTAGCTATTATAACACCATAATCTGTAGTTGCATTTGTTAATGCTATAGTAGATGTACGCGGTACAGCTCCTGGCATATTTGCAACTGAGTAGTGTAACACTCCATGTTTTTCATAAACAGGGTTATCGTGTGTAGTTATTCTATCTATAGTTTCTACTGAACCACCTTGATCAATTGAAATATCTACGATTACTGAACCTTTTTTCATTTCTTTAACCATATATTCTTTAACTATTTTTGGTGCTTTTTCCCCTGGAATTAAAACTGTTGAAATTAAAAGATCTGCCTCTTTTACATATTTTGCAACATTAGCTTCATTTGATTTCACTACGTTTAATCTTTTATCAAAAGTCTCACATAAATATCTAATTCTATCTTCACCTAATGATAACATGTAAACTGTAGCCCCTAATCCTAATGCCATTTCTGCTGCATTAATAGCACTTACTCCATCTCCTACAATAGTAACAACACCTGGTGCTACCCCTGGAGTTCCTCCTAATAATATTCCTTGTCCACCATTATGTTTCTCTAAAAATTGTGCTCCTACAGTTACGCCACGTCTACCCGCTACTTCGCTCATAGGTCTTAATAATGGTAATCTACCATTTAATGATACTGTCTCATAGGCAATTCCTGTTACTTCATTTTTAAGCAATGCCTCTGTTAATTCTGGCTCTGCTGCTAAATGTAAATATGTATATAATAATAATCCTTTTTTAAAGTATTGATACTCACTTTGTAATGGTTCTTTAACTTTAACTACCATATCGTATGACCATGCTTCTTTAGCACTTTGAACTATTTTAGCTCCTGCTTTAACATATTCCGAATCTTCAAACCCCGCTAAAACACCTGCATTTGTTTCAACAAATACTTCATGACCATTTTTCACGTAATCCTTAATGTTGTCTGGAGTCATTGAAACACGTCCTTCATTATTTTTAATTTCTTTAGGTACACCAATTTTCATAGTAAACACTCCTTTTATAGTTAAAATTTTAATATAAATACACATTACCATATTATTAACAATTAATAAAGCTTTTTTCATTACTTAATATAAATATTCACCATCATTTATTTATTTATATATCAACCTTTGTAAATTAACACTTCTATTTATATTAATCACTCTTACTTTCTAAATAAATTGCATATTATATAACCTTGCATAGTTTCCATTTTTACTAATTAATTCATCATGAGTTCCTTCTTCTTCTATTTTGCCTTTTGATAAATATATAATTCTATTAGCATTTTTTATCGTGCTAAGTCTATGAGCAATAACTATTGTTGTTCTGTTTTTTGATAAATCTTCTAAAGATTGTTGTATAAATTTTTCACTTTCATTATCTAATGATGCTGTTGCTTCATCTAATATTAATATAGGTGGGTTTTTTAAAAATACACGGGCAATACTTATTCTTTGCTTTTGCCCACCTGATAATTTTACACCTCTTTCCCCTAAATGTGTGTCGTATCCGTTTTCTAATGTCATTATAAAATCATGAATATTAGCTTTCTTACTAGCATCTATTATGTCCTCCAATGTAACATTATCCTCTCCGTAACCTATATTGTATTTTATACTTGTATTAAATATATAAACATCTTGTTGCACTACACCTATAAATTTTCTCAAACTTTTTTGTGTAACATTTCTTATATCCTCATTATCTATTTTTATTGTTCCTGCGTTTACATCATAAAACCTTGGTATTAATCCACATAAAGTACTTTTACCAACACCTGATGCACCAACTATTGCAACTGTTGTATGCTTCGCAACTTTTAAATTAATACCTTTAAATAAATTACTACCATCCTCATAATCAAAATCTACATCTTTAAACTCAATGTCCCCTTCTACACTTTTTAATTCTATTGCATCATCTTTATCTTTTAAATCACTTTGTAAATCTATAACTTCTAACATTCTTCTAAATCCCGTAAAACCTCTTTGATACAGCTCCGTAAATCCTATTAACGTTCTTATTGGTTCTAAAAAAAGCCCGATATAAAGTAAAAATGTTACAATATCAACACTCTCCAGTGAACCTGTAGACACTAAATATGAACCTAATACAAAAATCACAATATACATAACTCCTTGTAACACACCATTTACACTTACGAAGGTTGCCATGTTAAAATAAAATTTTGTTTTACTATTAATAAACTCTGTATTATTTTTACGAAATTTATGTATTTCTTCATTTTCACTTGCAAAAGATTTAACTACTCTTATACCTGATAAACTATCTTGTGACGCTTCATTTATATTTGCAATCTTTTTTCTTGTTTCTTTTAATGTATCGCGCATTTTAACCTGTAATATTTTTGAAAACCATATCATTACAAAAAGTATACTAAGCAGTGCAATAGATAATGTTAAGTTTATATTTGACAATATTAAAAAAGCCCCTATTATTTTTATAAACGATATAAATAAATTCTCCGGTCCGTGATGTGCTAACTCTCCAATATCCGATAAATCATTTATTATTCTACTTATCATCTTTCCCGTATTATTATTATCATAATATGAATATGGCATTGACATTAATTTTTTAAATAAATCATTTCGCATATCCCCTTCTATTTTTACTCCCATTTTATGCCCGTAATATGTTACGTAAAAACTACATGACATTTTTATTAAATATAATAAAAACAACCAGCTTGATACTTTCACAGCCATCCACATTATGTAACCTATGTCATTAGACGTGAATACATTTCTTAACATAAATGAAACTATTAATGGTACTGTAATATCTACTCCAGACATTACGATTGATAATAATAAATCTGTATACAGTATTCTTTTGTATGGTTTGTAGTACTTTATAAATCTTTTTTGTTCTTGTGTCATGTATTTTCTCCTTTTTAAATAAATTATTCTAACATTTTCCCTACTGAAATATTAGTATTTTAACATAAAAAAAAATAAAAACCTAATTTAGTTTTTTATTTTTTAACCCCTATATAACGTTCAACGAAAAAATAGCACCACACTATTTTAAATTCAATTCAATTTCACATATTCATCATTTGTAAAATAAAAAATATTTACTACAGAGTTTCCCTCTATAGTAAATATTTCACATAACTTCTATAGCTTTATATTTACATCTTTTATTTTTTCATTTCACTTTCTCTTAACATGTCCTCTATGAAAATTCCGTACCCTTTCTCTGGGTTTTGCACAAATACATGTGTAACTGCACCTATTATTTTTCCGTTTTGCAAAATAGGACTACCACTCATACCGTGAACTATTCCTCCAGTCTTTTCAATAAGCTCATCACCTATTATCGTTAATGTTATACCTTTTCCATCTTTACTCTTTATATCAACTTTATCAATAAATATTTCATACTCTTTTATTTCTTCATTATTAATATTTGATAATATCGTTGCCTTTCCTACTTTAACTTCTTCTTTATATCCTATTTCCATTAAGTTTTTATTTAATTGTTCCCTATTGACTGTATCCTCATCTATGTATCCTAATACCCCTAACCTAGTATTTTTTTCTATAGTCCCTAGTTTCTCATATCCCTTAATTTCACCTATCAACTCACCAGGAGATCCTTTCCTCCCTTTATTTATTGAAACAATATTAGTAAAACTTACTTCTCCATCTTTCACTTTCATTAACTGCTTTGTATCAATATCTAATATACCATGCCCTAATGCTCCATATGTCTTCATATCTTCACTTACATATGTTATTGTTCCTATTCCTTGTGTTGAATCCCGTACCCATACACCTATTTTTTTTTCCTCTGTTCCATAAACTTTTATCGGTATAATGGAAACATCTTTTATTTCACCTGTACGATTTATTGTTATTATTACTTCTTCCTTTTCTTTTGTTTCTTTTACTATTTGCCTCAATTGTTCTTTGTTTTGTATTGTCTTGTCATTTACTTTATAAATTATGTCTCCTACTTTCAACTTTTCTTTAGAAGGTTGTACTATATCCCCGTTTATATTTTGTATATGACCTATATTCAATACTAATACTCCATCTGTGTTCATTTTTAACGCAACTGCATTCCCGCCTGGATAAACTTTTATACTTTCTTTTTTATTCTTGTCTTCTAGTGCAAATAAGTTTTTCTTAGGCTTTACAATTTTAAATACAGATACTATTTCTTCCTTCGCATCTAATTTGTAACTTTCTGTATTGTCTACAGAAACTATTACTGCTGAAAAAAATACCACTAATAAAGTTATATTTATTACTTTTCTAATTTTAAACACATTTAACCATACTCCTTTTATAATATTCGCATAATACATACAAAATAATAAACGTATTATTACGTATTATTATTATTACCCATATTTCTTTTTCTATACTATGTTTATATTTTTTATGAATACCGTTTTATATCACTATTTTTTATTTTTTTGATTTATGAGTTGTATGGCTACTGTCCTTGTCTCTTCTGTTATCGGATCACCACTTAATAACCTCGATATCTCATCTACTATTTCATCCTGCACTAGCTCCTCTACATTAGTATATGTCTCTTCATTATTGCTTTCTTTTGACACCCTTAAATGGGCATTCCCTAAAGATGCGATTTGTGGTAAATGAGTTATGCATATTATTTGATATTCTTTTCCTAGGTTCATTATTTTTAACCCGACTTTTTGTGCTGTTTTCCCACTTATTCCTGTATCAATTTCATCAAATACAAATGTACCAACAGTTCCTTTCTTCACTAATGAACTTTTTATAGCTAATGTTAATCTAGACATTTCACCACCTGATACTATTTTTTCTAAAGGTTTTAATTCCCCACCTTTATTCGTTGAAATGTAAAAAGATATTCTATCATTGCCATCTTCCGTTATCTGATCCTTTTTTTCAACATCTATTTTTAAAAGACTATTATCCATACTTAATTCTTTTAAGTTTAAAATTATTTTACGTTCCACTTCTTTACTTGCTTTTTTACGTATTTTACTCATTTTACTACACGTACTCGCTACTATTTCATATCTCTTTTTCATTTCTTTTTCTACTCTTTTGATTTTATCGTCACTTATATCTATTTCTTTTAATTCCTTTTTGCCTCGCTCCATAAATTTTAATACATCTTTTATTGTATCTCCATATTTTTTTTTAACTTTATATATTTCATCCAATCTCTCTTCTATATCATCTATGTTATTTTCACCAAGCTCTAATGTGTCATAATAGTTTCTTATGTTAAAAGATAATTCCTCTACATTTGCTAATAAATTATTACTATCATCACTTATTTTTTTACAATTTTCATCTACGTCTTCCAACTCACTTAATGCATTCACTACTTCGTTTAATTTATCTAATATAGAAGAATCACTGCTAGATATTAAAAATGAAGATTTTTCTAAGTTCTCTACTATCTTTTCCTTATCATTTAACTTTCTTTTTTCTGCTAATAAATATTTCTCTTCTTCTTCTTTTAAATTTAATTTTTCTATTTCATTTATTTGATATTTTAATATGTCTACTCGCGTCTCTCTTTCTTCTCTATTGCTAGTAATACTTTTTAATTTTTCTTTATACTCTCTATATTTTTTTAATTCATCTTTCAACTTTTCCTTCATTACTAGTATTTCGTCACCACAAAAATCGTCTATTATTTTAATGTGCTTATTTCTATCTAGTAATACTTGGCTTTGATGTTGTGAATGTTGCTCTACTAGTATTTCACCTACAGACTTTATTATACCTAATGTCACTATTTTATTATTTACTTTACATTGACTTCTTCCTGTCCTATAGTACACTCGGCTTAATAATATCTCATTATTATCATCCACTTCTATACCATATTCCTTTAATCTTTTTACCCTCTTAATGTCTTCTATAAAAAAAATACATCTAACTTCTGCTTTACTCTCATTTCGTCGTATTAACTCCTTAGTAACTCTTCCGCCTAAAACAAAAGATATACTCCTTAATACCATTGACTTACCCGCTCCTGTTTCACCTGTAATTATATTTAAACCTTCCTTAAAGTCTATAGTTTCTTTTTTTATTAATGCTATGTTCTCTATGTACAGTTGATTTATCATTTTTACACCCTACCTATTTACTTTTCTAAGTTTATCTAATAGTATTTCGTGAAAATTTCGCATGAATGGATTTACGGTATTTAGTTTTATCTTCGATTTAACAACTAATATTTCTTCTATGTCATAATCTTTATTCACTTTATTCCCATCTACCAATATCGCAATGTTTTTATTTACACTCTCTTTATCCAATACAAGTTTAATTTCATTATCACCATTTACAATTATAGGTTTCTCAAAAAAATTATGTGAACATATAGGAGTTATACATAACACTCCTGTATTTTCTAATATTATAGGTCCTCCACATGATAAGTTATATGCTGTAGATCCTGTCGGCGTAGTAATAAGAACGCCATCAGCTCTATACGTATTTATATACAGACCATTTATATACATATGCACTTTTATTAGCTCATTGTTATTACTTTTAAAACATATTTCATTTAATGCCGTAAACTCTGTACCATTTATTACCGTACTAATCATAATATGTTCTATTTTTCTGAAATCTCCATTTTTAATTTTATCTAGTGCCTCGTCAATTTCATCTATCTCTATTGTAGTTAAATACCCAAGCTTACCCGCATTTATCCCAACAACATCTATTTTTAATTTTGACACGGTGCTAGCTACACGTAATACCGTACCATCACCTCCAATTACTACGACACCATCTATATTTTCATAGAACTTATTTTCATCGCAATCATGAAACAATTTATACTTTACTTCATTTAGTTCGCACCACAATTTTACCTTTCTAGTTATCTTTAAATCTTTATCATTTCTCAAATTTGTAAATATCCCTATATTTTTCATATTATCACCCACTAAAGTTTATTGCTTTTTTAACTTGATTAATTATATTCTCCGATGTTAATCCTCTTATCTCCATCAATTCATCTCGTGTCCCATGTTCTATGAATTCATCTGCGTAACTTATTGATATAACTTTTACTCTTATATCAAAATCATTTAAATACTCTAAAATTATCGATGATACTCCACCACGTTTAATTCCATCTTCTACAACTACTATAACTTTATATTTATCTAAACTTTTTATCATGTTTTCATCTATTGGCTTTACAAATATCAAATTTATTAAAGCGCAACTTATACCCTCTTCTTTGAGCTGTTCATATGCACAGCTACACTTCTCTAACATTGTACCTACTGATATGATGCAAGCTTCTTCTCCTTTATATATCTCATTACTATTACCTTTTTTTATTTTAATATTTTTTTCTTCTAAAGTGTTTAATGCTGTACCTTTTGGGTATCTGATACATATAGGTTCTTTTGTATTTATACCATAGTTTAAACTCTCTATAAATTCTTCTTTATTACTAGGCGCTATAATTGTAATATTTGGAATGTGATTTAAAAATGCTATATCAAATATACCTTGATGTGTTGCACCGTCTTCTCCCACTATTCCAGCCCTGTCTATGCAAATTAATACATGCAACTTTTGTAAACAAATATCATGTATCAATTGATCATATCCTCTTTGTAAAAAAGTAGAATATATAACTACTACAGGTATTATACCACTTACACTTAATCCACCCGCTAACGTTATGCAATGCTCCTCTGCTATTCCAACATCTATAAACCTCTTAGGATATTTTTTTTTAAATCCTAACAACCCTGTTCCCTCTGCCATCGCCGATGTTAATGTTACTATTTTGTCATTTTTCTTCCCTATTTTTATTAGTGTATCGCCTAAAACTTTTGAATATGTTTCCTTTTTTCTTTTTTCTTTTATTCCCAAATCACTATTAAAAGCTGGAACTCCATGATATTTTGTTGGATATCTCTCAGCTAGTCTATAACCCTTACCTTTTTTAGTTGCTATATGCAATACCATAGGTCCTTTTACATAGGCTAAGCTTTCAATAGTTTCTACTAGTTGTTTTATATCATGCCCATCTACTACTCCAAAATATTTTATTCCTATATTGTCAAATAATGTATTGTCTATTACTAACTGTTTAACAAAATTTTTTACTTTATCTAATATGTTGTAAGTTTTATTTCCTATTAATGGTACGCTATTTAAAAAATCATTCAATTCCTTTTTTGTTGATATGTATTTTTTATTTAATCTTATTTTATTTAATTTTTTTGACACTCCCCCTACATTCTCACTTATAGACATCTGATTGTCGTTCAATATTATTAATAAATTAGAATTTGTATGCACCGCATGATTTATTGCTTCGTATGCCATTCCTCCTGTTAAAGAACCGTCTCCTATTACAACTACAACTCTATCGCTATTGTTTATATCTTTTATTTTTTTTCCTATAGCTATTCCGAGTCCCGCTGATATTGATGTCGTACTGTGACCCGTTCCAAAGCTATCATACTCACTTTCTTCTATGCTCGGAAAACCGCTCATCCCATTTAATTTTCTTAACGTTTTAAATCTACCTTTTCTTCCTGTTAATAATTTATGCGTATACCCTTGATGACCTACATCCCATACAATTTTTTCCTCGGGTAAATTTAAACAGTAATGTAACGCTATTGTCATTTCTATCGTTCCTAAATTAGATGCAAAATGCCCACCTGTTTCACTTATAGATTTAATTAAAAAATTACGAATTTCCATAGCTAACTCATTTAATTCATCTATGTCCAGAGTTTTTATGTCTTTTGTGTTTTTTATTGAATCTAATAACATACTACCTCCTAATAAAAATGCCCTATACTTACTGTTATTCCAAGTATTAATCCTGCAAAAACTTGTATCGGCGTATGCCCTAATAACTCTTCTAGTTTTTCTTCTAGTTTAACCTCATGATCTTTTAAATTATCTAATAAATCATTTATAACTTTTGCCTGTTTACCAGCTTCTAGACGCACATTAGTCGCATCATACATTACAACTCCCGCTAATACGAAACTCATCGCGAATATTGTAGAATTAAATCCTTCTGAAATACCTACTGATGTCGCTAAAGATGTTACAAATGATGTGTGTGAACTTGGCATTCCTCCTGAACTCATTATTAAGCCCAAATCTACTTTTTTCACCTTCATAAATTCTATAACTATTTTTATCACTTGTGCTATAAACCACGCCAATATAGATACCCCTAATATTTCATTTTTTAGTATTTGCTCAAACTCCATATTATTTCTCCCTCTTCATAATCTTTTCTACTAATATTTTAAAAAATATATCTGCTTCTATCTTGTTTAAATTCTCTTCTATTTTATACATTAGTTCATTGTATTTGGACTCTGTTGCCTCCTTACCTAATATTGATACATATGTCGCTTTTTTCTTTTTAATATCACTACCTATATTCTTACCCGTTTTCTCACTATCCCCATATACATCTAATAAATCATCCTTTATCTGGTACATTAATCCTAAGTCTTCACCTATATTATTTATTATCTCAGACTGCTCGACAGTACACTTACTTATAATCATCGGTACTGTCAATGCCACTTTTATTAATTTACCTGTTTTTAATTTATGTGTTTCTTTTAATTTATTCATATCTATTTCTTTATTTTCATTTTCCATATCATATATTTGCCCCAATATCATTCCTTCTATTCCAGCACTTTTTGATATTTCTCTTGCACATAATACATTCTCTTTATTTGTATTTTCTAGTATATGTTTAAATAATACTTCGTATGATTTGTTTAATAACCCATCACCTGATAATATTGCTACAGCTTCTCCATATACTATATGGTTTGTTGCTTTCCCTCGCCTTACATCGTCATCATCCATAGAAGGTAAGTCATCATGTATTAATGAATATGTGTGTATTAATTCTAATGCTAGTGCATAGGGCATTATATCTTCTTTTTTAACACCTAATGTTTTTGCCATTCCATACATTAGTAATGGTCTTAATCTTTTTCCACCGCCTAATGCACTATACATCATACTCTCATTTAAAACACTTTCACCTCTTAAAGTTTCTGATATTAGTTTTTCAAACTCCTTAATGAAGTTTTCGCTATCTATCTTAAACTTAAATATATCCATACTCTCACCTTCTTTTCTATATTTTCTTGATTATGTCCTTTTATATTTTATTCTATCCTTTTTTTTCTTTTTTTATCATCCTACTAACTACATTGCATTGAATATACCCATTTTTTAATTCTATCTTTACATTGTCTCCCTCTGCTACATTTTCAATGTTTTTTATAACCTTTTTTTCTTTAGTAACTATCGAATAACCTTTGTTTAGTATTGATATTGGACTATTAGCTTCTAATAATTTTGTTATGTTTGATAATTTTTCTTTTCTGTTTTCTACCTTTCTCTTAAAATTTTCTTCTATTCTATTTACAATTTGATTATGTTCCTCACATTTTGTTGTGTCTTTATATTTTATTTCTTTCAATAATTTCCTTACACGATCGCCTTCATGTCCGATTTTTTTATCTAAAATTTTATAACTCTCATCTAATGTTGTTTGTATCCTATTTAATATTTCACTTTTTAATGGCGAGACTATTTCTCCCGCTTCTGTTGGCGTACTAGCACGTAAGTCTGCGACAAAGTCTGATAATGTAAAATCTGTTTCATGTCCCACAGCTGAAATTATTGGTATTTTACTGTTAAATATCGCTTCTACCGTTATCTCCTCATTGAATGACCACAAATCTTCTTCACTACCTCCGCCTCTTCCTAGTATTATTACATCCGCTTCTCCATGTTCATTAACTGCATATACACTTTTAGCAATTTCAATACTTGCACCTTCCCCTTGTACTTTTGTCGGAACTACTATTATTTTTATATCTTCATTTCTTTTTTGAATTATATTTATAACATCATGAACTACTGCCCCCGTATCTGATGTTATAACAGCTACACATTTCGGCATTTTGGGGATTTCCTTTTTTTTCTCTGCATTAAAAAAACCTTTTTCTTTTAAATGATTTTTTAATTCTTCAAAATTTAATTTTAATTTCCCAACACCTAGTGGTTCTGCACCTTCTACTACTATTTGATACTGTCCCTTTTTTTCATATAATTGAACAGTCCCTAACACAACTAATTCTTGACCATTTTCTATATGAAAAGGTATGTACTCCATATATTCTTTAAATATAACTGCCTTAATTTCCGCATTCTCATCCTTTAATGTGAAATACGATGTACCAGAATAATGTTTTTTATAATTAGATACTTCTCCTCTTAAAAATACATTATTTAACAAAATTTCGCTGTCTATTACCCCATTTACAAACTTGTTTAATTCCATTATTTTAAAAATGCGTCTATTCATGCTTTACACTTTCTAATTTTTCTATACTTTGATTTTTTATTTTGTTTGCTTTAATATCATATTCTAGCAATATTTTATTACACTTAACTGCTAAATCTAAACCCTCTTTATATAATTTTAAAGACTCATCTATACTTATTTCCTCTCTTTCCGTTTTGTTTACTATTTCCTCTAATCTTTCCACTAACTCTTCATACGTTTTTTTTGCCATGATTTCTCCTATAAATTTTTTGTACTAAAAATCAACTAACTTATATTTACCACTAGCTTGTTGTTTTAATTTTTTTACATTATTTTTTTCATCACATAAAAGTTGAGTGCAAGCATTTACTATGCTCACACTCTCGTCATATATCATTACTATCTCTTCTAACGACTTTGCCTCTTCTAGCAAAATTTTATTAGATTCTATTTTTTTTAATACTTCATCTATATTTTTTATCATTATTCACCTACCTTACATCTTTTCCGATTTGTTGTAATACAGCATGGACCAAAGAATCCTTTCCATCTTCACCATATGTTTTTGCAAGTTCTACTCCTGCGTTTATTGATGTTCCTATATGAATATTTTTTAAATATTTTAACTCATATGTTATAGTCCTTAATATCCCTAGTACTTCTTTATTTAACCTATCTATTTTCCACTTGTTAACTTTACTTTGTATCAATTCATCTATTTCTTCTAAATTGTCATATATGTCTAAGTAAATTTTTAACATAAATTCAAAATCCAGATACGTTATGTTTTTTTTCCTTTTCTCTCTTAATTCACTTCCTTGTATTTTATTACCTTCTATGTTTATACCTTTAAATGCTTTCCTTGTATGTTTTTTTGAACTTTCATTCGATTCCACTCCACCTACTAAATCTAACGGTGTATATAAATTCATTCCACGTTTAACTTTTGTTTTATCTAGTATTTTGTTTTCATTTAAATAAAACTCTAAACTTTTTCTTAAATCTATTTCTTCGTGATACGGTAATTGGAATACTAATTTGAAAAAATCTTCTCTACTATATATGGTTTTCATCTTTACTCCTGTATTGGCTATATGTTATCCTTCTATTACCGCAACTACTCTTACATTTACCTCGCAAACTGTAAGGCTTGTCATTGATTCTATTACTGTTTTTACTTTTTCTTGTACATGTTTTGATACTTCGTGCATTTTTGTTCCACTTTTTAATGAAACCTCTATGTCTACAACTACGCCTTCGTCCATAGTACTTACTACTACACCTTTTGATATATTTTTTTTGCTTATGTTTTGCATTGTTAATCCTGAGACTTCTTCAATTTCTAGCGCTGCTGTAGCTGATATTACCGCTATAACGTCCTCTGATATTTGTATGTTTGATGTGTTTTCTTTATTATTCATAATATTATCCTCCTCTAACTTTTTATATATAGTATATCACACATATTTTTTTTTTTCATTACTTAATATCTTTTTCATTCATTTTTTACTTTCTTTTTACCACTAGTTTAATTTTCGTACCTTCTGACACTAAATGATTTGCACTAGGGTTTTGGCTCACCACTTCATATTTTATTTTTTCTGTTATTTTTTCTATTGTACTAACATCCTCTTCTATTTGTTCTATTTTTTTATCCTCCTTACTTTCCTCCTCTTCTCTTTCCTCTAAAATTACTACCCTGTATTCAAATCCTAAGTCTTCCAAAATTTCAACAGCTAAGTCTCTTTCTAGTCCAACTACATCTTGCGTTTCTATTAATTTACCTGTGCTTGCATATTCTCCATTTTCTATGCCCTCTTCGTCTATATGTACACTTTCGTTAGATAGTATTAAAAATATTTTCGTGCCATTTCTTACTAATGTCCCAGCCTTTGGTATTTGTTCTATAACTATACTTCCACCTTTATGTATGTCAAACTCTATGTTTTCATTTATTAATTCTTTTGACACCTCTACTATACTTCTATTCGTATAATCTTTAACTACTATCGTGTCATTTTTTATTATCTTTGTCTTTGCCTCACTATTATATTTTTTTGATCTTGGAATATTATTATATTCTATTATCGCTTCTATCATTTCCTTTGTAGGCTCTACTCCATTAGCTCCTGTCTCTCTGTAGTCTTCTGGTAAATGTAATACTGTATATATTGAATATTCTGGACTCTCTACTGGAAAGTATGCGAAAAATGATAAACTTCTTAAATTTAAACTTCTATCACCCTGTTCGGCAGTCCCCGTTTTACCTCCTATATTGTACCCGTCTATCCTAGCAAGTCTACCCGTTCCGTCTAATGTAGAAACCGTACTTTCTAACATCTCTCTTACTTTGTCTGACGTTTCTTTAGATATAGGTTTTTTTATTACATTTTTTTCATTTACAACAGTTACTCTTCCATCTTCACTTATTGTTTTTGATACAATATATGGTTTTAATAATTCTCCCCCATTTATCGCAGCTGATAATGCCATAGTATTTTGTAATGCTGTACTATTAAACCCTTGACCCATTGCACTAGTCGCCATCTCTACTTCATTTAATTGCTCTGGTGTATATATAAAAATACTCCCATTAACTTCATTCGGTAAATCTATACCTGTTAACTCTCCAAACCCAAAAGCATTTTGATAATTAAAAAATCTTTCTCTTTCTAATCCCTCATTCATCTCAATAATTGCTATGTTACACGATTGTGCCAATGCATCTTCTATCGTTATACTACCATGCCCTCCTGTTTCATAAGTCCAACATTTAATCTTTGTGTCGTCAATTATTTTATATCCTGGACAATAAAATATCGTATCCTGATTTACGGTCTTTTCCTCTAATGCTCCACTTAGTACAACGGTTTTAAACGTTGACCCTGGTTCATATGTATCGCTTATAGCAAAATTTTTCCATACACCTAATATCTGTTCCGTTTTTTCTTCTTGCGTTTCTAATAAATCATAATTTTCTTTGAATATGTCACCATCTATATAGTCAATGTTCGTAGGGTCGTTATTGTTGAAGTTTTGAAAATTTGACAACGCTAGCACTTCTCCAGTATTAGGATTTACTACTATCATTGCTGAATTTTCTGTTCTATGTTTGTTTGAATACTTTTCTAATATCTCATCCGCTGTTTGTTGTATCCTTACATCTAACGTCGTCATGACTGTATCACCATTTACCGCCGATATTAAATTAACGTTTATTTTCCCCGTATTGTCATAGTTTTTAAATTCTCTACCATACTCGCCTTTTAAATAATCATTATATTCTCTCTCAATTCCCCATTTTTCTGTATCTCTTATTATTCCTATAGCTTGCGATCCTAAATTATCATTTGGATACACTCGTTTAATTTTATTTTCTAAATGAAATATATTCTTTGGTAATCCACTTTCTTCTAATTCTTTACCCTTAGAATAACTTATGTTTTTTTTAATAATTTTATAATGTGTCGGATATTTAGGCTCTCCATTTTCAATTTTTACGTATTCCTCTAACTCTTCCATATCTATATCCAACATTTTGCTTACTATTTTTAAATACCCTTTTTTCTCCTCCTCTGATAAAAAATTTTCTTCATCATGGTAATTTTTTATATCAAATATAACATTGTAACTCGTTAACGATGTTGCTATTTTTTCTCCATTCCTATCTATTATATCTCCCCTCATTGGGTATATTGTCTTGTCTAATGTTATTAATTGTTGTCTTATAGCTATTTTTTCATATTCGTCTCTATTCTCGATACCTATAACTGCCGTTTTCCACACTAAAAAAATTAAAGACGATATGCTAAATACTCCAAAAAAAAATATTTTTTTCCTTACTAGTCTCACGTTTATTATTTTTTTCCTTCTTTTATTTTTTATTTTTCTATTCAATTTTACCTCCTAAATATTTTCTTTAAATATTCACTAAAGCCATCTATTATGTATACTCTTTCTTCCTCTACATACCTTACGATATCTACATCCGGTATGTCTATATATATTATCTGGTGTTTCATCGGTTTTCCCATACCCATCTTTTCTGCCCTAACTTTTATTTTACTAATAGAATAACTATTACTAAGAACAACTTCCATGTTTCTTAAATCCTCTTCTAAATTACTTTTTCTCGTCCTTAATTTTAATATTTCATCATTTAATATCGATTGGTTTGACATAATGTTTATTTGCACAGCACTACCCACTACAATTAACGTTAGTATAATAAGTGTTGTTACACTTACCCTTCTTCTTTTCTTTATATTCGAAATTACTTTTATCGTATCTTCTTTATATACTCTAGTACTATTTTTTCTTCGTCTATCTTTCTCATTGTTTTTTTCTCTCCGTACTCTTTTTCTATTTTCTCTTCTTTTTATATCAGTCTTTCTTTTTATTCTTTTTGCTCTTTGCACTCTTCTTTTAGTTTCTTCTTTCCCCATAATTCACCCTATATTTTCTCACACACTCTAAGCTTTGCACTTCTCGCCCTATGGTTCATTTCCAATTCATCTACTGATGGTAATATTGGTTTTTTTGTTATTATCTTTATTTCTCTCTTTTTATCACAGCAACATATTGGAACTTCTCTTGGACATATACAATCATTGTATAAATCTTTATACGTATGTTTAACTATTCTATCTTCTAATGAATGAAACGTTATTATACATATACGTCCTTTTTTGTTTAGCTTGTCCATTACATCATTTATAACTTTTGCTATTATATTCAACTCATTATTTACCTCTATCCTTATGCCTTGAAAAACTCTTTTTGCTGGATGTGGTCCATCTGTTCTTGCACTTTTGGGTACAGCTTTTTTAATTGCTGTTACTAACTCTAATGTCGTTTCTATGCTTTTTATTTCTCTCTCTGCTATTATAAATTTTGCTATCCTTTTCGCCCATCTATCTTCTCCGTACTTAAATATAACATCCTCTAGCTCTTCTTCACTATACTCATTTACCACGTTGTATGCCGAAAACTGTTGTCTTCTATCCATTCGCATATCTAATGGCGCATCTTGCATATATGAAAATCCTCTTTCCTTCTCATCTAATTGATGCGATGATACTCCTAAATCCAATAAAATACCATCTATTCTATCTATGTTTAGTCGCTCTATTATATTTGCTATATTTACAAAATTATCATGTACAAATGTTACTTTATCTATATGCTCTTTTAACACTTCTTTCGCCTTCTCTTGTGCTTTTATATCTTGATCTATTCCTATTAACCTACCTTTTGATGATAACCTTTTGCAAATTTCTAATGAATGTCCTGCTCCACCTAACGTACCATCTATATATATCCCGTCTTCTTTTATTTTTAAATTTTCTATACACTCATTTAACAATACTGCTTTATGATTAAATTCCATTTTTTTACCTTCCTAATTTTATTTTTTTTATTATATTTTTACAATGCATTTATTTTATAATACAAAAAAAAAGGAAAACATTAAAGTTATTCCTAAAATGTTTTCCTTTTTTAAATTATTGATTCCTTTTTTATTTAGCTGAATCTGTATTGCTTTTTGATTTTTTTGCCGTGCTATTAGTCTCATTTGCAAATTCTGTTCTTCCTGTGTTAGCCTTCTGATTATTTTGAGTATTCTTCGTGTTTTTTGCCATAATTAATTACCCCTTTCAAATAGTTTTTTGAGATTCATCTCTCACTATTATTATTGACAATTTTAAATGGCTTATACACTTTTTTTTATTTTTTACCAAAAATATCTGTAGGTAGTTTTAACTCTCCTATATTATCACGCATTTTTGTATCCGCCTCTTTATTTTTTATTGCTAAATAATCCATTATTCCTATGTTGCCTTCTGATAGCGCTTTTGCAAATGCTTCTGGTATTTTACTTTCTGCTGACACTACCTCTGCTCTTTTTTCTTGAATTAATGCTATCATCTCTTGCTCTCTTGCAATTGCTAATGCTCTTCTCTCTTCCGCTTTCGCTTGTGCTATTTGTTTATCTGCTTCTGCTTGCTCTATTTGTAAAGCTGCCCCTATGTTTTTACCAATATCTATATCCGCTATATCTATAGATAATATTTCATACGACGTTCCCGTATCTAACCCTTTTCCTAATACTGCTTTTGATATTAAATCTGGGTTTTCTAATATTTCTTTATGGCTAGATGCTGAACCTAACGTAGTTACTATTCCCTCTCCTACTCTTGCAATTATAGTTTCTTGTCCAGCTCCACCTACTAGCCTTTCAATATTTGTTCTTACTGTTACTCTTGCTATTACTTTAACTTCTATACCATCTGATGCTACTGCACTTATCCATGGCGTTTCTATTATTTCTGGTGTTACACTCATCTTCACAGCTTTAAATACATCTCTACCTGCTAAATCTATAGCCGCTGAACGTTCAAAGTCTAAATCCACTTTTGCACGTTCCGCCGCAATCAATGCACTTACTACATTATTTATATCTCCTCCTGATAACAAATGTGCTTCTAGTAAATTAATATCTAATGTTAACCCTGCTTTTGTACCTTTGATTAATGGGTTTATTACAGCTCCTGGTGATATTCTTCTAAGTCGCATACCTACTAATGTAAATAAACTTACTTTAACATTTGATGCTAATGCTGATATCCATAATCCTAGCGGTATAAACGTTAAAAATACCGTTAAAAATACTGTTCCCAAAATCATCGCTATTACAACTATTACTATCGAATCCATAATCAATTCCTCCTATTTTACTTCCATCACAATAACTTTACCATTTTTAAAACTATTTACTTTAATTTTTTTTCCTGAATCAATAAAATTTAAATTTGATACAGCATCGAACTCTCTATCTCCTATCTCCACTATACCATATGGTTTTAATGTCGTTTTAGCTCTACCAATTTCACCTACTACTAATAGTTTTCTAATATCTTCATCTTTTTTGATATACAAACTTTCGTTTAATGTTATTTTGCCAACTATCCCTCGTTTTTTTGCTACATTAAATAACAATATACTTAAAACGAACGCTATTAAAAATATTGTACCTATAATTAATATATCAACCTTTACAAATGAATACAGTGTAATTCCACCTATTGCCATTAATATTATTCCTAATATTCCTAGTACTTCAAATCCTGGTATCAAAAATTCCAATATTACTAAAAACATTCCTACCGTAATTAAAATTCCTAATAATAACGTCATGCTCTCACCTCTCTACTTTGTCTTTCTAAACTCCTCTGTTGTAACTAATATTTTTTTGAACCTTGGTATCAAAAATTCCAATATTACTAAAAACATTCCTACCGTAATTAAAATTCCTAATAATAACGTCATGCTCTCACCTCTCTACTTTGTCTTTCTAAACTCCTCTGTTGTTATCCCTACTTTATCCTTAAATATTTTTCTTAATTGTTTTTTGTTTTCAAACCCATTTTTAATAGCCACAAAGTCATCGTCAAACTTTGTCTCCTTCATCATTTTTTTCGCTTCTGTTAGTCTATAGCTTTCTATATACTCGTTTAAATTAACTTTGCTTCTATCAATAAATACTTTATTTACATACTCTTTAGACGTTCCTACTATTTTTGCTATTTTATCTAAGTCCACAGTTTCATAATAGTATTGCTCTACGTATTTTATAACTTCATCGTGTATTCTAATATCTGTTTCATTATATATTTTTATTACACATTCGCAATATTTACGTATGCTATTTAATAAATATTCTTTAAATTGTTCTAATGTCTCTATTTCTAAAATTTTATTTATATCAAAAAAATCTTTATAAATTCTTGACGTCTCTAATCCTTTTTCTGTAGCATATCTATTTATCGAAATTATAATATTCATAACTATTTTTTGTAATACTTCACTTTTTACTTCTTCTAGTTTTTCTAAACTTTCACATATTTCATTTATTAATTTACTCGAATAAGTAAACTCTCCTATTACCGTCGCATAAATTAATTTTTCCTCTTTCTCCATTGGATATCTATAGGTTATTAAATTCATAGGCTCTACATAATCTATTGGTATCGTTTTATTATGTCCTAAATAAAATCTATACCTTAATGATGATAGTGCTTCCCTATAACTTATATGCATATCTTTAACATCTTTATAATTTCTACCAACTCCTATTGTTACTCTCGTTTTATCTAATTTATATATTTCTTCTTTTATTTCATCGCACAGCTTTAAAATATCTTCCATTTCTTCAGCACTATCCAATAAAACTACTATCTCATTAAAGTTTGTTGAACTTACAACTTTTTTTCTATCCCCTAAAACAAATTTAACCATATCGTATATTTTCATGTTTAAAACTTGTTTTTCAAATTCATCTAAAGTTAATATTATTTTTTGGTAGTTATCTACTTTTATTATTAAACTTCTATAATTTTCTTTTATATCTAAATCATAAAATTCTATACTTCTCTTTATTTCATCTTCACTATTAATTTTATTATTTATTAAATTCATAATGAACTTATCTTTATATCTCTCTTTTTCCTCTCCGCATCTTTCTTCTAACTTTGTTTTATACTTAATTTCTTTCTCTTTTATTTTAAAGTACTTTACCGCATTTTCTAACGCTTTTTTTACTTCTACATCTTTCAACGGCTTATACAAAATATTTATACAATTTATCATTGCTAACTTATCTATATAATCTTTATCTACTATGTTCCCATAAAAAATAAACATTACATCTGGGTATTTTTTATTAACCTTTTGTATTGTATTTAACGTACTTATACCAAATATATCTATATCCATTATTATTATTTCTATATCGTTTTTTTCGATCTCTTTATATATAACTTCTTTAGACTCTGGTACACTTTGTATCACTTTTATCGTTTTAAAGTTTTTCTTTACACAACTACGTAATACTTTTACATTGCTATTGTTATTATCTATTATTAACGCTTTTATAATAACATCACCTCCTTAAATGATTTTTTTACTCTTACGTGTTACTACCAACATCTCTAAACTTCTTAACAAAAAATTCTATCTTTTCAAAAACCTCTTTTTTCATTTTTGTATATTTAGGGTTCATCGGACTCATCTTTGGTAAAATGTTTTTAAGCTCTTCTCCGTTTGAATTTGGTTTTCCGTCACGTAGGGATTTTTTAATATACTCTTTTGTAAGTTGTTCATTTAAATTATTTTCTTCTATTAATATGTCGATTTCTTTCATTTTTTCTTCTTGGGCGAAATTATGAAACTCTTCTATAGTGTCTGGTGCATTTTTCATTTTATTTAAGTCTGTTTGATTTATAAAATCTACTACTAAACTTTCTTTTTCTCTACTACTAGTATTAGCACTAACTACACTGCTTATTTCTTCTATTAAACTTTCTTTATCTTTTGTATTTTTATTTTTATCAAAAATTAATTCTAAAATATAGTCTAGTCCTATTTCTTGTGACTTTAAAAGTTCTACTTCAAAAACAATATCGTCCCACTCATCGACATTGCCTGGATCTGGTACATCGCCTATATATTTCCCTCTTGCACGCCATTCTCTAATATCGTTATATGTCGAACGGTAATTTTGTACAGTCCTATCATCTAACATTTTTATATGTTTAATATACTCTACTTCTTCTTCTTCTAAATGGTGTAATTTTTTAAATTGTTCTAATGCTTCTGGGTCTTCTTTATCTATTTGTTGTAAGTTTTTTAATGCTGTAAACTCATCATAATTTTGTAATATGTTTTCAACTTTTAAATATTCACCAAAAAGTTTTGCAAATTCTCTTTTTTGGCTATCTGTTTCTATTTTGTCCACTTCTGGAAACTGGGTTTCTAATTCATTTACTATTTCTATATAACCTTTTACCTCTTTCTCATTTATAATATCTAAAAAACCTTCCATATATTCTTTATAACTTTTTTCTATTATAATATGTCTCTCATTTCCTTTACCAAAAAGTGTAATAGCTTTTTCTGTTGCATCTTCTAAGTTTCTAAATGTCACTATGTTTCCGAATTGTTTAGTTGAATTTAAAATACGGTTAGTTCTTGAAAATGCTTGTATTAGTCCATGGTATCTTAAGTTTTTATCAACAAATAAAGTATTTAACGTAGGTGCATCAAATCCTGTTAAAAACATTCCAACAACTATTAATAAATCTACTTCTTTAGTTTTTACTCGTTTTGCTAAATCTTTATAATAGTTTTGGAACTTACTATCTTCTACCCCAAAATTTGTTTCAAATGTTTTATTATAATCGTTAATTGCTGATGTTAAAAATTCTTTTGCACTACTATCCATAGCTGTAGGGCTAAAATCCTCATCTGATATTTCCCCTGATCTTAATTGGTCTTCATTAGCCGAATATGAATATATTGTTGCAATGTTAAGAGGATTTTCTTCTCCCTCTTGTAATTTTTGCAATTCCTCATAATAAAGTTTTGCCGCTGTTACACTACTTACAGCAAACATAGCGTTAAAACCTTTATCTTTACCATATAAACGGTGGGTTTTAACTTTGAAATTATCTACAATATATCGTGATACTTCTTTTATTCTTTCTGGGTGCAATAATGCTTTTTTTGTTTTTTCTAACATAAGTTTTTTATCGTCTTGTTCTGTTTCTTCCTTTTTAAACTTTGGACATACGTCATTATAATCTATTTTAAATTTTAAAACTTTTTCATCTCTAATTGCATCGGTAATTACATAGCTATGTAGTTGGTTACCAAATACATCACCTGTTGTTTTAGAATCACATGCATTTTCTGAAAAAATTGGTGTTCCCGTAAAACCAAATTGACAATACTTTTTAAACGTTTTTTTTATGTTGTCTTGTGCCTCTCCAAATTGTGAACGGTGGGCTTCATCAAAAATTAATACTACTTTCTTATCATATATTTCTAAGTTTTTTTCTTTTTTCATAAGGTTGTTTAATTTTTGGATTGTAGTAACTACTATTTTATTATCATCTTTTTCAATGTTGTTTTTTAATTCTCTCGTACTATTTGAACCGTTAACACTATCGGGTGAAAACTTTTGGTACTCTTTCATAGTTTGAAAATCTAGATCTTTCCTATCTACAACAAAAAATACTTTATCTATAAAATCTAGTTTTGTCGCAAGACGTGCCGCTTTAAAACTTGTAAGAGTTTTTCCCGATCCTGTAGTATGCCAAATGTAACCACTACTTTCTAACTTGTTCCACGCGTTGCTTTTATTAGCTATATTTATTTTATGTATAATTCTTTCTGTCGCTGCTATTTGGTACGGTCGCATAATAAGTAACGTATCACTTGCATCAAATACTGAGTATTCTACTAATACTCTTATTAACGTATTTTTACTAAAAAATGTAGCTGTAAAATCTTTTAAATCTTTTATTGCTTCATTGTTAGCTCTTGCCCAGTTCATCGTAAAATTAAAACTATTTTTATCTCTTTTTGTTGTGTTTGCAAAATAACGGCTATCTGTTCCATTTGAAATTACAAAAATTTGTAAATATTTAAACAAAGAATTTTCTCCATTAAAACTTTCTTTCGTATACCTATTTACTTGATTAAACGCCTCCTTTATCGCTACACCACGTTTTTTTAATTCTACCTGCACTAGTGGTAAACCATTTACTAAAATTGTAACGTCATATCTATTTACGTATTTACCTTTATTTGTATATTGTGAAACTACTTCTAACTTATTGTTACTTAACACTTTTTTATCTAATAAATATATATTTTTTATTTGTCCATCATCAAACAGAAAGTCATAAATATAATCATCATGTATTTTTCTCGTCTGGTCTAAAATTGTAGCACTTGGTTTATTTAAGTAGTTTTTACAAAATCTTTCCCACTCATCTTCTGAAAACTCAACATTATTTAATCTCTCTAATTGCACTTTAACGTTTCTTAATAGCTTTTCTTCTGTTCGCAAATCTTTACGATGCTCATACCCTTGAAGTTCTAAATCTTTTATAAACTCTTTTTCTAAATCTCCTTCTGTCTGGTAGCTATTACTTTTCTGCTCTATTTTTTTATATTCATTTAAAATTATGAAATTATTACTTTGTGCAATA
>CAMZNU010000018.1 GCA_947313885.1 uncultured Clostridia bacterium | reverse complement strand
AGTCCCCTTCGATATTGGGGTGGTCTATATCAAATATTTAAAGCACAATTACGAGAATAAAGAAGTTTTAGTCCCCTTCGATATTGGGGTGGTCTATATCGAGGTCGCCGAAGACTATAAGCACGTATCGTTCGGTTTTAGTCCCCTTCGATATTGGGGTGGTCTATATCAAAGTTGAAAGACTCAACAGGTCAACCATTATTGTTTTAGTCCCCTTCGATATTGGGGTGGTCTATATCTAACCGACTGTGTCAACTGTACGGATTGTGTTGTTTTAGTCCCCTTCGATATTGGGGTGGTCTATATCAGAAGTTAGAAAACTACGTAACAAACTTTGAAGGTTTTAGTCCCCTTCGATATTGGGGTGGTCTATATCCGCTAAGATTTGGTAATTACTACTTTTTAAATTTTATACTGTTAGTTTTTAGCTTCTTATGTCTCTTTCTATTCTAGAATACCATTTATTTTGTAGTTTTACAAGGGGTTTTATACTTTTATTTTTTACATATTTACAGTTTTGCGGTTTTTAAAATTACTTTTATCCTTATATTTTTTCTGCTATTTATTTTTTCCATTTATTTTCCCCACTAAAAAATGACTTATATTTAAATAAGTCATTTTTTGTTTACCAACACTTTTTTATAGCCCATTATTTACAGCCAATTTTTTAATATAACTTTTAAGTTATCTTTTATACCTGCTTTTAATATGTCATCTCTTACTATTAAATCTTCTTCTGCAACTTTTTTGTTATTAGCTGTATAAATTATTGTTCCTACTTTTGTCCCTCTACTTAACGGTGCTTCTAAGTTTTCTATTAACTGTATTTCTTTTTTAATATTTTCTTCATCATCTTTAGCTAATAATATTTTAACTTCATTTTTTTGATATACTAACGCCTCATCAATTATTCCTTTTTGTATTTTAATTGAACCTAACGGATTAGTTATTTTTTCGCCTTCTATTGTTTTAAAGTTCGTATATCCTACATCTAATAATTTACTAGCTTCATAAAATCGCCCCGCTGAACTTTCACCACCTAATATTACTGATATTAATGTTAAAGAATCTCGCGTTGCTGTTGCTGTAATACAAAAACCTGCCGCCCTTGTATATCCTGTTTTTAATCCTGTTATCCCATTATACGAACGTAATAATTTATTTGTATTCCAAAGTTCCGTTACTTCATCTCCTCGTCTTGTACTATGTACTATTTCATCTGACCATAACGTTGTATATTCTAAAACTTCTTCATGCTTTAATAACTCTCTACTCATTATTGCAACATCTTTTGCTGTTGAATAATGTCCTACATCTGTTAAACCACACGTATCTAAAAAATATGTATTTGTCATTCCTAACTCTTTAGCTCTTTTATTCATCATTTGAACAAATATTTCTTCTGATCCTGCTATGTGTTCCGCTATAGCTACAGATGCATCATTGCCCGACGCTATAACTATACTTTTTACCAATGCCTCTACTGTTTGTGTTTCTCCAGTTTCTAAAAATACTTGTGAACCACCCATTCCTGCCGCATTAGCACTTATTATTACTTTGTCGTTCATATTTATTTTTCCACTCTCTAACGCTTCAAACGTTAACAGTAATGTCATAACTTTTGTTACACTTGCAATTGGTAATTTCTCATCCATATTTTTTTCAAAAATGATTTCTCCTGTGCTTCCTTCCATTAAAACTCCTGCTTTTGACTCTATTGTTGTTTCAAAAGCATTAACTTTCAAGGTGTTACTAAAAAGTAATACACCTACCATAACTATACTTATTATTTTTCTCACTTTGTCCCTCCTAGTTCTTTTAATATATTATACTTTTTGTTTTCTACATTTATGCTTATTTATATTATTTTGTTTAATATTTTATTTTTTAGTTCATAATATTAAAAATTATTAAATGGAGGTCTTTATGAAAAATTTACAAAATACTCACACTGCTAAAAATTTATTACTTGCTTTTGCTGGTGAATCTCAAGCCCGTAACCGATATTCTTACTACTCTGAAGTTGCTGAACAAGAAGGTTATATTCAAATAAAAGAAATTTTTACAAAAACAGCTGACAACGAAAAAGAACACGCACAACGTTTTTATAATTTTTTATTAGAAGGTCTAGGTAGTGATATACCTACTAATCTTTCTATAACTGGTGATTTTCCTATAGCTAAAGGTACTACCCTTGATAATTTATACGAATCATCAAAAGGTGAACACAAAGAAGCTAATGAAATATATCCTTTTTTTGCTAAAGTTGCTGAAGAAGAAGGTTTTAACGATGTTGCTAATGCTTTTAAATCCATTGCAATCGCTGAAACAGCTCATGAAGCTAGATATAAAAAACTTTATGACAATTTGAAAAATGATGAAGTTTTTAAAAAATCTAAAACAGTTATATGGCATTGTATTAATTGCGGTTATATTCATGAAGGAGTTTCTGCCGTTAAAACTTGCCCCTCTTGTTTAAAACCTCAAGATTATTATGAATTATTTGTAGAAAAATTTTAACAACAAAAAAAACAGTATGTAAACTTTGTTTACGTACTGTTTTTTATTAACTCAAAAGTCACAGGTGTTCCTTTTTTTATGTCTCTAATCGCTTTTCTTCCTATTATATGTTCTATATACTTAGGTTCTATTCCATAACTCGGTCTTATAGATCTTACATGCTTTTCCGTAATCTCCTCATTTTCCTTAATATCTTCTACAAAAAATAGTGACCTCGATAATAACCTATTATTTTTTTTACTTTTTGTCATCTCATAATCTACTTTCCCTAAAGATTTTTCACCTGTTCGTATGTCTTCTACTAGTTTCTTAAATTCTTTTTCATCTAAAGAAAAACTAGAATCTGCACTTTCTACATCTTTATTAATCGTAAAATGCTTTTCTACTACTTTAGCTCCTAACCCAACTGACATCACACTTACTACCGTTCCTTTTGTATGATCTGATAAACCTACTTCTACACCAAATCTTTTTTTCATATCTTTTATTGTTTTTAAATTCGCATCTTCTGGCTTTGATGGATAACTAGACGTACATTTTAATAATATTATTTGTTCGTTACCTACACTTCTACATACTTCTACTGCATCTTCTATTTCCTCTAACGTCGCTATCCCTGTAGATATTATTACTGGTTTTTGTTTGCTAGCTATATATTTTATAAGAGGTATGTCTGTAATTTCAAACGATGCTACTTTATATGCTGGTACACTTAAATTTTCTAAAAAATCTACCGCGCTCTTATCAAATGGACTAGAAAATATTAAAATTCCTATTTTTTTTGCATAGTCAAAAAGTTCTTTATGCCATCCCCACGACATTGATGCCTCATTATACAAATCATACAAATATGTCCCATCCCATATAGTACCACTATTTAACTTGAAATACTCATTTCTACAATCTAGCGTTATCGTATCCGCTGTGTACGTTTGTAATTTTACACAGTTCGCTCCTACCTCTTTCGCTTTTTTAATACTTTGTTTTGCTATCTCTATATCGTTTCCATGATTTGCCGATAATTCTGCTATTATAAAAGTTTCACTTCCCTCATTTATTTTAAAATTACCTATTTTTATTTCCATTTTACACCTCTAGTATTTCATCTACTATTCTCTTAACTCCATGCCCATCTATTACATTTGCAAAACTTTTTAGAAATTTTTTTCTTTCTTCTACGTCCATCATTTTTTTGAATTGTATTTCTATTTTTTTCTCGAATTCCTCATCATTATATTCAATTACTAAAATATCTTTTTTATATTTTTTTAACCCTCTTACATTATTCTCTTGATTATCTATAATTTTAATCGGTATAAACGGTAGCCCCACTTTAATTAATTCATACAACGTTTGTCCTGCCCCAACTATTGCTATATCACATCTATCCATTATACTTCTCATTTGTTTACTATTTATATTTTCATTTACTTTAATATTTTCTTCACTTTTCATTTGTATAGAAACACCTGTTACAAAATTAAATTGGATTTCTTTATATTTTTTACATATGTTTTCTTTTATTATAGGTAAAATATTTCTTATGTCACTACCACCTACTGTTACTAACACTTCCTTTACTTCCCCTACCTCTTTTTCTTTGCTTTCTATAAAACCTTTTCTAACTATTATATATTCATTTCCTACTAACCCTTTATTTTTATATTCGATTCTTAATATAGATGGGTTTATTATAGTACCCTCTGGATATTGTAGCCTATTAGTATCATCTATATATATTGTTTTTTTTGACATCTTTTGTATTAACTCATATATTTCTATTTTTGCTATATACGAATCTATTATACATATATCTTCTTTTTTTACTTCTCTTTTTATAAACTCCTCTTCCATCCAATTTATATCATCATATATTATACTTTTTACATCTATTCCTCTTTCTTTTATCTCATCTTCTATAGCTCTGCATCTACTAATATGCCCATATCCTACCCCTCTACCACCTTCTGTAAAAATTTTTACTTTCATACTCTTACCCTCTATAATAAAATTCTAAAACTTTTTTTAATCCATTTATTACATCTAAAACATCTTTATTTTCCATTCCTACATGTAACGGTATCGTTATCATTTCATCATATAGTTTTTCACTTTTTGGACACATACCTTTTTTATAACCTAACTGTTTATAATATGGATTTAAATATACAGGTCTATAATGTACATTCACCCCTATATTTTCTTTTATTAAACTTTCAAATATAGTTTTTTTATCTACTTTAAATTTATTTAATTGCAATCTTATTATAAATATATGACGTCCTGATTTTACATCTCCCTTTTGTTTTTGTAACTTTATACCGTCTATTTTTTTTAATTCTTCTTCATATGTATTACTTATCTCTATTCTTCTTTCTATGAATTTATCTATTTTCTTTAATTGGCTTATACCTAACCCACATTGTATATCCGTTATTCTGTAGTTATACCCTAACGTCTGTTGCTCATAGCTCCATAATCCTTCTTTCTCTTCTAAAAATTCATCTTCTTCTTTTGTTACTCCATGGCTTCTAAACATTTTCATCTTTTTATAAAGTTCATAGTCATTTGTAGTTATTATTCCACCTTCTCCTGTCGTTATAGGTTTTACAGGGTGAAAACTAAACATCGTACAATCTACTAACCCTCCAACTTTTACACCTTTATATTCCGCTCCCAAACTATGTGCCGAATCTTCTATTACATATAAGTTATTTTCTTTTGCTATCTCATTAATAGCATTTATATTTACTGGTTGCCCCGTATAATCTACACATATTATTCCTTTTGTCTTTTTTGTTATCTTCCTTTTAATATCTTCTACATCTATTAAATATGTATCCTCATCTATATCTGCAAAAACTGGCGTCGCACCTGTATACAAAACACAATTACTAGACGCCACAAAAGTCATAGCACTTACTATAACTTCGTCCCCTTTTTTAAATCCACATACAGCACATGCCATATGTAATCCCGCCGTCCCATTACATACAGCTACTCCATATTTTGCACCTACATATTTTGCTACAGCCTTTTCAAATTTTTCTACTTTAGGTCCTGTTGTTAAAAAATTACCTTTTAAAACTTTTATTACTTCTTCTATATCTTCTTCATCTATTTTTTGTTTACCATATGGCAAAAAAATTTCACGTGTAGGTTCTCCACCGTTTATACTTAATTTTCTCATTTATATACCTAAACTTTTCATAGCTTCTTTTAAATCATTTTTATTTAACCATTGACTATTCGTTCCTGAATTATATTCAAATCCGTTTTTTACTAACTTCCCACCCTTTGTAAAATACTCCTCTAACCACCAATCAAACTTTGGATATACTATATAATGTTTTTCATATTCGTACGTCGTTCTTGAATCATCTTTTGTTACCATACATTCATGTAATTTTTCACCTTCTCTTATTCCTACTTCTTTTAATTCTATATTTTCTTTCATTGCTTTTGCTAACTCTGTAATTTTAAATGATGGTATTTTTGATATGTACGTTTCCCCACCTCTAGATTCTTCTAATGCTTTTATTACTAAATCTACACCTTCATCTAACGTTATCCAAAATCTAGTCATTTCGAAATCTGTTATAGGTAACTCTTTATCTCCACTTTTTATTAACTCTCTAAAAAAAGGGATTACAGAACCTCTACTACCTGCTACGTTACCATACCTTACTATTGAAAATACCGTTCCTTTCATACCACTATATGCATTTGCTGATACAAATAATTTATCTGATACTAATTTTGTTCCACCATATAAATTTATTGGGTTTACTGCCTTATCTGTTGATAGTGCCACTACTTTTTTAACACCTCTATCTATCGCTGAATCTACTATGTTTTGAGCCCCATGTATATTTGTTTTTATCGCTTCAAACGGGTTGTACTCACATGCTGGTACTTGCTTCATCGCCGCACCGTGAACTACATAGTCTATTTCTGCAAATGCCCTATCTAACCTACCTTTATCTCGTACATCTCCTATAAAAAATCTTAACTTATCTACTTTGTTTGGGTATTTTTTCGAAAATTCTTTTTTCATAATATCTTGTTTATATTCATCTCTTGAATATATTACTACCCTTTTGGGATTGTACTCCGTAATAATCCTCCCTATAAATTTTTTACCAAAAGATCCCGTCCCACCCGTTACTAATATCGATTTATTATTTAACATACTTTCCACCTTTTATTTGTCAATTACAACTTTTTTCTGCTTAATATCTTTATTTATATTTATTAAACTTCTATCCTTTTTAAATAACTCTTTTATCTCTTTTAAATAAAAATTATGCTCACCTTCATACAACCTATTATATATTTCTATTACTAACTCTAAATCTTCTTTAGTGTCTAACGTTAACCTATACTTTGAATCATCATCTTTTTGTTTATAAAAATAAACCTTTTTATTATTGTTATACATATATTGTGTAACATGTTCTTTTTCAAATTGTTTAATGCCGTTTTCTTTCGCCTCTTCTAAACTTTCCATACTAAAAACTTCCACATCTAAACCACGTGGATATGTTCGATTTTTTAAGTCTGTTCCTGCATTTGTTACTAAATCATACTCATTTTCTTTAAAAAAATTTATTAACTCATCTATTATATATGGATCTATTAATGGGCAATCTGATGTTATTCTTACTACTACGTCTAACTTATTCTCCTTAGCACATTCATAGTATCTTTTTAGTACGTTATTTTCACTACCTCTATATATTTTTGCTCCATTTTTTTTACTTTCTTCTTCTATTACATCATTCTCATTTTTTGTTGACGTTGCTATTATTATTTCATCTGCTAATTTACTTTGCTTAACCCTACTTATAATATGACTTAACACTGTTCTACCCTTTATTTTTTTCAACACTTTACCTTGTAGCCGTGTTGAATTTATTCTAGCTTGAATTATTATTCCTATTTTCATTTTTACCTTCCTCTTAATTTTTTTTAAATTCAATTTATATTTACTTTGTATAGTCTATTACACAGTTATGTTATTAATTCCTTTTTTAGTAACGTATTGATTTATTCTAAATAACTATTTTCTAAATTTTCACCTATATGACATGTCCATTATTAATTTTATTTTTATTTCTTTCGCAAATTATTATTCCACTTTTCATTTCTATTTTTTACATAAAAAAAAAGGCTATTACACCTTTTTTTTTATGTTATATTTAATTTATTTAAACTCGTCAAATAACTCATTGTCATCGTAGTACTCTAATTCCCAATCTGTTTTTTTATTTATATTTTCTATTCTTATAAATAATGCTATTATTAACCCGAAAAATAATATCATCATGCTAAGTAATATTAATAACATATTTTCATTTTTATTTGTTGCTATCTCTCTTTCTCTTAACATTTCTATAATATTCATAATGTTCTCCTTATATGTTAATTAGTTTTTTTTTTGTTACTCTCTTGTTTTTTATATGTTCTCTATACATTAAAAAACCTTTATCTACTATTTGCTTCTCATCATAAAACTTTAATAAATGATACGCCTCATGTTCTTTATAATATTTTGCATCATAAAAATGTTCTTCCTTTTGTGGTTTACAGTAAAAGGAATTCGATGTCATTAAAAACCAATATACTGTTTTTTTTACAATAGTTTCCTCACTTCTAAATGTGTATTGCGTTTTATCAATATATTTAATTATTTCACATTTAGCGCCCGTTTCTTCTAGAACTTCTCTTAATGCTGTTGTTTCTTTACTCTCTCCTTTTTCCATAGTACCTTTTGGCATTACCCATCCCGAATATCTGTCTTCTACATTTTTGTATAGCAATAAAACTTTTCCTTTATAAAAAACTACTCCGCCACAACTTATAGACTCTTCCACCATAACCCCCTTTTCCCTTTATATTTTATCACTCTTTTATATATTAAATTATAATATTTTTTATTAACTTTTTCAACAACTTTTAAATGGCGAATTTTTTAAATGTTCTTTCATCATATTATTACTACTTATTAACATCGTCATAAAATGTCCTACAAATAATAACACCCATATATTATTTTCTATTCCTAATATATAATCAAACAGCCCATGATTTAATATAGGTACTATTATACTTAAACTCATATATTTTATATCCGATTTTTTATATTTCATTAACCCAAAATAATATCCCATGGCTATACTATAAAATACATGAGCTGGCACTGATATTATTCCGCGAAATATTCCAACCTTTACACCGCCTACATTTATATCCGTTACATACAAAATATTTTCTACTAATGCAAATCCTAAACTTATAAATACAGCGTAAACAATTCCATCAAACCTCTCGTTAAAATTTTTATTTCTTCTAATTAATATATACAATATTACAAACTTCACTACTTCCTCTGTCATTCCCGCTACTATAAAACTATTATAAAAGTTATTGTAACTACTTTTTACATTTATATTCCCTATCCATTTTTCTATTATTATTATCGGTACACTACTAATTACACCGCATACTATCCCAATTAATAATAAATATATCGGCTCTTTCTCATATTTATCTCTTATGAACATATAAAATGCTATTATCATTATCGGCACTGCCCCTATAATTGTTAAACGCTCTATTTACTCCACCTCCTTTTTTATTTCTATTGTATTTTTTATTTTATTTAGTTACTATTAATTAGTACGGTTTTATTGATTTGTTCATTTATTTTTGAAAGGAGATTAACATGGATATATTTACACTTATTTTTCTTATAATAGGTTTGATTCTTATGGTCGCATCTATTTTAAAAAGTAAAGAAAAAACTTTATTAGCTATGAAAACATCTAGAGGCATGATGAATGGTATGCTAGGTGATATTATCGCAACTTTATTTTTAATAGGACTTATTTTAACTTTTTTACCACCTGAAACTATTGAACAGTTTTTAGGTAATAGTACTGGTAACACAGCTACATTTTTTTCAGCACTTGCTGGGTCTGTAACTTTAATTCCCGCTTTTGTTGCATTTCCTTTAGTTGGATCTTTAGTTGATAATGGTGCTTCTACTATGTCTGCTGCCGCTTTTTTAACTACACTTACTATGGTAGGTGTCGTTACTTTCCCTCTGGAAAAAGAAGAATTCGGTTTGAAATTTACTATAGTTCGTAATGGGGTAAGCTTTGTATTTGCTATAATCATTGCTATCGGAATGGGGGTTATTATATAATGGTTGCTAAACTTAAAAAGAAAAAACTTATTTTATTCGTACTACTAGCTTACACATATTTACTCATTTTTAATTCTGATATAGCTTTCAATGCCTTTAATGAAACTCTTTATTTTCTTAAAGAAATGTTTTTCATTATGCCTGTTGTCTTTACTATTATTGTAGCTATTGAAGTTTTTGTTTCTAAAGACTCTATTAGTAAAAAATTAGGAGCTGGTTCTGGCTTTTCTGGAAATGTCTATTCTCTACTATTAGGTAGTTTATCAGCTGGTCCAATTTATGCCGCTTTT
>CAMZNU010000017.1 GCA_947313885.1 uncultured Clostridia bacterium | reverse complement strand
CTTTTGTGTCGAATATACGCACTGAGCATTATAGTAGGAAGAACTAAATATTTACTAAAACCCCAAATCACCATTAAAAATTCTTTCATTTTTTCCTCCTAATTTAATCAAATTATTATTGCGGTGTTATATCAAAAATGAAAGCCCAAGTCATTTCCATATAAACTCAATTTTACGACTTCCTCTTTTTCCATAAACTTATTTCTTTTTTAACTTTACTTCTCTTATATCATCTGGTATTTTTTCTATTTCTTTATGTATTTTGCTCTTCTTCTGTTACCTCTTGGTACTTTTTTAAATTGGACTACTGCCATTTTTTTGTTGTATTATATACACTTTTACATTCCTCCACATCGGTACTAGTCCATTTTTTCATGATAAAACCCTCCTATATACACAATAATTTTCCCTATTGTTATATATACTTATCTATAAATTATCAACATATTTTTTACATTATTTGGTTTTGTATATAAAAAAAGAGCTTTCAGCTCTTTTTTTATGTTTTGCTACTGTTTTATTTTGCTATTAAGCGCCCTATTATAAACTCACCATATCAAGTATACACTTATCAGTAAGTATTTTTTATATTTATGTAAACTTTTTATTTTTCATGTTATAATAAATAAGTTTTAATACACTTTAAAAAGGAGTTTTATTATGTATCATAGTTTAAATAAAAATAAATTTAAACATACTTTAAAATTAAATAAAAATACAGACACTATAATAAATATTGGGGATATCACTATTGGCTATAATACTAAAACTATTATTGGTGGTCCATGTACTATAAAAGATTTTGATTCTTTAGATTTAATAGCATCTAAAGTAAAATCTAGTGGTGGCACTATATTACGTGGTGGTGCTTTTAAACCTCGTACTTCACCACATGATTTTCAAGGGCTTGGTGTTGACGGGTATAAAATTATTAATGCCGTATCTAAAAAACATGGATTATTATGTGTTAGTGAAGTAACATCTATTACTAATTTAGATGATGCTTGTAAATACTTAGACATTTTACAAATAGGAACTCGTAATATGCAAAATTTTGAACTACTTAAAGCTATCGGTAAAACAAAAAAACCTGTGTTATTAAAACGTGGTTTTAGCTCCACTTTAGAGGAATGGCTTTTATCTGCTGAATATATTTTAAATAAAGGTAATCCTAACGTTATTCTTTGTGAACGTGGTATACGTACTTTTGAAACTTTCACACGTAATACTTTAGACTTAACTATTGTTCCTATACTTAAAAATTTATCTCACTTACCTGTATTCGTTGATCCTAGTCACGGCGTAGGACTTTCTGAATATGTTATGCCTATGTCTATTGCAAGTATCGCATGTGGTGCTGATGGTCTTATTATTGAAACAGATATTGATCCTAAAACTACTATATCTGATGGTAGGCAAACGATAAATACTAATACTTTTAAAGAAATTTGTAATTCTATATTATAAAAATATGTAGTCTCAAAAACCCCATTTGATAAATTTTAATCTATCAAATGGGGTTTTTGTCTATAAATTTATCTTGTGTGACCTATTTATATATGCTTTCTTTAAACTGTTTTTATTAACCTTATTTTAATACTTCATATTTATATATTTTCAAATCCCTTAATGTTTTCATACAAAAAAAAGAATGATATAAAATCATTCTTTTTAACACGACCCAGAAGGGACTCGAACCCTCGACCTCTGGCGTGACAGGCCAGCGCTCTAACCAACTGAGCTACTGGGCCAAGTCGTGTTTAATTTAAAAAAAGTGGGCCCTCAGGGACTCGAACCCTGGACCACCCGGTTATGAGCCGGGGGCTCTAACCAACTGAGCTAAAGGCCCTCAATTAGCCGACGATCGGACTTGAACCGATAACCTGCTGATTACAAGTCAGCTGCTCTGCCAGTTGAGCCACGTCGGCAAGTATTTTATACTTAATCAGTATATTAATACTTGTTGAGTATATTTAATTTTAAATGAATCTGGCAACCACTTACTCTCCCAGGCAGTCGCCCACCAAGTACCATCAGCCGTCTTAGGCTTAACCATCGTGTTCGGTATGGGAACGGGTGTTTCCCTAAGACGCATCATTACCAGAAAATTTTT
>CAMZNU010000016.1 GCA_947313885.1 uncultured Clostridia bacterium | reverse complement strand
CTTCATAAAAAAATTCAATCAATCAGAATATACATTAGAAAATGCTTTAGTAATGGATAAAACAACACATACTAATGATTTTGAAGAGGTAAGGTGTAAAAATTTATCAAAGCAGATAGAACGTTTATTACTTTGTAATGGTATAAAAATAGAGAATAAAACAGAATTAGAAAAAAAAGTAGGCTTGAAAAATAATAATATTACAAGCCATCACTTTAAAAATAAAAAAGGTACAGCATCAATAGTTCTTTTAGACGGTAGTTTTATATTAAAAGAAGGTAGTGAATTAAGAGAACCAGAGGAATTAAAACAAATAATTTCTAAAAATAATAGTAGTGAAAATACAAATTATATGAAAAGTAATACAATAAAAAAAATAGAACAGCTAATAGAGTGCGGTATGGCTAAAAGAGAGAATGGTAAAATAGTGACAAAAGAAGATATAACATTTGGTTCACCATCAGGACCCGCAAGATTAATAACAGGAAATCCAGACAATGGATGGGATTATTGGGTTGGATTATCAGAATTTAGAAATAATGAAACATTGGAATAAAGTTAAAAGTTCCCCAAAAGGAGTAATTAAATTGATAAAAGCAAATAAAATTAATAAAGAATTTGGAAATGGTAAAGGTATATTTGATATATCATTTGAAATAAAACGTGGTGAAGTTTTTGGATTTATAGGACCAAATGGTGCAGGTAAATCTACAACGATAAGACACCTTATGGGATTTGTAAAACCAGATTCTGGAACTATGTCAATAAACAACATCGACTGTATTGAAAAGTCTCATGAATTTAAAAGTAACGTAGGATACTTGCCAGGGGAAATAGTGTTTCCGCGTGGGCTAAGTGCAAAAGATATGTTAAATTTACAAGAAGATTTACATAAAATAAAAAACAGTGAAAGAAAAGAACAATTAATAAAAAGGTTTGACTTAGATGTCAATGTACCTATAAAGAAAATGTCTAAGGGTATGAAACAAAAACTTGCGATTATACTAACATTTATGTGTAGTCCAGAAATATTAATATTAGATGAGCCAAGTTCTGGATTAGATCCATTAATGCAAAGAGAATTAATAAAACTATTAGAAGAGGAAAAAGCAAAAGGGCATACTATATTTTTGTCTTCACATATTTTTGATGAGATAGAAGATGTAGCAGATAGAATATGTATAATCAAAAAAGGAAAAATAGTTAGAGAAGGAACTATGGATGAAATTTTTGAAAATCAAAAAAGTTATTTAATAGTACGTAGTGATGACGAAATAGAAATTGATAACAATATTAAAATGCATAAAAAAAATAATGCATATCATTTTTTAATAGAAAATAACGAAAACGATATTTTAAGACTTCTTAGTAAATATGATATAAAAAGTATCGAAATAGAAAAAGAACATCTAAAAACTCTATTTGAAAATTTATATAATAAGGAGGATTTAAATGTTTAGTAGTAAAATTATAAAAATGAATTTAAAAATGAATAAAAAGTTTTTAATAGCTATGAGCATGGGGATTGGAGCGTTAATGGGAATATATTTATCAATATACCCATATTTTGATGAAGTGGATTTAATGGATCAAATACTAAGTGCATTACCAGAAAATTTAAAAAATGGGTTAGGTTTAAGTAGTACAGTAGATACAGTAAATGCATTTTTAATAATGGAATTTTATCACACGTCATTTATTTACTTGTTTATAGCTTTTGTTGTAGTGTTTGCAAATAGACTAATAGCGGGACAAATAGAAGATACATCTTTAGTATATTTTTTAAGTTCAGAAATTTCGAGAAAGCAATTTTTTATAAGCCAAGTACTTGTTTTAAACATAGGGATTATAATGTTTGGGTTTATGCCAGTGTTATTAGGAGGAATCCCAGCGTATTTTATGTATGATAGTACAGAATTTATAGTATCTGAGTTTTTAATTGTAAATACATCTATTACGTTATTATTTATGTTTATAGGATCAATCTGTTTAGGTATAGGGGCGTTTACTAAAAGTACTAGTAAAGTTTTAGGATATTCGGCAACTTTTGTAATAGTACAATTTACGATAAGTTTTATTAGTAAGATGGCAAGTAGTGTAGAAAGTTTGAAATATGGTTCTATATTTACATTATATGATTTAGATAGAGTGGTAACAGAACCTAAATATTTTGTAACTATGAGCATGGTATTTATAGTAGGGTCAATAATTGTACATGGAATAAGTTTAAAAAAATTCATAAGAAGAGATTTAAATATATAGGTAAGTGAAAATATATGAACAATATGTTATAATGTTAACAAAACATTATAATTTAAATATATAGGAGACAAACAAATGAAAATTTGCGTTATAGGTTTAGGGTATATAGGATTACCAACGTCGGTAGTATTTGCAAATAACGGTGTAAATGTTGTAGGTGTTGATACAAATAAAAAAGTAGTTGATACACTTAATAGAGGTGAAATACATATAGAAGAACCAGGGCTAGCTGAAATAACAAAAAAAGTAATAAAAGAAGGAATTTTCAAAGCTAGTTTAGAAGTAGAAGAAGCAGATGTATTTATTATTGCAGTTCCAACACCAAACTCACATGATAAATATTTATCATGTGAGTTAAAATATGTAGAGAGTGCAACTAAAAGTATTTTATCTAAACTAAAAAAAGGTAATGTAGTAATTATAGAATCGACAATAGCACCACGAGTTACAGAAGACGATATTAAACCAATAATAGAAAGTAGTGGACTAATAGTAGGCGTGGATGTATTTTTATCACATTGCCCAGAAAGAGTATTACCAGGGAAAATTTTAGAGGAGTTAGTAAATAACAATAGAATAGTAGGTGGGATAACAGAAAAATGTACTAAAAAATCTGTAGAAGTGTATAAAGTTTTTGTAAAAGGTAAAATAATAGAAACTACATCAAAAACGGCAGAAATGTCAAAACTTATGGAAAATACATATAGAGATGTAAATATAGCACTAGCTAATGAGCTAACTAAAGTATGTGATAAGTTAGATATAAACGTACTTGATGTAATAGAAATGGCAAATGAACACCCAAGGGTTAATATACATTCACCAGGGCCAGGAGTTGGAGGACATTGCTTAGCAGTTGATCCGTATTTTATATACGCGAAAGCACCAGAGCAAGCGAAACTTATAAAACAAGCAAGAGATATAAATTTAAGTATGCGAGATTTTGTAGTTGAAAAAACAGAAAAGATTTTAAAATATGATACGAAAAATAAAATAGGAATATTAGGAGTAACATATAAAGGTAATGTAGATGATGTTAGAGAATCACCAGCATTAGCAATAATAGAACAGCTTGAAAAAAAGGGATATAATTTAAAAATTCATGATCCTTATGTTAAAAATGATAAATATGTAACATTTGATGAAGTGATAAAAGATACAACAGTAATGTTAGTATTAGTAGATCATAATGAATTTAAAAATTTAGATGAACAAATGATACAAAAAGAAAATAAAGATTTAATAGTGTTTGATACTAAAGGTTGTGTAAATAAAATGAAAAAAGTGAAGTTGATAAATTATGGGAATGTAAGCGAAGTAAAATAACAAGAATATTAAGCAGAAAGGAGGCAATATGAATATTTTAGGTGCAATAATTGAATTGGTAAATAATCCGGTTTATGAATTATGAGAATTATATGGAAGTAGAAACAGGGTAAATAGTATGGGAGAAAGTCTAGAAGTTTACATAAAAGATTTATTTTCAAATACAGTTAATGAATTAAATGTAAATAACAAAAATAAAAAATATGCAGAAACATTTTCTTATTTAGGGAGTAAGGGACATCCTCCGGATTGTATACTTAAAGATGGAGATGCAATAGAAGTTAAAAAAATTGAATCAAAAGGTAGTTCATTAGCATTAAATAGTTCATATCCAACAGCAAAAATATTTGCTAACAGTAAATTAATCACTAAGGCTTGTAGAGATTGTGAAGAATGGGAATATAAAGATATAATTTATGCGGTTGGTGTTGCAAAAAATAATAAATTAAACTCTTTATGCTTTGTATACGGAGAAGATTATGCGGCTAGTGCTGAAATATATATAATTGTAAGAGAAAAAATAAAAAATGGCATTGAAGGACTAAATAACATACAAAGCGAGAAAACTAATGAGTTAGGAAGAGTAAATAGAGTAGATCCATTAGGAATAACTAATTTAAGAATAAGAGGAATGTGGAATATTAAAAATCCAATGAAGGTATTTGAATATATTCATAAAATGCCAACTGATAAAAAATTTACATTTATGGCAATAATAAATGATAAAAAATATTATTCATTTGATGAAAAACAAAGAAATAGATTTGAGAATATTGTATTAGAAGAAAAAAAGTTTGAAATTAGAGATATAAATATAGCAACGCCAGACAATCCAGCAAAATTAAAAAATGCAAAATTAATTACTTTTTATATATAGGTGGTGAACAGATGAAAGTAGTAGGTCTTTTTTCGGGCGCTGGTGGTTTAGAATTAGGGTTTAAAAATGCAGGTTTTGACATTATATGGGCAAATGAATATGATAAAACAATTTGGGAGACATATGTAAAAAACCACGATAACTTTTTGGATAAAAGAGATATAAGAAAAATTAAATCAAGTGAAATTCCAGAATGTGATGGAATAGTTGGAGGACCGCCATGCCAAAGTTGGAGTGTAGCAGGGTCTTTACGTGGAATAGATGACAAAAGAGGACAATTGTTCTATGAATTTATTAGAGTATTGAAAGACAAAAAACCCAAGTTTTTTGTTGCTGAGAATGTTGCAGGAATGCTAGCTAAAAGAAACAAGGATGCGGTAAATGAATTTATAAAAATGTTTAATGAATGTGGTTATACGTTGTCAACAAAATTACTTAATGCCTCTGATTATGGCGTTCCACAAGATAGACAAAGGGTTTTCTATGTTGGTATTAGAAATGATATAGGTGTAAAATTTGAATTTCCAAAACCTATTGAAAATAAGATTACACTTAAAGAAAGCATTGGTGATTTAGATAATTTAGAAATTAAAGGATTAGATTTTAATAAAACCAATGGGATAGACTGTAAGGTTAATAACCATGAATATATGGTAGGTGGTTTTTCCAGTATGTATATGTCGAGAAATAGAGTGCGTGGTTGGGATGAACAGTCATTTACAATTCAAGCGAGTGGCAGACATGCTCCTATTCATCCTAGTGCACCTAAAATGATTCTTGTAGCAAAGGACAAAAGAATATTTGCTGAGGGTAAAGAAAAATTATACAGGAGATTAACAGTTAGAGAGTGTGCTAGAATTCAAACATTTCCCGATGAATTTCAACTGTATTATAAAAATATAGGAGATGGGTATAAAATGATCGGAAATGCCGTACCAGTTAAAATGGCACAAATTATAGCAGAAGAAGTAAGAAAACAAATAACTATTCAGTAAACAGGGGGGAGTAAAATGCCAGAGATAAAGTATGAAATAACAAAAGAGATAGCGGTATTATCATCAAAAGGTGATTGGAGTAAAGAAATCAACGAAGTAAGTTGGATGGGAAGACCAGCTAAATACGACATAAGAGAATGGAACCATAAAGAGGGTAAGATGCGAAAAGGGATAACTCTAACAGAAGATGAAATAGAGGAATTAAAAATAGCATTAAATGAAATATAAAAAAATAAAGCAATAAAAAAGGATACCTAAGGGTATCCTTTTTTTGGTTTATTTTTTACAAGCTACTTCTTTTTTAGTCATAACAATAGTAGAGTCGATATAATCGACATGAACAATATCTTTAGAAATAAATTCACCTAATAAAATTTTATCTGTTAGAGAATCTTCTATAAGAGATTGAATAGTACGACGTAACGGTCTAGCACCATAAGTTTTAGAATAACCTTCTTTAGAAACGTGAGAAATCAAATCATCAGAAAAAGTTAAAGTTATATCTAAATTAAGTATTGCACGTTTGTTTAAATCTTCAAGAAGTAGTACAGAAATTTCTTTAATTTCCGACGTAGTTAAAGGTCTAAACACAGTAATGTCATCAATTCTGTTTAAAAATTCTGGTTTAAAATCTTTTTTCAGTTCATCTAAAACGTTAGCTTTCATAAATTGATAGTCTACCTCGCTACTTGAACCGCTAGAAAATCCTAATTTTTTAGGTGAAACAATTCTTTTAGCACCGACGTTAGAAGTCATAATAATAACTGTATTTTTAAAACTTACTTTACGTCCTTTAGAGTCTGTTAAAAACCCGTCATCAAGAACTTGTAATAAAACGTTAAATGTATCGGGATGAGCTTTTTCTATTTCGTCAAAAAGTATTACAGAGTAAGGTTTTTTACGAACTTTTTCTGTAAATGTACTACCTTCATCAAAACCTACATATCCAGGAGGCGACCCTATAAGTTTAGATACAGAATGTTTTTCCATGAATTCCGACATGTCGACACGTAATATATTATCTTCAGAGCCGAATAGAACTTCAGCTAATGCTTTACTAAGTTCTGTTTTACCGACACCAGTAGGACCACAAAATAAAAACGATCCAATAGGTTTGTTAGGTGATTTAAGCCCAACTCTATTTCTTTTTATAGCTTTTGTAATTGATACTACAGATTCATTTTGCCCGACAACTCTTTTATGAAGTTCCGCTTCTAAGTTTAATAATTTAGCTGTTTCTTCTTCTTGAATTTTTTTAACGGGAATGCCTGTTAAAAGGGCGACAGTATCACCTATAACATCTTTAGTAACAATAGGCGTCTCATCGATAGAATGTTTTTCCCAACGTGCTTTTTTATTTTTAAAAGATTTAGTTAATTTTTCTTGTTCATCTTTAATAGAGCTTGCAAGTTCAAAATCTTCATTTAAAATAGCATTTTCTTTATCTAAAGATAACTGTTTTAGCTTAAGTTCAATTTCTTTAAAGTTATTAGGAAGTTTATAATTTAAAAGTTTAGCTTTAGAAGAAGCTTCATCGATTAAATCAATAGCTTTATCGGGTAAAAATCTATCTGATATATAACGACTAGAAAGTTTAACAGATGCAATTACAGCATCGTCTTCAATTTTAACGTTATGGTGTAGTTCATAATTATTTTTTAAAGATAAAAGCATAAGAATAGCATTTTCTTCCGATGGTTCTAAAACATCAATTTTTTGGAAACGACGTTCTAGAGCAGAATCTTTTTCAATATGCTTTCTAAAATCTTCATAAGTCGTTGCACCAATAACTCTTATTATGCCTCTAGCGAGGGCAGGTTTCATAATATTAGATGCATCAATAGCACCCTCAGCAGATCCTGCACCTACAATAGTGTGCAATTCATCTATAAATAAAATTATATTTTTATTTGATTCAACTTCTTTTAAGACTTTTTTAATACGGTCTTCAAATTCGCCACGGTATTTGCTACCAGCAACCATAGAAGAAATATCCAATTCTATAATAATTTTATTTTTAAGAAATTCAGGAACGTCGCCTATATGAATTTTAGTAGCAAGCCCTTCAATAAGAGCAGTTTTTCCAACACCCGGATCACCGACTAAACAAGGATTATTTTTAGTACGCCTACTTAAAATTTGAATTAAACGTTCTATTTCGTTTTCACGACCGATAGTAGGATCAAATTTATTTTTAGACGCTAAGTCACTGTAATTAATGCTATATTTATCAAGAGCTGGTGTAGTACTTTTTTTAGGCTTAACATTAGATTTCACATTTTTAGGTTTTAAAGGTGACTTTACACCACCAAGAGCAAGAGATATTTTATGTCTAATTTGATCGCTAGTTATATTTAGTCTTGAAATGACTTTCATTGCAAGACAATTATCATCATTTATAATAGCGAGGAGTATATGCTCAGTTCCGACTTTCGAAGTTCCAAGTACAAAACTTTCTTTTAAACTTTCTTGAAAAACTTTATTAGCTTTTGGTGTGTAGCCTAGCAAAGCAGTCTCATCAACGCCTAAAGTTATGCTTATATTTTCATCATAAATAGAAGCAATCACTAAAGATTCCACCTTATTGTAAGTGATATTAAGCTCTGTAAGAACTTGATAAGCGACGCTATTTTTAGTTTCTAATAGCCCGAGCAGAAGATGTTCAGTCCCTATAAATTGGTGTCCTAATCTTTTGGTACAGAGTGTACTTTTTTTAATTGCAAATTTAGCTTTATCGCTAAATACGTTATTACTTATATTGTCCATAAGTTCTCCTTATAATAATTTGTATTTAAAGTTTAAACATTTTTAAAGATAAATATTCCTTAAAGAAACTTTTCTTTCAAAAAAATTTCTTTAATTGATTCTAGAGGTAAACCTATAATGTTGCTAATAGATCCTTTAATAGTTAAGTTAAAAAAATTTTCAGCATCATCTATGGCGAAAGCGCCAGATTTACCCATATAATTATTTTGATTTAGCCAGTTGTTAATTTGTGTATCTGTAATATTATTAAAAGTAATGGTGCTTACTACATAATAGTTATAAGTTTTATCAGATGTAACTATAGCGACGCCAGTTATTACTTCTAGCGGATTGTTATTATAGCTTTTAAGCATGTTAAAAGCATCTAATCTATTTTCTGGTTTTTGAAAAGTAGTGCCGTTAAAATAGCAAACAGTATCACAAGCTATAATAGTTTCATTTTTTACGTTAAAATTATTTTTAATGTAAGTAGCTTTTTCTAAAGATACAGCCGTTACATTTTCATAAACAGTTAAATCGTCATCAAAAAATTCTGTAGTATTACTAACTAATATTTTAAAATTTGGGATTAAAGTTTTAAGTAAATTTTTTCTATCTGGAGATTGGGATGCTAGTATCATAATTAACCTTTCCAAGTTAGATTGTGTAACGTACCTTCTGTTTGAAAATCTAAAAAATTGTTTTGTCTAAGACTTTCAAATAAAACGATAGATACAGAGTTTGATAAATTAAGAGATCTGTATTGCCCTATCATAGGTATACGAATACAATTTTCTTTATTATTAACTAATAATTCTTCTGGTATGCCTTTGCTTTCTTTACCGAACATAATAAAGCTATCGGGTTTATAAGATACATCACAATAAGTTTGAGTAGATTTAGTAGTTGCCATAAACACAGTAGGATTATTATTTTTATTTAAAAAATCGTTATAGTTTTCATATATTTTAAGATCTAAAGCGTGCCAATAATCAAGACCAGCACGCTTTAATGATTTATCGTCAATTTTAAAACCTAAAGGTTCGATAAGGTGTAAAGTTGTATTAGTTGCGACACAACTTCTGCCTATGTTGCCTGTATTAGGTGCTATTTCTGGTTCTAATAAAACAATATTCATAAGTTCTCCTTTATTTGCTGTATTTCATAATTTTTTCTGAGAAATCTGGTAGTTGTCTAGTTTGAATATAAACAGAACCTGAGCCTTTAAAATCAAGGGAAAGAGATTCTCCTGTTTTAAGTCCCGAAGACGATGATGAAGGAACAGCTTTATAATCTAAAGAAGTATCCCAGGCTAGAACATGAGAATTATCAAAAGACAAACTTTCGTTATTCACATCGATTTTAATAATATTTCCAAAACCACAGATAGCAATGTCACCGACACCAGAGGTTTTCAAATTAAAAAGAGAAGCATTAGAACCCAATACGACAATGCTAAGTCCAGGGATTCTATTAACAGTTAAAGAAACTGTAGTATCGCAGGCAAGAAATGTATCTTGATTTAAAAAAAGTTGGTTTTCGCCAATGGACAAAACTAAAATATCACCTACTACAGAAGGAGCAAGAGCTATATATTGATTATCCGATAATGAGATAGAACTAGGTAATTGTAAAACATCACCATTAACAAAACCACGACTAAGGACGTTGAATATACTACTATTACGTGAAGATTCTAATGAAATAAGTTCTGTTTTATATACCATAGCACCACGTTCAAAAGATACAGCTTGGTTGTTATTTAATATAACTTTTAATATAGGCGATGATACATTTGTGTTTAATTGATAGTTCATAAGTGTAGTACCTCCATAATTCATATTGTTTGTTAAATTATTCTACCACAAAGTAGAGAAAAGTAGAATAAAAAAAACATGAAAAAAATGAAAAGTAATGAAATAAAAAAAGTGCATATGCACTTTTTTATTTCATTACTTTTCATTTTTTTGAACACACTCTACAATATTTTTAGAATGGTCGGAAATTCTTTCAAGATTAGAAAGAACATCCCAATAAATTATTCCAGCTTCTGGAGTACATTCACTAGTTGAAAGTCTATTAATATGTTCACTACGTAATTGATCAACAAGGTCATCAATTTGGTTTTCTAGATCACAGCAAACATCAGCATATTTCAAATCATTAGTGTCAAAAGAAATAAGTGCACTATCTAAACAGTTATAAGATAAATCTAAAACATTATTTAAATCTGAAATAGCACGCTCAGAGAAAGAGGTCTCATAAGTTGTTAAATATTTGCAACCTTCGCTAATGTTAACACAATGATCAGCAATACGTTCTATATTGCTAAGTATGTGTAAATAAGAAGCAGATAAAATACGTTCGTGTGAAGAGAGACCTTTTTTCATAGTTTCCGTTACGAATGTAGTTATATCGTGTTCTATTGTGTCAATATTATTTTCTATTTCATCGATGTCTTGGTGAAGATCTTTATTATTATTATAAATAGTTTTACTAGCTAGAGAAAATATTTCTTTTGATATTCCACCTAATCTAGAAATTTCCGAGTGAACTCTTTCAAGGGCAACAGATGGATTTTCTAATAAACGTTCATCTAAGAAAACGGCATCTCCTTCAACAATAACTTTTTTATCTAAATCTACTTTAGCAAGTTTTGCAGCTAAAACAACAATTTTATTGCTAAAAGGATAAAGAAGGATAGTGCTACTAATGTTAAAGACTGTATGAATAATACTAATGCCAGTAAGACTAATAGCAGTAGTAGCTACAATGTTAGATTGTGAAAGTACCATGAGTTTATAAAAAGTTGTTCCTAATAAGTTAGATGGTAAAGTTGTAACCTCTGTAAAAATCTGTGCAAAAGGAAGTTTAAACACTATAAGGAATATAGCTATAAAAATAGTACTTCCTATTAAATTGAATAAAAAATGTATATATGATGCCGCTCTAGCACTTTTAGAAGCACCAATAGAAGATATAAGAGCTGTAAAACAAGTACCAATATTTTGTCCAGCAATTATATATATAGCGGCTGAAAAAGGAACTAATCCTTGACTTGCCAAAGCTAGTAAAATACCCATAGATGCAGAACTACTTTGAACCATAAAAGTAACGATTACACCGGCAAGGACACCAAGTACAGGGTTGTTACCAAAAGATACAAAAGCATCTATCATAAATTGAGAATCTCTAAAAGGTTTTACGGCACTACTCATGTTATTCATACCAATAAATAGTATACCAAACCCGATAATAATATCTCCGATTACTGTTTTTTTAGAAGTTTTGCTAGTAAGTCTAATAACGACACCAATAGCAACCATAAGAGGCGCTAAAGTTGTAGGTTTTAAAAATGTAGCGAACTCAGAAGATGCAACGATCCAACTAGTTACAGTAGTACCGATATTAGCCCCCATAATAATTCCAACAGATTGGAAAAGATTCATAATACCGGCATTAACAAAACCAACGACCATAACAGTAGTTGCCGAACTACTTTGAACTAACATAGTAGTTAATGCACCGATAAGTATGGCTAACAATTTATTAGAAGTTGCTTTAGCGATAAGAGAACTCATTTTTTCACCAGCGGCTTTTTGAAAACCCTTAGACATAATAGTCATGCCGTAAATAAATAAAGCAAGTCCACCAACAAAAGAAATAAAGATATTAATACTGTTAATCATAATTAGCTCCTTTTTAAATTATGTATAATTGATTAATTACAATTTTCATTCTAGCATATAAAGTTTAGAAAGCAAGAAAAAATATAAAAGAAGTACAAAGGATTAATGCTAAAAAAAATATATAGCAAAAAATCGTTGTTAAATTTGATGATTTCTAGAAGCAAATTAGTAAAATCTATAAATAAAATAAAATATATAATTTATAGATTTTAAAATATTGATAAATTATATAAGATTATATAAGAGAAAAAAGAAAACTATGACAAAAATATATGTGCGGAAACTATAAACAAAAAAATAAAATAGTGACTATTTAATAGAAGAAACAGAAAATAAAATAAAGGTTTAAAAGGCGAAAAAATATAACGATGCATAGAAAAATAATTTGGAAGTAAGGAAATAAATACCTCGCTGTATGAAAAATAATATATTTTATAGAAGCTAACGTATAGCATAAAGTTATTGAAATAAAAATTGAAAGAAAATTGTTGACAAAAAAACAAAAATTATATACACTATGTTTAGTTGTAAAGGTAATTAACTTTACAGTCAGCTAGGAGTAGACTATGGATGACATATTATTTAAAACATTGATATATGATTACTACAATGAATTGTTAACGGATACACAAAAACAGATGTATAGTATGTATTATTTTGATGATTGTTCTATAACAGAAATAGGTGAACAATTTAATATTAGTAGACAAGGTGCTAGAGATAGTGTTAAAAATGCAGAAAATAAATTATGTAAATATGAAGAAATATTAAATCTAGTTAAAAAGCATGAAGAAAATAAAAAAAAGTTTAATTCGCTTAAAGAAAGTGTGGAAGATTTAATAGAAGATAAAAAACTTAAAGAAGAGATAAATAAGAAATTCGAAGAGTTTATTGAATAGTAAAAGAGAAGGAGTAGAATATGGCCTTTGAAAGTTTATCAAATAAGTTACAAGAAGTATTTAAGCAACTTAAAAGTAAAGGTAAGTTAACGGAAGGTGACGTATCTTTAGCAATGAGAGAAATAAAATTAGCATTACTAGAAGCAGACGTTAACTATAAAGTAGTTAAAGATTTTATAAAAGCTATAAAGGAAAGATCAATAGGATCAGATGTATTAGAAAGTCTAACACCAGGACAACAAGTTATAAAAATAGTTAATGATGAGTTAGTAGCTTTATTAGGTACAACACAAAGTAAATTAACATTTTCAAACAAAACGCAAACGGTGTTTATGATGGTTGGGTTACAAGGTGCAGGAAAAACAACGACTACAGCAAAATTAGCAGGACAGTTAAAAAAAGATGGTAAAAAACCGTTATTAGTAGGTTGTGATGTATATAGACCAGCGGCAGTAAAACAATTAGAAACTTTAGGGAAAAAATTTGATATACCAGTTTTTTCAATAGAAGGAAGTAAGAGCCCAATAGAAATAGCAAAAAAATCTTTAGAATATGCAAAACAATTTAACTTAAACGTAATAATTTTAGATACAGCAGGTAGGTTGCATATAGATGAAGAATTAATGAGTGAGTTAGAAAGTATAAAAAAAGAAGTTAGACCACAAGAAATTTTGCTAGTGATAGATGCGATGACAGGACAAGATTCGGTTACAGTAGCAAAAAGTTTTGATGATAAATTAGGTTTAGACGGAATAATAATAACGAAGTTAGACGGAGATGCTAGAGGCGGTTCAGCTTTATCAGTAAAAAGTATAACTGGTAAGCCGATCAAATATGTAGGTGTTGGAGAAAAGTTAGAGGATTTAGAAGTTTTCCACCCAGAACGAATGGCATCAAGAATATTAGGTATGGGAGATGTTTTATCTTTAATAGAGAAAGCACAAACTAATATAGATGAAAAAGAAATGTTAGAGATGGAAAAACGTTTAAGGACAGACCAATTTACTTTTGATGATTTTTTAATGCAAATGGAACAAGTAAAAAAAATGGGTCCTATAAAAGATATATTAGGAATGATACCAGGGATGGGAAGTAAAGTTAATTTATCCGATGTAGACATAGACGATAAGGCGCTAATTCATGTAGAAGCAATTGTAAAATCTATGACCAAAAAAGAACGTAGTAATCCAGAAATAATAAATGGACCAAGAAGAAAAAGGATTGCAAAAGGTAGTGGTAGAAATATACAAGAAGTAAATAGATTGTTAAAACAGTTTAAAGACATGAAAAAAATGATGAAACAATTTTCAGGAATGAAATCGGGAAGAAAGGGCAAAATGCAAATGCCGTTTTTTTAAGATAAATAAAATATTTTAAAGGAGGTGAAAAAGAGATGGCAGTTAAAATAAGATTAAAAAGAATGGGTGCAAAGAAAACACCTTTTTATAGAATCGTAGTAGCGGATTCAAAAGTATCAAGAGATGGTAAAATAATAGCGCAATTAGGACATTACAATCCTGTTAAAAAACCAATCGAATTAAAATTAGACTTAGAAGAAGCAAAAAAATGGATAGCTAATGGTGCACAACCTACAGATACTGTAAAAGGTTTAATTAAAAAAGCAGAAGCAACAAACTAATAGTAATGTTCTATATTTAATATAGTCATAAGGAGTCTTAGGATGAAAACATTAGTTGAGATGATAGCTAAAAATTTAGTAGATGAAGTAGATGAAGTGAAGGTTATAGAAACTATTGAAGAAAACGGCACTGTTAAAATTGAATTAACTGTAGCTAAAAATGATATGGGTAAAATTATCGGGAAAAAAGGTAAATCGATAAACTCTATTAGAACGATAGTTAAATCTATGGCAGTTAGTGAGAATAAAAGAGTAATATTAGATATTGTAGAATAAAAAAGTCTGTAGTTTACGAACTGTAACCTATGTCAAGGACGCTAAAAAAAGTATTTAAATATTATAACAGTAAAAGATGATTTCTGTATTATGCAGGGGTCATCTTTTTTAAACCCTATATATCTATATCGAATCAAGACTCTTCAAAAATAGTTCAAGGTAACTTACCTAAGTACTTACTTTTATAAAATTTTATAAACGCTGTTGATATGTAATTGATTTCGAAGAAACTTTCTTAATTAAATATTTTTCTTTTCATTAAACTTAATTTCATACTTAAAATAAATATTCTTTATTTTAAGTATAGATAACAGTCTTTTTTTATAAATAAAATCAATTATAAAATATATATTAAAAACGACATATATATGTTAAAATAAAAATATAAAAAGTTAAAAGGTAGGGAGCGGTAAAAATGTTAATACCATTATCGGTAGTATTAGTAGTGATAGATCAAATTAGTAAATGGTTAGTAGTAGAGAATTTAAAAGGTGAGACATCAAAGGCGATTATAAATAATATTCTATCTTTTACATATGTCGAAAATAGAGGTGCTGCTTTTGGTATATTTAATAATTCAAGATTTCTTCTATTATTCATATCAATTATTATAATGGGATTTATCGTATATTTAATAATAAATAGCGATAAATATTTTGAAAGCAAAATAGCGAAACTGATATTAATAATAATATTAAGTGGAGCAATAGGTAATATGATAGATAGAATATTTATAGGTTATGTAGTAGATTTTATTGAATTAGAATTTATAGATTTTGCAATATTTAATATAGCGGACATATATGTATCCGTAGGTGGAATATCAATGATGATAATAACTATGATAGATTCGAAAGGACAAAAAAAGTGATTGAACAGTTTAAAGTAACAGACAAGGATGATAATAAAAGAGTAGATAGCTATTTAAGTAACAAATTTGAAAATTTATCAAGAAGTAACGTACAAAAAGCGATTAAATTAGGATGTGTAACAGCAAACGGGAAAGTGGTCAAGTCAAATTATAAAATGAGTGAAGGTGACGAAATAGAATTTAATATTGAACCACCAAAAGAAATAGAAATAGAAGCCGAAGAAATGAATTTAGATATAGTATATGAAGATAGTGAGTTATTAGTAGTGCATAAAGCTAGTGGTGTTGTAGTGCATCCAGCACCTGGACATTATACAGGTACGTTAGTTAATGGACTAATGTATCATTGTAAAGATGAGTTATCAGGAATAAATGGAGAGTTACGACCGGGAATAATACACAGAATAGATAAAGATACGACAGGACTATTAGTAGTAGCAAAAACTAATGAAGCACATATAAAATTATCTAAACAGTTAGAAGATCATACGATGACAAGAAAGTATCATGCAATAGTGCATAATATAATAAAAGAAGACAAAGGGACAGTAGATAGACCGATTGCAAGAAGTAGAAAAGATAGAACGATGATGACGATAGATTCAAATGGTAGACGATCAGTAACACACTTTGAAGTATTAGAGAGATTTGATAATTTCACTTATGCAGAATTTAGTTTAGAGACAGGAAGAACCCATCAAATAAGGGTGCATATGAAATATTTAGGTCATCCTTTGTTAGGAGATGAGACATATAGCAGAAACAAACATAAGTTTAATTTAAAAGGACAAGTATTACATGCTAAAACGTTAGGATTTATACATCCAAAGACAGGTAAGTATATGGAGTTTACGACAGAGTTACCTAAGGATTTTAAAAAAGTTTTAAATTATTATAGACAGAATAAGAATTTATAAAAGATTACATTCGAGGTGAAAAATGTTTAATAATAAAGACTTAGTATCGATAAAAGATTTATCAGCGGAGCAAATAAATGATATTTTAAAGACAGCACAAAGTTTTAGTACATTAACAAAAAGTAAAAAAACGATAAAACATCTAGAAGGAAAAACAGTAGTGCTAATATTTAAGGAAAACCAAATGCGTAAAAAATTATCATTTGAGATGGCGGCAAAACATTTGGGAGCTACAGTTTTAACATTGTCAACAGATAACTTAAAAGCATCTAAAAGTGACGTGTTGGTGACAGGGCAATTAGTAGAGCAAATAGGAGCGGATTTTATAATTTTAACTCATAGTTTATCGGGTGCAACAAGATTTTTAGCTAGCAATGTGAAAGCGTCTGTAATTAATGAAGGTGACGGGTTAAATGAAAGTCCAATAAGAGCATTAGTAGATTTAATGATAATAAAAAGTTTAAAGAAGGATTTTGAAAACCTAACAGTATTATTTTTAGGTGACATGCTACACAGCAGAGTCGGAATAAGTATGTTATGGGCATTATTAAAATTAGGAGCAAAAGTAAGAATATCAGCACCACCTACATTAATTCCGTATAAAATAGAAGAAGATAATGTTACGGTATACCATGATCCTTATGAGGCTATAATAGATGTCGATGTAGTAATAGTGCAAAAAACATTAGAAGATGATGTATATGAAAAATTAATACCTTCGTTTGAAGAATATAAAAGCTTATATAAATTAAATAGAGATATGCTATTATTAGCTAAAGAAAATGTGATGGTACTGCATACAGGCGTAGTAAGAAGAGGGATAGAAATAGAGACGGAGTTAATGGAAGATCCAATAATGCAAATAAATGATCACCTCTTTAATGGAACGGCTATAAGAATGGCTGTATTATATTTAATGTCGTTAAGGGGTGGTGAATAATATGAAAAGAATGATAGTTAATGCTAAAATATTATCAAAAAAAGAAGATAGGTTAGTAAATATTTTTATAGATGGTGATTTTATAGAAGAGATTGTAGAAGTAAATGAAAGCTATAAAATATTAGAGGGTTATGAAGATTGTAAAGAGATAATAGATGTAAATAATAAATATGTATTACCAGGATTAGTAGATTTAAATTGCGAGTTAACAGAGCCTGGGTTTGAGCATAAAGAGAATATATTAAGTTTAAGTAAAGCGGGGTTAAAAGGTGGGTACACCACAATAAATTGTATACCTCGAACTAATCCAGCTATAGACAATAAAATAGTAGTAAGTTACTTAAAAAATAAAATGAAGCAAACATCTAATTTAAATATGTTATTGAGTTGCAATATGACAAAACACTGTGGTGGTAATAAGATGTCAGAAATATCTGACATGAAAAACGAAGGAATTGATTCTATATCAGATGGCAATGAAACATTAAACGATAGTAATTTATTAAGAAATATTTTGACATACACAGAGATGTTTAATTTACCGATCATATTAAGTTGTGAGGATAAAAATTTAAAAGGTGAAGGGGTGCTTAATTTAGGGAAGACATCAACAAATACAGGATTAAGAGGCATACCTAATTCAGCAGAGGAATTAATAGTGGCAAGAAATATAATATTATCAAAAGAAGTAGGAAGAAACATACATTTAACAAAACTAGGGTGTAAAAATTCAATAAAGAAAATTGAGTTTGCCCAAAAAAGTGGTTTAGGTTTAACTTGTGATACTACGCCACAATACTTTACTTTTACGGATGAATGTGCTGAGTTGTATGATACAAGTTTTAAAATATCACCGCCATTAAGAAGTGAGAATGACAGACGAGGAATAATAGAAGGATTAAAAAAAGACATAATAGGCGTAATAACGTCTGGACATTCCCCAAATGATAAAAAGGATAAAATGAAAGAGTTTGAAAAAGCATCAAATGGAATTTCAACTATTGAAACGGCTTTTTACACATCATATAACGAATTAGTAGTAAAAGGTGAACTAACGTTATATAAATTAATTGAAAAAATGTCAAAAAATCCATGTAAAATATTAAACATAAAAAATAAAGGCGAGATAAAAAAAGGGTATATAGCAGATTTTTTTATTTTTGATGAAGAGGGAGAAACAGTAGTAGATGTTGCTAAATTTGAATCTAAGTTTAAGTTTAGCCCATATGACGGTAAAAAATATAAAGGTAAAATAATATCAACTATAGTTGGCGGGAAAGTAGTATATTAAATAGCTTGTAACAAAAAAAAGAAGTTTTGTACTTCTTTTTTTTATGTTTTTTAATATATATAGTAATAAGAATTGTAGACTAATTAAAAGTATTTTAAATTAGTCAAAGTTAAAGTATAATAGTGTAAAGAAAAATATAAAAAGAGGAGCTGTAAAATGGATATTTTGTTAAAAGGTTATAAATATGAAATTGTAAATTTAGGTAAAGAACGAACAATAGAAAAAATAGAAATAGATAGTAGAAAAGCGAAAAAAGGAAATTTATTTATTTGTATAGAAGGTGAGAAGTATGATAGTCATAGTGCGATATCGGAATGTTATAAAAAAGGTGTAAGAGTTTTTGTAACGAGTAAAAAAGTAAAAATAGAAGAAAATGATATAACAATAATTAAAGTGGAAGATACAAGAGATTGTTTAGCGTATGTAAATAATATTTATTTTGGCAATTTAAGTGAAAAATTTGAAATAGTAGGAGTAACAGGAACAAATGGAAAAACGTCAACGACATATTATATAGAAAAGATATTAAGTTATGCAGAAAATAAAGTTGGAACGATAGGAACGTTAGGAATAAAAATAAATAGTAAAGATGTAAAATTACCATTTGAAACGAGTACAACACCAGATGCTATAGATATGCAAAAAATATATAGTAAGTTTTTAGAAGAAGGTGTAAATAAAATAATTGCAGAAGTATCATCACATGGTCTAAAACAAAATCGTGTTAACTACACAAAATTCAAAGTAGGAATATTTACAAACTTAACCCAAGACCATTTAGATTTTCATAATACTTTTGAAGATTATTATGAAAGTAAGAAGAAATTATTTAATATGTGTGAAATCGGAATAATAAATATTGATAATAAGTATGGGAAAAGATTAAGTTCAGAATTAAAAGAAGAAAGAAAGTGTAAGGTAATAGAAATTAGTATAAATGAGCAAAGTGATTACAAGGCAAAAAATATTAAACTTAGGGTTAATAAACTTAGTTATGATGTAACTATAGATGGTAAAACAGAAAATATAAAAATCGATGTACCAGGAGACTTTACTGTGTACAATACGTTAATGGCTATATTATGTTGTCATGAATTAGGAGTTAGTGTTGAAGTTATAAAAGAGGGGTTAGGAAAAATAAAAGGTGTACCAGGAAGAATAGAACCAGTAATTAATGATAAAAATTTAAATGTATTTGTAGATTATGCCCATACGCCAGATGCATTAGAAATGGTAATTAAAGCAATAAAAAGAAATACTAAAGGTAGAGTTATAACGGTATTTGGATGTGGCGGAGATAGAGATGTTGTTAAAAGACCTATAATGGGTAGTATTAGTAGTAAGTATAGCGACATTACGATAGTAACGTCAGATAACCCACGTACAGAAAATAAACAAAAAATAGTAGATGATATATTAAAAGGAATGAATAGTAATAAAGAAAACTATTCATATATTGATAGAGATGTGGCTATAAAAAAAGCTATTGAGATAGCGACGCCAGAAGATTCTGTAATAATAGCCGGAAAAGGACATGAAGATTATCAAATAATAGGGGAAAAGAAATATCATTTTAGCGATTATGAAACAGCAATGAAAGTAATAGGAGGGCTATAATGATAAAAATAACCTTAGGAGAAATTGCCAAAGCGGTAGGCGGTGAGCTAAATAAAAAGGAACAAAGTAAATTAGAGGTAGAAAATATAGTAATAGACTCACGTATAGAAGTTAAAGGAGGATTGTTTATAGCGTTAAAAGGTGAAAAAGTAGATGGACATAAATTTATTAAGAGTGCTGAGGAAAAAGGGTGTATATGTGCATTAGTAAATAGAGGTGAGTATAAAGATAATGTAGTAATAGAAGTTGATGATACAAGAAAAGGAATAATGGATTTAGCAAAATACTATAGGAGTAAATTGAACATAAAAGTAATAGGGATAACAGGGAGTAGTGGTAAAACTACGACAAAAGATATAATATCTAGCGTATTAGAACAAAAGTATAAAGTTTTAAAAACAGAAGGTAATTTTAATAATGAGTTAGGAGTACCATTAACGGTATTTAGAATAGAAGATGATGACGAAATAGCCGTTATAGAGATGGGGATGAATAAATTTGGTGAGATACATAATTTAACTAAAATAGTGAAACCCGACATAAGTATAATAACGAATATAGGAAATGCGCATATAGAGAACTTAGGAAATAAAGAAGGTGTATTAGACGCTAAATTGGAAATAACAAATGGTATGGAAAATGGGAGTATATTATTATTAAATGGCGATGATAAATTATTAGAAGATATTAAAAAAAACAGGCTTCAAATTTTAAAATTTGGAAATAATCAAAATAATGATTTTAAAAGTAGTAATGTAGTAAATAAATATTTAGAAGGAATAGAACTAACAGTAAAATATTTAGATGAAGAGATGGATATTAGTGTTGACATACCAGGAGAATTCATGACATATAATGTATTAGCGGGTTATGGGTGTGGCAAAATACTAGGTGTTAGTGATGATGAAATAAAAAAAGGGATAAAAGAATTTAAGTTATCAAAAAATAGAATGGCTATGGAAACATCAAAAAGTGGTATTAAAATTATAAATGATGTATACAATGCAAATCCAGATTCAATGGTAAAAGCTATAGATTTATTAAAAGGATTAAAAACAAAAGAAAGAAAAGGAATAATAATAGGCGATATGTTTGAGTTAGGCGAAGGATCTATAGAACATCATAAGAAAATTGGAAAATATAGCATAGACTCTAGTATAGATAAAATAATTTTTGTAGGAGAAAATAGTTTTTACGGGTATGAAGTAGCAAAACAGTTAAATAAAAATAAAGTTGTATATTTCAAAACACAAGATGATTTGATTAAAAATATAGAGGATGTAATAAAAAGCATTAAAATAATTTTAATTAAAGGCTCAAGAGGAATGGAACTAGAAAAAACGGTGGAAAAAATTAAGGAGAGATAAATATGACGTACGATATAACAGACGGGGTATATGGTGCAATAGCAGGGTTTGTAGCGTGTATAGTAATATATAATTTACTAGCACCATACTTAATAAAATTAAAATTAGGTCAACAAGTAAGAGATGATGGTCCAAAAAGTCATTTAAATAAATCAGGGACGCCAACGATGGGTGGAGTAATTTTTTTATCTAGCTTATTAATAGGTTCATTAATGTTTCTAAAAAATAATATGGATATAAGTGCATTATTGTTCATAACATTAAGTTATGGGGTGATAGGATTTGTAGATGACTATATAAAAGTTGTAAAAAAGAGATCATTAGGACTAAAAGCAAAAGAAAAAATAATAGCACAAACGTTAGTTACCACAATATTTTTGTATTACTTAGTATCTACGAGCAGTAATTTAGGGATTGTATACATACCGTTTGGAAAAGGGTTAAGTGTAAATCTTGGATTTCTATATATACCTTTTTTTTACATAATGATGGTAGGGACTGTAAACAGTGTAAATTTAACAGATGGTTTAGATGGTTTAGCAAGTGGGACGACTATATTAGTGACGATGTTTTTTGGATTTTCAGCATTGTATTTAAAAAATGATGTATTTGTAATAAGTTGGGTTTTATCGGGGTCGCTAGCAGGTTTTTTATTATTTAATTGTAATCCAGCAAAAATATTTATGGGTGATACAGGATCATTGGCATTAGGTGGTTTTATAGCAGGAATAACATCAATATTACATTTAGAACTATTTATATTAATAGTAGGGTTAGTATATGTAATTGAAACGTTATCCGTAATAATTCAAGTAGGGTATTTTAAATTAACAAAAGGTAAAAGAGTGTTTAAGATGGCACCGTACCATCACCATTTAGAATTAAAAGGTCATAAAGAGCAAAAGATAGTTCAGTCATTTTATATATTAACGGGAATGATGTGTTTAGTAGGATATTTAGCAATACAAAATATTGTTTAGGGGTGTGTATATTAGATGTACTTTAAAAATAAAAAAATATTAGTTTGTGGTGGTGGAAAAAGTGGAATAGAAGTATGCAAACTTTTATTATCATTAGGAAGCACTATAACATTATTTGATGAGAAGGAAGTAAAGGTACAGCAAAGTTTAAGAGATAAAATAGAAGTAGTAATAAAAAACAGTGGAATAGATATAATTGAAAATAAGGATTTAATAGTAGTCAGTCCAGGTATACCGTTGTCAAAGGATTATTTATTAAAAGCTAAAGAGATTGGAATAAAAATAGTAAGTGAAGTTGAAATAGCAAATATGTTAACTTCTAATAAGATTGTAGGTATAACGGGAACAAATGGTAAAACAACGACGTCTAAATTAATAGATAACATTTTAAATGTGAAAGGCAGTAAAGTGAAAGGAGAGTTAGTAGGGAATATAGGAGTGCCATTTACAGAGAAGGTTATGGAAAGTGAAGAGGATACTATATTTATAGTAGAGTTATCGAGTTATCAATTAGAAACGACACATACGTTAAACCCGTGTATTAGTTTAATTATAAACATATCAAATGACCATTTAGAAAGACATGGTACTGTTCAAAATTACATAGAAGCAAAAAAAAGAATATTTCAAAATGCGGGAAAAAAAGAAATTATAATATTAAATTACGACGATGATCATTGTAGAAATATGATTAACGATATAGCACAGTCAAAAATAATTTATTTTAGTAGAGATAGTAAATTAAATTATGGACTTTTAGTAGAGAATAATAAAATTTATTTTAAAACAGTGAATAGTAAAAAAATGATAATAGAGTTAAATAAAGTACAATTAATAGGCGAACACAATGTAGAAAACATATTAGGTGGGGTAGCTGTGTGCTTATGTTTGAACATACCGATAGAACAAATAAGAGAAGGAGTGTATAGTTTTAAAGGTGTAGAGCATAGACTAGAATACATAAGAAGCGTTAATGGGATGTTATTTATAAATGATTCAAAAGCTACTAACGAGCAATCAACTATAAATGCTATAAAATCTTTCGAGAAAAAAGTAATACTTATTTTAGGTGGTGTTGAAAAAGAAACAGTAGATTTTGAATTAATAAGATTAATAAATAAAAAAGTTAAGCACGTTATTTTATTTGGCGAAAATACGAGTAAATTAAAAAAATGTTTAAAAAATGTGAAGTATGAACATATAACGGAAGCGACTACACTAGATGACGTAGTGGAAAAATCGTTAGAGATAGGAAAGGGTGGTGAAATAGTTTTATTCTCACCAGGATATAAAAGTTTTGATATGTTTAAAAACTATGAAGTGAGAGGGAATAAATATAAAGAAATAGTTTTAAACATTAAAAAAAGGGGGTAAATGTGGATCAAAGAAGACAAAGAGATGTAAAAAAAAAATACCAAAATACCATAGAGGTTAATAGAGGTAATAGTGACCATATAATCTTTTTAGCAATAATTTTATTAACAATATTCGGTGTACTCATGGTATATAGTGCGAGTTATTACACGGCACAAACTAGATTTAATAGTGCAAGTTACTTTGCAAAAAAACAACTATTATTTGCTCTAATAGGATTTTTAACGATGATAATTATGTCAAGTTTTGATTTTGAATTATTAAAATATAAAGTGCCGACGATTTTATATAGCTTATCAGTTATAACTTTGTTGTTGGCAGCCTTTTCTCCTCTTGGTGTAGAAGTCAATGGTGCAAGACGTTGGCTAGAAATACCAGGTATAGGGTTTAGGTTTCAACCATCAGATATCGCAAAAGCTACATTGATTTTATACATACCATCAAAAATCTCAAGAACCCCCAAAATTTTAATAGATAATAGGATGTTTATGATATTTTGTGGAAAAATTATATTCTTAATAGGATTAGTAGCAGTGGGAAAAAATCTTAGTACAACAATTATTTTATTAATTATTTCTTTTGGTATTATATTTGTAGCAAGTCCATTTACGTGGCGATTTATAGGTGCGGGAGTAGGGGGAGTATCGGTTTTACTTTTATACCTCGTTGCACAAGCAAAGTCTGGTGATGGGTTTAGAGGTGGACGCTTCAGTGCATGGAGAGATCCGTTTAGTGATTCATTAAACAAAGGATTTCAAACTATACAAGGATTATATGCAATTGCATCAGGTGGAATATTTGGGCTTGGGTTTGGAAAAAGTAGACAAAAACTTGATTTTATACCAGAGGCACACAACGATATTATTTTTGCAGTTATTTGTGAGGAGTTAGGGTTAGTAGGTGCAACAATTATAATAACGTTATTTGGAGTTATAATATGGAGAGGTCTTAAAATTGCATTTGATGCACCAGATTTATTTTCATCTTTAGTAGCAGTAGGTATTATAATATTTTTAGCAGTGCAGACAATAATAAATATTTCCGTTGTGACAAACACAATACCAAATACAGGTATAGCATTACCGTTTATTAGTTATGGAGGAACATCTATAATTATTACGATGGGATTAATGGGAGTTTTATTAAATATTTCAAGATATACACGTATTAAAAGTAAAATATAAAAAATAAAAAAACAAGCTGATCAGCTTGTTTTTTTATTTTTTTATTAGGCATTATAGTTTGGTGCCTCTTTCGTAATATTAACATCGTGGGGATGTGCTTCTTTAAGACCAGCTCCTGTTACTTTAACAAACTTACTTTCTTTTTGTAATTTTTCAATAGTAGGAGTACCACAATATCCCATACCAGAACGTAGCCCACCAGCTAGTTGAAAAATAACATCAGATAAAGAACCTTTAAAAGGAACACGTCCCTCTATACCTTCAGGTATTAATTTTTGAGATTTACCTTGGAAGTATCTGTCTTTAGAACCGCGGTTCATAGCAGCTAAAGAACCCATGCCAACGTAAGTTTTAAATTTTCTACCGTTGAATATAATTTCTTCACCAGGAGATTCTTCAGTTCCAGCAAGTAAACTACCGATCATAACACAATCAGCACCTACGGCTAAAGCTTTTACGACGTCACCAGATAATTTTATACCACCATCAGCAATTACACCGATGTTTAAGTTTTTACATACTTCATAAACGTCATTAACAGCAGTAAGTTGAGGAACGCCAACACCGGCAACGACTCTAGTAGTACAAATAGATCCAGGACCAACGCCGACTTTTACGGCAGTAGCACCAGCATCTATTAAATCAAGAGCGGCATGGGCAGTAACGATATTTCCGCCGATTATGTCAAGGGTAGGAAATTTTTCTCTAATGCTTTTTATTGTATTAAGAACACCATCAGAATGACCATGAGCAGAATCCACAGCAATTATATCAACGTCCATGTCAACGAGTGCAGAAACTCTACTAAGAGTATCAGGTGAAATACCAACAGCACCACCAACGCGAAGTCTACCTCTAGAATCTTTACAAGCATTAGGGAATTCTTTTAAATTATCAATATCTTTTATAGTAATAAGCCCTTTTAATTTATTATTTTTATCTACTATAGGTAATTTTTCAATACGGTTTTCTAATAAAATATCTTTGGCAGTATTAAGAGTAGTGCCAACAGGTGCAGTAATAAGATTTTTAGAAGTCATAATTTCGATAACTTTTATAGATAAATCTTTTCTATATTTTAAATCACGGTTAGTAATTATACCGATTAACGTGCCATCGCTTTCAACGATAGGAAGACCAGATACTTTATAAGTTTCCATAATTTTGTTAGCGTCTAACAATAATGAATCTTTATTTAACGTTAGAGGGTTAGTTATTAGCCCAGATTCATTTCTTTTAACTCTGTCAACTTCTTTAGCTTGATCCTCAATAGACATATTTTTATGTATAATTCCTATACCGCCTTGACGTGCAATAGCGATAGCTAATTTAGATTCTGTAACGGTGTCCATTGCGGCGCTTAAAAAAGGTGTGTTTAAAGTTATGTTTTTTGTTAATTTTGTTTGTAATGAAATTTCTGAAGGTAGAACATTTGATTTTTGTGGAACAAGAGAAACGTCATCAAAAGTAATAGCCTCTTTAATAATTTTTGAATTTAACATAATATCCTCCTAAGGGCATAAAATAATAAATCGTAAAAATTACATTACATATAGTAAAATTATTTCATAGCGATTAATATAGGTTAATCATAGAAACGCTAAACCAAATTTTTAGCTTATATGAATGAATTTTGTTTTGAATTTGGGTAATGGTAACAACTATAAATAAGTTTGTCAATAGTAATAAAAAAAAGTTTGTAAGTTATGTAAAAAAAAAGTATACTTATAAATATTTTAATATTGCTTAGAAAATGGAGGATGAAATGGAAAATAGTATACTTATATTAGATTTTGGTTCGCAGTACAATCAATTAATAGCAAGACGAGTAAGAGAGCTTGGTGTATATGCAGAAGTAGTTCCATATTTTGAACAATTAGAAGAAATAAAAAGAAGAAAGCCAAAAGGAATAATTTTATCAGGAGGACCGGCATCGGTTTATAGTGAAGATGCGCCGACGATAAGTAAGGAAATTTTTGAATTAGGAATACCGATATTAGGCATTTGTTACGGAATGCAATTAACACAACAATTATTAGGTGGAGAAATAAGAAAGGCATCAAAGCAAGAATTTGGAAAAATCACGATAGAAGTAGACAATAAAAATAAACTTTTTAAAGAAGTAGAAAAAGAAACTAACGTATGGATGTCACATGGCGACCATGTAACTAAAATAGCTAAAGGGTTTACAGCAATTGCAACTAGTAAAGATTCTATAGCATCATTGTATAATCCAGAGAAAGAAATATATAACGTTCAGTTTCATCCAGAAGTTACCCACTCTGTTGAAGGAACTAAAATGATATCAAACTTTATTTTTGACATTTGCAACTGTGAAAAAAATTGGTCATTAACAAATTTTATTGAGAAGACAGTAGAAAATATTAAAAAAACCGTTGGTAATAAAAAAGTTTTATTGGCATTATCAGGGGGAGTAGATTCATCGGTATTAGCGGTATTAGTACATAAAGCAGTAGGAGATAATTTAAATTGTTTTTTTATAGATACAGGACTTATGCGAAAAGATGAAGCTAAAAAAGTAATGGATACATATGGTAAAAATTATTCTATGAATATTAAATGTGTAAATAGTGAAGACCGTTTTTTAGATAAACTTAAAAATATAACAGACCCAGAAGAAAAAAGAAAAATAATAGGTCATGAATTTATAAATATTTTTGAGGAAGAGAAAAGAAGTATAGATGGTATTGAATTTTTAGCACAAGGTACAATATACCCAGATGTAATAGAATCACAATCAGTAAAAGGACCATCAGCAGTTATAAAATCACATCATAACGTAGGCGGGTTGCCAGATGAATTAGGCTTTACTTTATTAGAACCACTTAGAGAATTATTTAAAGATGAAGTTAGAAAAGTAGGGATTGAATTAGGAATACCAGAACATATGGTTAATAGACACCCGTTTCCAGGTCCAGGACTTGGAATTAGAATATTAGGAGAAGTTACAAAAGAAAAAGCCGATATTTTACGTGAGGCAGATGATATTTTTATATCAGAATTAGTAAAAGAAAACTTATACGATAAAGTAGATCAAGGTTTTGTAGTTTTATTACCTGTTAAATCAGTAGGAGTTATGGGCGATGAACGAACGTATGAATATACAGCAGTGTTAAGAGCAGTAAGCACGACAGATTTCATGACCGCTACATGGACACACCTACCTTATGAATTTTTAGAAAAAGTATCAAGCAGAATAATAAATGAAGTAAAAGGAATTAATAGATTAACATATGATATATCGTCTAAACCACCAGCAACAATAGAGTGGGAGTAGAAAAAAACCTAATACATTTGTATTAGGTTTTTTTTGATAATTTCATCTTAAATATTGTAAATTTATAGAATAAAATGTAAAATTAAAGTAAATAGTAAAAGGGGGCTAACAATGAAACAATGTAAAATAGAAGATGATGAGTATAGACAAATAAAATGTGAAATAAATGGATTTATAAAATACTTTTATTTAGAGTTAAAAAATAAAAATCATATTAAAAAAAGTGGATTTATTAATTTAGCTGAAGTACCAATAAGGGAAGAGGAATTAATAAAAAAACTATTAAAAAGTATGTTGAAAAATAAAACAAATACTAAGCAAGAGATAAGCAATACAAATGTATTAAGCGGAATAGTAAATAAAGCATATAAAAAAAACATATCATATGAGGATTTAAAAAAAGAGTTTGAAAATGACGAAGTGTTTAAAGTGCAAATAATAAAAATAGTAAGGCGGAGAAATAGAAAAAACATAAGTGAAAATAGTAAAATAGAAAAAAAGTGGGAAGAAGGTAAAATAATAAGCTATATACAGAGTGCAAAAAATTTAAAACATGTGTATGGTCATTTAAAAGGAGAGCATATAAAAACAAATAGTAATTGTTTAAAAGGAACAGATGAAAAAATAAATATTGATCATTTAAAAGTAGGAGGAAAAAAAAATAATTTATTAGACTTAGAGGAAATAAAAGCAAAAGAAATAAAAGCAAAAGAAATTTTTATAAAAGTATTAACTAGTGGGGTCGTAGATGCAGGAAATAATTTACGTATTTTATGCGGTGAATATATAAATCCAGAAACCAAGTTTTGGAAAGATCACATTGGAGCAGGAGAAGTTGAAGTTGATGAAGAAAAATTAGAAAGACAAAAAGAAATATACGGTCAGTATTACCTTAGACCTATAATAAAAGAAGAGAATTATAAAGAAAATGTGGAAAGCATAACAAGATTTATTATGAACATAAGACACAATGTAATGCATTATAGAAGTGACATGTATGAAGAAAAGTGTTTGTCTGAAATAATAACAGAGAATCAAATGAATAGCGATAAAAAAATAAAATACGAAGAAGATAAGGCTAGAATAAAAATTATATATGATAAATTTATAAATAAAGAAATTGTAATAAAAGACAGCGTACATAAGTTATTATCTACAAATGTATTAAAACATTATGATGAAGATGATCTATTAAATATTGTAATGAAAGGGTTAGAAATAGAAAATAAAGATTCATTTAAAGCGTTTCCAAGATACGATAAAATAAAAAATATAATAAAAGATAGATTTGAATGGAATGGAAGTAAGTGGATAAAAAATGAATATGAAATGGAACAATACGAGATAAAGCTTTTTGAGTACGTATATAATGCAATATACCGATATGAAAAAAATATAAAAATAACGAGAGAAATATTAAAAAAAGTAAAAAGTGAATTTAGGGAAAGTATAGTAGAAGAAATGAGAGATAAGAAATATAGTGATTTACCATTAGTAGATTTTTACGAAGAAGGTCAAAAGCAATGTGGAAATAATGGGGATAAGTTAAAACAGTTTAACAGTTACTATAATGAACTAGTAGGACAACTATTTTTTGAATTTTTATGTAAAAGTTCATTTGATGGAACTACTAGTTACAGAAAAATAAAAGTAGTAGAAATAGATGGCAGAATAGAAAATAAAAAAGCATTAAAAAACCTAGAAGATAAAAAAAACAGGTTAGAAAAAAAATTAATGGCAAAGCAAATAAATGTAGTAACTATAGAATCAGAGCTTGAGTATAAAATATTTGCACTATACTTGATGATAGGTAATAAAAACATATCATCTATAAATAACGGATTTAAAAAATATATGGTTACTTTAGAAAAGATAAAAAAATATAAAGAAGATGATGAAATAGCTTATAATGAGTTAAAAGATTCTATCAAAAAGATAATAGAAGTAGGAAAAATTTTAATTGACACAAAAGATAAAATAAAAGATAGCGAAGACGTGGTAAAAAAAGAAATTGACAAAATAAGTAGAGAGTATTTTAAAGAATATGGATTTATGAATTATAAAATTACAGTAGATGGGGAAGAAAGAGGATTTTATGCAGACGAGAAAAACTTAATAAAGTTTAATAAAATGTCTATGTTTGAAAAATATGGTCAAGATTCTTATTTAAAAAACCTGTTAAAAAATAACAACAAATTTAAAATATGTAAAAAAGATTTTGAAACATATGAAAAATATTTAAATAAAAAAATAGAAACCAATATAAAAGACGGGTCAGAAAAAATAAAAACTTGTGAAGAAATAGTAAAAGAAAGTAGAAAAAATGGTAATAAAAATTTGATAGTTGAAATAATAGAATGTAGAAATAATAGATTAAAAGAAATAAAGAAAGGCTTAGATGAGATTAAAGAGGATAAAAAAGGTGAAAAAAGAAAGGCGTATATAGAAAAAAATGTTGTTAAGTATAACGAAATAGTTAAGTTAAACAATGGAGTAGTAGAATATAGTTATTATAAAAATAAAATACAGTTTACACTGTACAAAAGCGGAATAGATTTTATAGAAGAAATATTGAAGGAGTTAAATGCCAAATTAGTGGAAAAAGAAAAAGATGAAGATTCCGCAGGAAAAAGGGATATGAGAAATTATTTAGCACACAACACATATTTTCCAGATACAAAGTATTCATTAGATGAATTAATAGAATATGTTTTTGATGAATTAAGTTATTCAGGAGATAGACAAACGGAATTTGTAAAAAGTATAAAAAAGGTATTTGCAAGAAATGGAATGGAAATAAAAGTAGAAATAGAAGAAGGAATAAAAGGTTGCAATAAACCTAAAATGAAAATAAAAACAAATGAGATTAAGGCATTAAGCGTAAAAAATATTAAAAAAATCAAACCAGATTTCAAAAAGTGTAAAAACGCAGTAAGGATAGATAGAAATGAAATGGAATTTTATAAAGCTATTTTAAAGTATAAAGAAAAAAGTGAAGTGTAAAAAAAACCCCTAATACATTTAAATGT